>DATJWQ010000055.1:0-183345 GCA_035501175.1 Verrucomicrobiia bacterium | reverse complement strand
GCAGAAACAGGTAGACCACCAGGATCACCAGGACCAGCGCTTCGACCAGTGTCTGGACAATCTCATCAATGCCTTCCGTCACGGCCTTGGTGGTATCCAGCGACACGACGTAATCCACGCCCGTCGGAAATCGCTTCTTCAGTTCCGCCATCAAGTGTTTGGCTCCGGCGGCCGCTTCCAACGCGTTCGAGCCGGGCGTTTGATACACGGCGACGACGGCGCTTGGTTTGCCGTTGAACCGGCCTTTGACGTTGTAGACCTGGGCGCCGAACTCGACACGGGCTACGTCCCGCAGGCGCACGATGGCGCCGTCCGAAGCTGCGCGCACGACGATCTCACCGAACTGTTCGGGCGTGACGAGGCGTCCCTGCGTACGGACGGCAGACGTACGATCCTGGCCCGGCGGGACCGGTTCGCCGCCGGTTTGCCCGAGTGGTTCCACGGCATTCTGCTGTTGGACGGCCCGGACAATTTCGGGGATCGTGATGTTGAGTTTCGACAGTCGGTCGGGCTTGACCCACAACCGCATGGCGTATTGTCCGGCCCCGAACACCGTGACGCTGGCAATGCCGGGCACGCGGACGAGCTGGTCGTTGATATTGATATATGCGTAGTTGGCCAGGAACTGCGCGTCACGCGTGCTGTCGGATGAGTACAGGGAAAACAACAACAGGGGCGCGGAAGTGGATTTCCTCACCGTGACGCCGAGAGCGTTGACGTCGGACGGAAGCTGGGCGGCCGCCTGGCGCTGGCGCATTTGGGTGAGGACTTGGTCGGTATTCGGGTCGCTCTTTTCGTCGAAACACACCGTCAGCGCCATGGAGCCATTGTTGGCGTTGATGGAGTACATGTAGTTCATGTTATCCACGCCGCTCATCTGTTGCTCGATGGGGGTCGCCACGGATTGCTCGACCGTGAGCGCATCGGCGCCGGTGCTGGTGGCTTTCACGACGACGGTCGGTGGCGTGATGTTGGGAAACAGCGCGACGGGCAAACGGACGAGAGCCAGGCTCCCAAGGATCAGGGTGACGATGGAGATGACCATCGCCACAATGGGACGGTTGATGAAGAAACGGGACATGAAGTCACCGGACTTCGGCGTCACCCACCGGAGCCGACGGCACTTCCGACGATTCCACAAACGCTTTGGGGACCACGACGGTACCGTCCCGCACCTTCTGGATGCCCTCGACGATGACGCGGTCGCCCGTCTTCAGCCCGTCGGTAATGACCCACCAGAAACCCGTCCGCTCGCCAACAGCAACCGTGTGAAAGAAGGTTTTGTTGTCATTGTCCACCACGGCGACCTGATAGCTGCCCTGCACTTCGCTGACGGAGCGTTGCGGCACGACCAGCGCGTTCGGCTGGACAACGTGAAGACGCACGCGGGCGAACTGGCCGGGCCGAAGAATGTGATCGGGATTGGGAAATAATACGGTCAATCGTATCGTCCCGGTCTGCGGATCGACCTGGCGGTCCAGCGCGTAGAACTGACCTCCCTGCGGATACAGTCGACCATCGGCCAGCACCAACAGGAAATCGGCGGTATGAACCCGTGCGAGTCGTCCTGCCTTCTCGGGATATTGCGCAATGAAGTGGAGGTACTCCTGCTCGCTCGGGTAAAGGTAGGCCTTGATGGGGTCGACGGTGGAAACAGTGGTCAGGTTCCCGCTGCTGGGTCCGACCAAATCGCCGATTTGCGCGGTTGCGGCCCCGGCGATTCCATCAATGGGCGAGGTGATCCGGGTAAAATCCAGATTCAGTTGCGCGCTCTCGAGTTGGGCTTTGGCCTGCAACTCGGACTGGACGGCATCGTCGAGTTCCTGACGGCTGATCGCGTCCTGCGCGGCGAGCGGTGTGTAGCGCTTGACGTCCATTTCCGTTTTGTCGTAGTTGGCTTTGACTTGGTCGTAGGTTGCTTGAAACGTCCGCGGATCGATCTGAAACAACAGATCGCCCTTATGGACCGACTGACCTTCCTGGTAATCTTGGGAGAGAAGATAACCGCCCGCCTGGGCACGGATCTGCGCGTTCACGAGACCGTCGAGAGATCCGACCCACTCTTTCGTGATCGTCACGTCGCGCCGTTCCGCCGGGACGACCAGAACTTCCGGTGGCGGGAGCACGAACGAGTGCCTGCCACAGGCGGCAAGCAGCAGGCTCGCTGTAATCAGGAAGGCATGGGCAACAATTCGAGAGAATATTCTCATGTCGATCGCTTTCGCTGGGACGATCTGCCGTCGCCGTTGTGATCGTATCTCCTGTGAACCTCGGCGCGATTTCACCAGTACGGCCCGTCTTTGTCCACAAGAATTGCAGACGAGGCAATTGACCGCCGGCGTTCTCAAGATCGGGCGGCCGAAGGGTTCCCGATGGAGAAACGCGACGGCGCGGGATGAGGGCCGGGCGGATGGGCGGCGTCGGGCGATCAGTTTACGTCGCCCAGGTAGTGGGGTGCGGCGACAAAGAGACCGTTCTTGAGGACCTCGCGAATGGCCCTCGGGAAGACATTGCAGTCGGGGAGCTGACCCAACGAAATCCAGGCGATGCCGGTCTGCTGGGTGTCGGGGGTTTGGCCGGTGACGGGCGTGACGGAGGGATCGATCCGGCATTCGAACATGAACTCGACCTGATGGACATCGCCGTCGTGCGCGGCGAACTCGTGGTGTTTGCCGATGTATTCGCGAACGAGTCGGAGTTCGCCGACATCGACGTGGACGCCAATTTCCTCGAGGCATTCGCGCCGGAGGGCATCGTGGAGAGTCTCGCCGTGATGTTGTCCGCCGCCGGGGAGGCTGAACCAATCGCCATCGGCGTCTTTGTTGCGGATGAGCAAGAGACGGTCCTCACAGATGATGATGGCCTTGGCGGAATTGCGGATATTGAGCACGCAAGCATTATCCAAAGGACAGGTGCTCGCGTCAAAGAACTTTCCCGGGTGGGCTTGTGGGTGGGGGATGAGGTTGGTTATATTTGTGGATATGATTGAGATGTCGGAAAAGCGGATAGCGGGTGTTGTCGAGGCGACTGCGGCGGCGGATGAGCGGTTGACGGGGCCAATGCCGACGCGGGCGTTGGGGAAAACGGGGTGGCAGGCGAGCGTGTTGACCCTCGGCGGCGTGAAGTGGGACACGTGCGTGCCGGAGGCGGATGCGGTGGAGTTGATCCAGCGCGCCGTCGAGTTGGGCGTGAACACATTCGACACGGCTCATATGTATGGTGGCGGAGAGAGCGAGCGACGACTGGGCGTGGCGTTGCACGGGGTTGGTCGGCCGGTGTTTGTGTCGACGAAGATCACGGAACGGAGCCGCGAGGGCGCGCGACGGCAGATGGACATTTCGCTGCAACGGCTGGGAATGAATCGGGTGGACTTGATGTTCGTGCACGGTCTGGATAATGAAGAGGATTATCAGAAGGTGGTGGGGCCGGACGGCGTGTTGCGGGCGATCGAGGAGTATCGGTCAGCAGGGCATGTGCGATTTGTGGGCGTATCGGGGCATTGGTATCGGCCGAACATGGAGAAGATTCTCGGCGAGTACGCGTTCGACGCGGTGCTGTGCCCGGTGGGATTGTTCAACCTGGCGTACGGGTACAGTTATGCGGACACGGTGCTGCCGCTGGCGCGACAGCGCGGGATGGCGGCGATGGGGATGAAGGTGTTCGGCGCGGGACGGGTAAAGCACGCGGCGTCGATCGAGCCGTATCTGCGGTACAGTTTGAATGTGCCGGTGGATTCACTGGTGATCGGGTGCGACAGCATCGCGCAACTGGAGCAGACGGTGCGGATTGTGAAGAGCCAGCCGCCGCCGTTGAGCGTGGCGGAGCAGGAAGCATTATTCCCCGAGTGCCGACAGATCACGCAGTCATGGGATCGCGGAGAATTCAATTGGGTGAGCCATTACCGATAGCGGAGTGAGCCGGGCGTTCAAGCGGGCCAGATCTTGCGGCCGCCGCCCGGAGGCGTGATGGCGTTGATCGTTTGCATCTCGGATTTCGTCAACGGTTTGAGCAAGCCGGCCTGAACATTGTCCGCGACCTGTTCCGGAGAACGGGCGCCGGGGATGACGGTCGTGACGGCCGGGTGATCGATGACGAAGCGCAAGGCCAGTTGAGACAGGGTGCGATTGCGAGCGAGAGGCTGCAAGCGCGTGACCTTGTCGAGGTCGTCGAGGAAGACCTGACGCTCCTCCCTATTTTCGTGCCAGCTCCTGCGGAAATCGGTGTCGGCGAATCGCGTTTCGGGAGCGAACTTGCCGCTGAGGATTCCCATTGCGAGCGCGCCGCGAACGATTATGCCGATGTTGTTCTGTTGACAGTACGGAAAGATTTCGTGCTCGGCGGTCCGATTGAGGATGCTGTAATCGATCTGCAGCGTGGCGCAGAGACCGTTGGAGTTGAAATCCTTGATGAAATCGAAGTTGCTCGAGCTCAGGCCCCAGGCTCGCACCTTGCCGTCGCGGCGCAGGCGCTCGAACCCGGCGAGGAAGACGTCGGTGTTTGGCTCGCGGTAGTGAATGTGATTTTGGATGAGGTCGACGTGATCGGTCTGCAATCGGCGCAGACTCGTTTCCACGCCGGCGACAAGCTGGTCGACGGTCTGGTATTGCGAGCGGTTGTTCTTTCCGTCGTAGCCGGTCCAACCGATTTTGGTCGCGACGATGAATCGGTCGCGGCGACCACGCATGGCTTTGCCGAGGAGCTCCTCGCTGTGACCGTCGCCGTAGACATCGGCGGTATCGAAAAACGTGATCCCTGCGTCGAGGGACGCATCGATCGCGCGCAGGGCTTTGGGGTCGTCGGTTGGACCCCACTGGCCGCCGGCGGCCCACAGACCCGTGCCGATGACGGAGACGTTTATTCCGGACTTGCCGAGCGTGCGTTTGGGAAGTGGATTGGGCATGGGTTTTGAGGCTTTATATCATCTCGGTTCGAGCGCGTCGAGTTCTTGGCGCGCCTGCCGGCAACGATGTTGCGGTGTCTGCGTGGAACGTGGCAGGAAGAGCGACCACAGCGCGGTCGGCATCAGCGCGGACACGAGAGATGATTTCCAAGGACTCATGGTCGCAGCATCGGACGAATTGTCATCCAAACAAATTCACAGTTCGAGCAGTCGGGTCCATCCGTGACGCCAATGGGGCAGATTGACACCTCCTCGGAGGCTTTATTTAAAGTAAGGACAACACCCGGCAGCGCTCGGTGGCTTGGCGGCGCAGGCTGAAACCTATCCACTGAGGGTCGCGCTTACCAATTCACCAACCACCTCTGCCTCGGCGATGGTCATGTGAGGATGGATCAACAGAGAAAGAACTTCTTGCGCCGATTGTTCGGTAACGGGCAGGGAGCCGGCGCCCCGTCCAAAGCGCTGATAGGCGGGCTGGAGATGTACGGGCACGGGATAGTGGATCGCCGTGGGGACACCTTGCGAGGCGAGGCGATTCTGTAGTTGGTCCCGACGGTTGCAGCGGATGACGTATTGATGGTGAACCGTGGAACGTCCCGCGAACCGCGGAGGCACCGTGAGCCGGGCGCCGGCGAGCGTGCGGTCGTAGGTCTCGGCTATCGCATCCCGCGCGGCGTTTTCGGCCAGCAGATGTCGCAGGTGCACGCGTAGAATCGCCGCCTGAATCTCGTCGAGACGGCTGTTCCAACCATGGCGCTCGCTGACGAAACGTTGCCGCCAGCCATACTCCCGCCGCAAGCGTACCTGCTCGGCCAGACCGGCGTCCGTCGTCACAATGGCGCCGCCATCGCCGAGGCCGCCCAGGTTTTTGGTCGGATAAAAACTGAACGCGCCTGCTCGTCCCCACGTTCCGACAGGACGACCGGCGCACCGTGCTCCGTGGGCCTGCGCGGCGTCTTCGATCACCGGCACCCCTGCCTCCGTGGCAATAAGGGCGATGTCGGTCATTCGCGCGGACTGACCGTACAAATGCACTGGCACGATCGCGCGTGTTCGTGTGGAGAGCGCGGCGGAAAGTTGCGCCGGGTCCATGGTCAGATCGTCGTTGCAGACGTCCACGAACACCGGTGTCGCGCCGGTGGCGACGATGGCCGCCACGGTGGCCGTCGCGGTCCACGAGACCGTGATGACTTCATCACCGGCCGACAGGTCCAGTGACTGGAGCGCCAGCCACAGCGCTTCGGTACCGGAAGCCACCCCAATCGCGTGGGGAACGTTGAGAAACGCGGCGAATTCCTGTTCGAATGCGGCCACCTCGGGGCCGAGGATATAACGCCCCGAGTCCAGCACGCGCGCGATGGCGGCATCGATTTCGGCGCGGTACGCCCGGACGAAGCCGGCGGGGTTGGTCTGCGGAGCATTCACCAGTAGTACTTCCGATTCTGTTCGTAATAATTGATCGTGCGCTCCAGGCCGCTGCGCAGTGGGACGCCGGGCTCCCATCCCACGGCGGTCTTGAACCTGGCAAAATCGCCGGCGTAATCGCCGATGTCGATCCGTTCGCGGTCGGTCGGAAACGGGACGACTCGATAGGAGCCAGCTCCGTGAAGCTCAACGAGCAGCTTCGCCACCTCAAGCAGAGAAACGATCTCTTGCCCACCCAGGTTGTACACCTGGCCTTCCGTTGCGGGGGCGATCGCTGTCCGCAACATTGCCTCCACCACGTCGTCGACGTAGTTGAAATCACGCTTCTGGCAACCGGTTCCGAAAATAAGGAATTCCTCCCCCTCTATCACGCGCCGGAGCCACAATCCCAGAAAGGTCTGACGGCTGTCGGCCACGCGCATTCGAGGACCGTAGGTATTGGTCAAACGCAAGGAGGTCGAGCGCAATCCGTACACTTGGTGATAGAGAAGGTGGTAACAACCGGCAGCCAACTTGTGGATGCCATTGACATCGACAGGTGCCAGCGGGTGATCCTCTGAAACAGGCAGGGATTGTGGCCGACCGTAGACTTGCCGGGTACTGGCATAGACAATACGCACGTCAGGATTCAGTCGACGACAAGCCTCCAACAGTCGGAGTTGGCTGCTGCAATTGATTTCCAGATCCGTGAGGGGATCTTCCATCGAATCGAGATGGCTCACCTGACCGGCCAGATTGAAGAGGAACGCCTGCTGCGGCAGGATCTGCCCGACGACACGCGCATCGCGCAGGTCCCCTGTGTGCACGCGAAGGAGCCCCTCGTAACCATGAAGATTGAACCGATTGCCGCCGAACCTGGGCACCAGCGCGTCGAGCACCGTGACGCGGGCTCCGAGGTCGACCAATCGCCGCGCAAGATTGCTGCCGATGAATCCAAGGCCACCGGTCACAAGCACCGGCTGTCCGCGAAAATGTTGGGTAATGTCGGTGCCGTTCATGCGTTCCGCGACTCCGCCACGGGCCGGCTCAGCCCTTGTTCGCGTTGTCCGCGCCGAACGACCAGCCGCCACCACAACCGAACGAGATGGATGGCGACCCGACACAGTCGTCCGAATCGAAAGAACTGACTGGGTCCGTAACTACGGTGGTAGTGGCGGACCGGCACTTCAACGAAGCGGCATCCCGCATCCTGAAATTTCTTCACCATCTCCACACAGATCACGCCCGATACGGAGTCCAGACGCACCCGATCAAACACACTGCGGCGGATCAGGCGGAAATCGCAATCCACGTCCCGGAGACGCAGGCCAAATGCGGCGCTGACGATGTAATGGTAGAGTTGGCCGATGACGACCCGATAAAACGGATCGTGGCGAACAACCTTGTAGCCGTTGATAATATCGATGTCGTCTCGAGCCGCGGCGGCGAGATTCACCAACTCGCGCGGGTCGTACTGGGCATCGCCATCCGTGTAGAAGATCCAATCCTTCGTCGCATGGGCAAAGCCGGATCGCAGGGCGGCGCCGTAGCCGTGGTTGCGGTCATGTTGAACCAACCGTACTTGCGGATAGAGACGAGCCAGTTCCGCAGCAACATCGGCCGTGTGATCGCGACTGCCATCGTTGACAATGATCACTTCAAAATCGTCCGTCACCTTTGGCAGTGTCTGCACCGCCAGAATCACCATGCTGCCGATGGTGCCGCCATCGTTGTAGGCCGGGAAAAAGGCTGTGACCGACCGCAACCTCACGGCGTCTCCTTTCGGGCCAGCGCCAGGACGCCGAGCCCCGCCGGCAGGTTGAACCACCGCAACCACGCCCTCTCGACCCGTAGAATCAACTTCAGGAAGCGGTTTATCGGGCGAGGTGGCAGCCACAGATCGCTGGCTGGCTGGCTGTTGGCGATCTGTTGGAGCAGGCGCCAGATGATGGCCGGCGCCAGCAACAACGAGTTCACATAGGTCACCCGCACCGGCTGCAGTCCGACAGATCGCAGTTTTGCGGAGACCTCCCGATTGGTATAGCGGTGGCGGGTTTGCACCTGGCGGTCGTGGGCGCCTCGCAGCCAGTTGTACGCCGGCAATCGCAGCAGCAGCCAACCTCCCGGACGCAAGACGCGGGCAAACTCTCGCAACGCGCCCCAATCGGAGACAACGTCCGTGTGGTACAGGACATCGAACGACGTCAGCAGGCCAAAGCTCGCATTCGCGAAGGGCAACGCCTGCACGTCTCCCTGCACCACGCATTGGGCCCCCTTGGCCCCGGCATGGCGCAGTGCCAACGGGTGTCGGTCCAGGCCATACACGCGACCGAAGTTCTCCAGCCATCGGCAGGCACCACCCGTGCCACAGCCGGCATCGAGCACTCTTTCCGACGGCGAGAATCCGGGTAATCGACGCAGCCAGTCCGCGGCGATCCCGGCCATTCCGACATACCACCAATGCGTGTCCTCCAGCCGCGCCATATTGTCGTATTCGTGATTGTGCATGGCGTCGTTCAAACAGATTGCGGTTCAACGATCCTTTGTTCTGGCGGCGCAGACGGTGCCGGTGGGGAACTGCCTCGGCGTTCCCGGCGGATCAGCGCGGTATAAACAAACCCGAGGAGCAGAAGCGAGACGGCGCTAATTGCGCCGCCCGTACGAAGGCTGCGCGGACGGAAGCGAAAGGTCAATTGACCCACCCCCGCCCTGGGGATCACCACGCCCTTAAACGCCAGGAATGCGTGGATCACGGTGCAGGGGGTCCCGTGTTGATCGGTCACTTCCCAGCCAGGAAAGTAGGTTTCGTTTACCACAAGAAGACCGGGGGTTTTGACCGTGTAATTGACAACGTAGTATTCCGGCGAGATGGACCGGATGGTAAGGCAGAACGGCTGGACTTCATTTGTGGGCGTCGCTGTATTGAGACAGCCGCCCAGTTCACGATCCAGCACCGGGACCGTCTTATGGTAGTCGAGCTTGCCGTCCTGCAGGTCGTCAGAGATGTCCTGCTCTGTTTGGTAGCGACGGATATCGGTGTAAAAGGCGAGTCGCGGCAACGCGTTGGTGCGTATCTCCCATTTCATGGACCGACTATTGGGAAATACCCGGGCCACGAAGGCGACGTTTTGGAGATCGAGCCGCGTGTGAATGTTGGTGATCCCGGCCAGCATGGCAACCCCGTGAGGTTGAAAATTCAGATACCCGCGGTGGGTCTCCAATCCCGGTTCCATCAAGGGTGTGTCTGCGTCCAACAGGATTTCGGCATACTGACCCGACATCATTTGAGTAAACCGCATCGGCCCCAGGTTGCGCACCGCATGTTCGTAATCCTGGATGATCCCCATGCTCTTGGCGAAGTACTCGTCCGGGTTGGTCATTCCCCGGTAGAAAAGGTTGTGCGCATGAAACAGGTCGTTGAAGGTGAACAGCACGACGGTCCCACAGGCCAGTTGGCGAACCCATGGCGCTCTGAGGAATTGAATCGCGTAAATGCAAATGGCCAGCGAGCCCGCCAATACGATGGAGATCTCGATGTGCTTGGTGGCAAAGGACGCACGTGACCCCACCCGCATCAGCGGGAACAGCATCCGCCCGAAGATAAGGAAGACGAACGTGCCGGCGACAATCAGCACAAGCCCGGTCCGCAATGCCTTCCCCAGCCGCGGGATCTGCCGGGCGAGCGCAGATTCGAGGAGATACGCGGCCAGGACCGCGGCGGCGAAATCGAATACACCCGACATGCGCGACGGGCCACGAAACATCGACACACCCGGCAGCGCGTAGTAGAGGACGGTGTACAGCCCGCCGTGTCGCCCGAGCATAAACCAAATTGCGAGACCGGCGGCGACGAGAAAGAACCGGACCGGTGTGTTGCGGGTCTCCTTTCGATGATACAGGAACACCAGGATGGCCAACAATGATATCTGGCCGGCGTATGCCCCAAATTCCCAGTACTGCCAATAACCCGGCGCTTTCGCAATGGTGACGTCCTGTTGCGACGGATCCGCTCCCCAAAAGCGTTCCCCAATGAGAAGATCGTTGAAACATCCGAAGAACTTTGGAACGGCGAGAGCGACCAGGTAATACGGCGGCATTGACTGGATCGCCATCCCCTCGAACTTGATGTCGTGGCGGACACTGAGTCGCCAATGCTCCAGCGTGGGTAATGCCATGAAGGCTGCCAGCAACAATACGGAGACGTACACCCCGGCAATTCGCAATCCTTCCCGGCCAACCTCCCTGAGACCAGGGGGAGAGTCGTTGTCCGCACTGGCGGCACTCCGGCGATAGCGCGTGTATATCCAATACGCGACCACCAGTAGCGAGTCGTAGAATGTTGTCTGAGGAAACCCGGCGAGAAACGACAGCAGGATCACCACCGTCAGCCAGGCGTAGAATCGCGCGCAGCCGGTTTCCACCGCCTTGTCCACCAGCAGCAACTGTAGGGGCAGCCAGGCATAGACTTGGAGCATCGGAAAATGAATGATGTGCAACGAGGCGAACCCGGAGAAGCAGAAGATCGATGTCCCCAGAAGACAGGACCATGAGTTGAGACGGCGGTTGCGAAGATACAGGAACATAAAGAGGACGCCGAGGAAGATGTGCAACACCATGTACCACTGATACACCAACCACGACAGGGTCTGCCCGTGTGCAAATGGGACCATTAACCAGAGGGGTGGATAGAACACGGACGATTCGATGTCGGTATAGTAAGGAACCCCGTCGAACACCCCGGGTAACCACAAGGGGAAACGGCCCTTCGCCAGCGACGTACAGAAGTAATTCGCCGAGGGATAGTACCAGTGCAGCAAGTCCTCCCAGACGTAGAAGGACCCGCTGAGCCACTGATAGTAAAAGAGCACGACAAATACTGCCAGCACGGGCAGGCAGACAAACGACGCTACCGGTTTCTCCTTGGAGTGTGTCATTTGACACCAAGCCGCAGCAGGGTGATATCCGCAGCACAATCACAGTAGAGCACGAGAAGTGCCGTCACCAGTCGGTAAAACTACCGATGGTTACCCGGGGCGGTCTGTTAGCGAGAGAGGTACCGCGCGACGGCTTGCGACCTCGACCGCACATGGAGTTTGTGGTAGATGCGCTCGATGTGCGTACGAATCGTTGCATACGTTACCCCGGCGCGGTCGGCGATTTCCTTGTACAGGTACCCCTGCGACAGCAGGTCGAGCACTTCCAGTTCGCGCGGGGACAACTTCTCCATCTCGCGGCCGCCGGGCGCAGCCTTTTGAAAGGCCTGCACCACCTTCCGGGCGATACTGCTGGTCATTGGCGCGCCCCCGCCGTAAACGTCGTGAATCGCGGCCATGAGTTGCGCCGCGCGGACGGGCTTGAGCAAATACCCGACGGCGCCCGCTGACAAAGCGCTAAAGATCAGGTTGGTATCATTGTAGACCGTCAACATCAGGATCTGAATTCCCGGCACCGTCTCCGCCAATTGGCGAACACATTCGACGCCGTTGATACCGGGAAGATCGATATCCATCAGCACGATACCCGGCGGATGTTCCGGGATGCGGCGGAGCGCTTCTTCGGCGGACCCGTATTCTCCCGAGCAGGAACACTTCGAATCCCGGCGGATGATACCGGCCAGCGTTCGCCGGACGCGAACATCATCTTCGACAATGGCGACATCAATCACTGGGTGTTCTCCTCACGGATGAGCCTCGACGGAAGTTCCGGCCTGGGCCAATTCGACTGACAATACGACCTCTGTTCCCCGTCCCGGTTCACTATGGTACACCACCATGCCCCCGATTTCTGTCATTCGGTTGCTCAGGTTCGTCAGCCCATCGTGGCCCGTCCCGACCCCGGGCTCCGCTTCGGTCACGAATCCGCGTCCATTGTCCCGGATGATGATCCGAAGTTGGTGGCTCACCGGTTCGATGCGCAAGTGTACTTCACTGGCGTCGGCATGTTTCACGACGTTGTGCAGTGCTTCCCGGATCGCCAGACACAAATGATGCCGTACATTCGTGCTCATGGTGCGGGACGGCAGATTTGCCGGCAATTCCAGTCGGCAGACCAGACCGGCTGTTGCCAGAAATCCCTGGGCGAACTCGCTGACATACAACACGAAACTCTCCATGGTGTCGTTGGCTGGATTGATCGCCCACACGATCTCATCCAGGGATCTGGTGATGTCCCGGGCACGGCGGAAAATGCGATCGAGATGATCGCTTACCTCACCCGTCGGCCCGGCGTCCTCGCGGGCCAGTTCGCTGAGCATGGCCACCTCCGTCAGTCCCGCACCCACGTCGTCGTGAATGTCGCGGGCGATCCGGGTACGCTCCCGTTCGATCGCATAGCGACGCTTCAATTCATCCAGTTCATCAGCCGTACGCCGACGTTCCATCAGGTGCATGAGGAGCACCACCCCGAGGAGTCCGAACGAAACGGCCCCCGCGCGAAACCAGGTCGTCTCCCAGACGAAAGGCACCACGGTGATGGCCACGGATTGATTCGACCAATTCCAATCACCATCGCGGTCCCGCGCTTCGGCGTGGAAGCGGTAGGTCCCGGGGGCCAAACGATCGTACCGCACGAAACGCTCGGTTGTTGCCCGTGACCAATCCTTATCCCGCCCCTCCAGCCTGTACTTGAAATTGGCGCGCTCGGGCGAGGAAAGCACCGGCGTCGTGACCTGAACCTCCAGTTCGCGCACACCGCGCTGCAACTCGATATGCAACGGCGGCGTGGCCGTCGCGACCGGTGACCGGTACACACTTTGACCACCTGCGTCGATCTCTTCAATGTACACCTCGGGCTTGGCGACCTCGGGTCGAAGATGTCTCGGATCGACGACCACCAAACCGTCGACCGTCGGAAACCATAGACGACCGTCCCCCGTGCGCGCCGGTAACGCTCCCATACCGCCGCTGCACTCCGTGGCGGCCATGCCGGCGCCGGCGCCGAACGACCGGGTCGCCAGGACCACCTTTCGTCCCGCTGAGACGTCAGCGAACTCAGACATCCGAATGCGCATAATCCCCTTGGGTGTGCCGAGCCAAAGATAGCCGTCACTGTCTTGCACGAGTTGCACGATCACGTTGTCGACCAACCCGTTCATCGTGGTGAAGGTGTGCCATCGCCCGTCCGCCCAGCACCCCAAGCCGCTCGTTGTTCCAACCCACAGCTTGCCCTCGCTGTCTTCCAAAACGGTGCGCACCGAGTCCCCGGGAAGGCCATCCGCCCTCCGGTATCGTCGCACCGTGCCATCTGGCGACACGCATACCAATCCCAAGGTTTGGAACCCGACCCAAACCCGACTGGCTCGATCCTCGTACAACGCATGGACCGTATCGGCCGTCGACACGACATTGGTGGGCACCAATGCTCCCGTCGCATCGAGGGTGAGCAGTCCGCCCCAGGTCCCCGCCCATAACCGCCCGCGGCGATCCTCGAGCAGCGAGCTGATTCCTTGCGCGGCAGACGACTCACTGGGGACGGCCGTCGCCGAACCATTGGCCCCACATCGCCATAGCCCATCCGCCTGCGTTCCCACCCATAAGGATCCCTCGCGCCCACGGCACAGAGCCGAGACCGTCATGTCTTCCAGTGCCTTTCCGAGCGAGACCGGTCGCAGGTTACCGGGTGGCCCGGCCAGCAACCCGCCGTCGGGCACGCCTTCCCAGACGTTTGTGGCCGATTCCGCCAGGAACGCCGTCACGGTTTCGCTTCCGTGAGGACGCCCGGTCCGCACCACGGTCAAAGACTTGCGCCTCAGCCGGACCAGACCGCCGCTCGTCCCGACCCACACATTGCCTTCACGATCCGGTGCCAAAGATCGGATATCCCAGGGAAACAACCCTTCGCGGGCCGTCAACTCACTCCAGTTCTCGTTTTGACGCCGGTACAGGGCGTGCGTCGTTCCCAGCCACAATGTTCCATCATCCTCCACCAACAACGACGTCACTTGACGCTCGGGCGCCGGCAAAGGTATGGATCGCCAGCCTCCCGGTTGACGGCGATAGAGTTCGCTGGACGTCTGAACCCAAAATTCTCCCGACGGACTAACGGAAACCTGGGAAACATCGCCCTTGGGGAGATCCGTCATTCGCAGCTTGCCGTCGTCGAAGGACGCCAGTTTGCCTCCGACGGCCAACCAGAAGCGTCCACGCGCATCCACGTCCGCCGTCACGACCGGTTCCGTACCTCCCCCGTGGAACGCGTTTCCATCCCACCACCGCATGCCAGTCGTGGTCGCCGCCCACAGTTGGTTGTCGATTTCGCCGAGCGCCAGCAGTCCCGGAGTGCCGATCGGCAACCAACGGTTGGACTCGCAACGCAGTGCGCCCGCCGAGCCATACCACCACAAGGTGCCATGCACGTCCTGATACACGCCCGCCGCCAGCCCCGGCAACGCTCCACCGTCCTGCGCGGTTCCCACGACGACAAACCGAACGCCGTCAAACCGCACCACGTGGCGGGGTGTCGTGCACCACAGATAGCCGTCCTGCAGTTGCTGCACGGTGGTGATGGTCGCTTCCGGCAGGCCGTCTTCCACCGCCCATCGGCGGATCGTATACTCACTCAGCAAACTGTTATCGCCACCAAACACCGCAGCCGGCGCCAGTAACAGGAACAACCAACCCCAAAAACATCGAAACATGGTCACACATTATACCCACAACCTTCCAACGGGCCACCCGGATCTACCGTGGCCGTCCCTGAGGTCTGGGTGCCGGGCATGGTTTCTCCATTCGTCTGGTCGCGCGGGTCATCAACAGGGTCCAAATCCAGAACGTCCGAAGGGCCTGACGCAACGGGTGCTTATCACGATTTGACGCATCCGGTCACGATGGGTGACAACCGATGTTTGGCTGCCTCACCAAGTCTCGAAGCCAGTGGTTCTGCAGTGCTGGCTCCGCAGAAACACGCACCGACTGAGCCTTATGAGTGTTTGCTTACTACACGGTGCTGACGACTGAACTCATTATTCCGGATTTGCCGTGCGTGCCTTTGGGAAGTGGATTGGGCACGGTCTTCAAAACCTTTCATGGGCTCTTCTGGAGGGCGTCGAGCTTTTGGCGGCCCTGCTGGCAGTCGCCGTTGTTGAGCAGATCGGAAATCACGTCGAGCTCCGCGGCTGGGACAGTCCCCTTTTTGCGGAGCGCGTAGAGCCGGGCGGGCAGGCGCAGGTCATCGGCGGTGAACGTGAATGACGGGCCGAGTTCGTTGCGCCGGACCTGCTGAATGACGTCGAGGAACGTGTAGCCAAACTCGTGCGTGGGCTCGATCATGGTGCCCTCGCCGTAATCGTTCCACGTGATCAACTGAATCAGCGGCCACGGACCTTCGCTGCCGACCTCCAATGTTTCCCGAAGCGTTTTGCCATCGCGATACGCGAGGGGTGGCTGGTGCTGCTCGTACACATCGTCGAAGCCGGGATAGGCGGAGACGATGACCTCGTTGGCGTTCGTGGAGAAATAGGTGAAGACCTCGTGGATACGCTGGCGGATGCGGGCCTCGGTCGGCGTGCCTTCCCACGGATCGCGGTGGACCCAGATGAATCCACCGTCGGCGCCGGCCTGTTTCCAGATATGGTGGAGCGCGTAGAAGGAGGGGCGGGTCGGGATGGTCTCAAAGGCCGCATCCCACACGGCGCGATTGGTGAGATAGATCGGGCCGAAGTTGAGGAAGAGCGGGCGGCTTCGGTATTGGAGATACTGCGGTTTCGTGAACCATTCCTTCTGCATCCATTGTATGGTCTGGGCTAGGTGGTTGGTGATGTCGCCCGGCGCGAGTTTCTTCCAATCGACCATGAGCTGGATCGAGCGATCCTCGTAGCATGCGGCGAACTTCATCCCGAATTTCCCGCAGGCGTCGAACAGCGCGCACGTCGCCTTGTGAACGTCCGGGTAATCGGCGGTCTGGCCAATCCCATACCAGTCGGGGATCACGCCGTCGATGCCCGCCAGCTTCATCTGCAGGAGGTGACATTCGAGGACGGCGGGGTCAGCCGAATCGTACAGGCCGATCAATGGGTGGTAATTCGACCAGATGTCCGGCAGGCCATTCGTGGTCGTTTGATCGGGGTGATGTTGGGATTGAAAGCCTCGCCAGTGACCGCTCCATTCTCCGCGGACAGACGGGGTCGTGTACCACGTCATGTAATGCATCATCAGGATTTTGCGGGCGGGCTGCGGTTGCGGGGTTGGCGCGGGTTGCAGTTCCTTGCGGCTGCACGACGCGAGCATCAGTCCGGCAAGCAGGACGATCAGCCGATGCATTTGTCTCAGCCTGCGATTCATTAACGCATGTCCTCTTTCAGAAGGCCGGCTCAATGAATCCGGCTGGGTTCTGGCATGTCGGAGAATTCACTCTGCCTGTGATTGTATCAAACCAGGAGACATCGCCGACAGTCGGTCCGGATTTACGTAAAGCCTGCCCTCGAGACGTGCGGCCACGCCGGGGTCAGGATGCCGCGTCGCGTTTCCCGTTCGTGCTCTTGCCCGCCTTCCAGGCACCCTCCACCTCGATCCGCAAGGGATACACCGGTATGCCACGCTGACTGCGATGAATCGCCGCCACCAGCATGTCCACCGCGGCGGCGCCGACCATCTCCGAGTTCTGGTCGATCCCGCTCACGTTCGGAAACTCGCTTTCATCCCCGTCCACGTCCAGCGAGGCGTAGCCAACTTCCCCCGGTATATCCAGTCCGCGTTCCTGGAGCAGATGCAGGCCGAAGCGATCCACGCTGATGATCGCATTCGGACGGTAGCGATCGAACCAGCGGTCGAACGCCGGTTGCCGTGGAACGTCCATGATCAACGGCGGCGGTAATCGCTTGGCGCCCCACTGATTTCGATAGCGGAGGTAGGCCGCGGTCCATTTGCCGTTGACGCGGAGATCCAGCGCCTGTTCGAGCACAAGACCGATCGTCTGGTAGTTCAGTTCGAAAAGCTCGTCCAACGCCTTGAGCATGGATGTGTACTGATCGTGGACCGCGCGATCCAGATCGGGCCACTCGACCGTTTCGCTGATTTCGACAGCGGAGAACAAATTGTAATCGAGACGAACCGAGCGCGGCGCTTTCTCCGAGAGCCGGCTTTGAAGCGGGGCGATGATGACACCTTCGATTCCGCGGCTCCAGATGATGTTGCTGAGACGGGAGAGCGTCATCTCCGGCTCGTTGATCCAGAATTCTTCGATGTGATAACCGTACTCCTTGCCGCGGGCGAGAGTGCCCTCGACGTATTTGCGTTCCGTCGGGTAGAGTTTCCAGTCCTGCTTTTTCGTGCCCGAGGTCAACAGCGCCAGGCTGGCTTTCGTGCTGGTGGGTTTCTTGACGCGGATGTGGGAAAGCAATCTCGCGACATCGGGATCGGGTTCGTACCCCAATTCCTTGGCTACCTTCAGGACCCTCTTGCGCGTCGCGTCGGAAACGCCGGACTTGCCCCGCAACGCGAGGGAAACCGCCATGCGCGAGATGCCGGTCTTATCGGCAATTTCCCGGAGCGCAACTCTGAATTCGGTCGCCACGAAGGGATTATTGGGCGGTCTTTACGTAAAGTCCAGCCTGTTCCGCGGCTAGGGCGAACCGACCCGATAAAACAGTTGCGCGTTGCCGGGCGCGTTGGTGTCGGTGAAACTCACGGACGTGCCAGGCGCGTTGGTGGCGCTGCCCGGCACGATCTGCCAGGTCGCGGCAATGAGATTGGTGGTCGATTCGATGTGGTATGGGAATCCCGTTGTTGTCGCATAGGTGATCGTCACCGAGAAATCGGCGTTCAGATTAATCGACAGGATCGCCAGTGCGGGCGACGCGCCGTTGGTTGGCGCGCCGATTCCCCAAACGGCCAGTGTGTTGACGCCGCTGGTGGCATCGGAATTGACGGCGAGATTGCCGCCGTAGTTGGTCGCGACCTGCGGCAAGAATGTTACCGTCAGGTTGGTTGAGCCGCCGCCGGGAATGGTTCCCGACCAATTCCCGCTGAACCCGTCGGGATGGGTAATGCTGCTGACCGTGAGCGTCGAGTTGCCGGTATTATTGATTGTCAATGTTCGATTGGCCAAGCTGCCAATGGCTACATCGCCGAAGCCAAGGTAACCGCTGAGAGAGATCACTCGCGTGGGCACGGCAGTGAAGCTGGCAGTTTCCGCGATCGGCTCATTCATCGTGACCGAAGCCGAGCTGTTGTTCCCAGAATACGAGTCTGCCCCGCCACCAGTCCAGCCGCTGAACGTATACCCACCAGACGCGTTGGCCGCGATGCCCACCACGGCGCCGCTATTGTTCCAGGCGCTGGACGGAGTTACGGTTCCGCCGCTGCTCGCGCTCATGGTCAGATAATACTGCGTTGTAAAATTGGCCGTGTATGTCGTGCCGTTTGTGGGCGAGACGACGTGGGAGAGCGCGCCGCTATCGCTCCAGGAATTCCAGACGTACTGAACGCCGGTTCCGCCGCTCTGGGGCGTGGTGGTGGAAATGGTGTGGTTGGAGCCGGCCACCCAACTGAATACCTGCGCATTGGTGTACGACGTCCCGTCGACCGTGAACGACAGGCCTGACAGACCGGCTTGCACGGTGACGGGGATGTTGGCCGCGAAATTCGCAGTTTCGGATACAGGACCGTTCATCGTGACGGAAGCCGGATTATCGCTTCCGGAATAGGATCCGCTCCCGCTGCCGGTCCAACCGCCGAACGTGTAATTGTTGGACACGCTGGCGGTGATGGTGACGTTCGTCCCGATGTTGTACCAACCGCTGGCCGGACTGACGCTGCCGCCGGCACCGGCGTTCATCGTCAGGTAATATTGCGTGGAGAAAGCGACCGTGTACGTGAAGTTGGTATTCGCCGTGACCGTATGTGAGAGCGCTCCGCCATCGTTCCACGAGTCCCAGATGTATTGAACGCCCGTCCCGCCGCTCTGGGGCGAAGTCGTTGCGATGGTATGGGTTGTGTTGTACGGCCAGTTGAATGTCTGCGTGCCGGTGTAATTGGTCCCATCCGCCGTGAAAGACAGGCCCGATGGGCTGGTTCGAATGGTTATGGGAACATTTGAGGTCACGAAATTGAATGTAAACGTGGACGAATCGTCGCGGTACTCGGTGATGGTCGAATTGCTGACCGTCATACTCCCGACGGCGCCACTCTGGGCCCAAAGTCCATTTCGTCCGCCAACGCCCAGTCCGTAATCGGGGATGTTGATATACGACGCCAGCGCACCCGAAAGCGTGCCGTTGCCGCCGATGACGCTCATGCCGTCCGAGGCGCTATCGACGATGTTGAGGTTGTTGAGATTTACGCCCGAGGCACCGTTGGCGTACGTATCGAGACAGATCTGGACGGCGGCGCGCCATTGGTAGCCGGGATCATAGCCGCCGGAGCGAAGCACGTCACATCGCTGGACAACCGCGCCGACAATGGTATTGGTCAGGACGCTGAAGGTGGTGCTGATCAGGATGCCGCAGCCGTAAGTGATGTCCTGGAACCGGCAATCCTGGATGGTGTTGCTGAGGCCGCCATAGATCGCCCCGCCGTTGGCCAGAAATGGTGTTTGTCCCGTGCAATGAGTGATCACATTGAAACCCGGAAAGAAGTTCTGCGATGTGTACGTGGTCGGCCAGATGGGGAAACAATCATCACCCGTGCCGCGAGCGGTGCAGTTCGTGACCGTGGTGCCGCGCATCCCGACGCAAAGATTGATGCCGTCGGCGATGGTGTCGCGGAAGCGGCAGTTTTGCACCACCAGCCCCTGGCTGTTTACGAGCCACGCGCCGGTCTTGGTGTGTTCCACCCACATGTTCGAAATGGTCGAACTGGTTCCATACGAGCCGCCGATCCCGTCATTTGGCTCGGTGTCATTCCGGTAATTCAATTTCCCAACAATCGCCATATCCGACACGTGAATGTTGTTGCCCGCCCCGTTCAGTGTGACCCGGCGCGAGTAGTTGGCGTACAACGTGGGATCGCCCACCAGCGTGGTGTACCACATGCCCGCGCCTTGAATGATCTTGTTGGAGGGCAGATTGATGCTGCCGGTGATCTTGTAATTGCCGGCGGGGAGCCAGACGCTGCTGTTGGCGTTGATGCAATTCTGCAGCGCGCTGGTGTCGTCGGATACGCCGTCGCCCACGGCGCCGTAATTCTTTATCGAAACCGAGCCGTTGGGCTGACTGATCGGGACGGGAACGTTTTCCAAATCGACTAGGTCGATGTCGTAGAACGAAGCCGTGTCGTTCGTGTCCACCTGCAATTTGATTACCTCGCCGGCGGTGATTGTCCATCCATTGGTACGAACCTCGTCGAAGAAGTTTCGTGGCGAGCCGCTGCTGGGATTATTGGTGAACGGGTAGTTGCCGTAGAGCCAGGAGTACATTGATGTCATCGGCAATTTGGCGGCGAACGTCCCATTGGTGTAGAGACTGAGCGTGTAATTCGTACCGATGCCGTTAGCAGTATCCGGCACGCTGTAGCGCACGACGATGGCATTGGCGTTGGTCTGGGCGGTGAACTGCAGGAACTGCCCGGTGGCACCGAGCTGAACGCATTGGCGTCCAGATGATTCGGCGGCGACGGTGTTGGGGGAGTATGACGGGCCGAGGACGGTGCCGTTGTTGGTCATGTTCTCGGCTTCGTAGGTGATCCAGGGAACGGTCGCGCCGCTGGCGAGCGGGGTGGAGTTCGAAGTGGTGGTCGTGGCGACCTGGATTTCCATGGCGTTGAGATAGCCCGAATCACCTTGTGCTCCGACGAATCCGATGTAAATGGTACCGTTGGGCTGCGGCGAGACATTCGTGAGGGTCGCGACCTGGTTCGTGTTGCACACCCACGAGGTGCTGGGATACTGGATATTGAGGTAGACGGAAGAGATCGCGTTCGTGTAGGCGCTGTTCGGATAGATGGAATAGGTCGTCGCCGTGTCCGTGCTATAGGCATGCGAGCCGAAGAAGGTGAGATTGTAGCGGAGCGACGGATTAAGGCCCTGGATTTCGAAATCCGTGTTCACATAATAGTGATACACGCCGTAATTGTAGCCGAGATCGCCGAGAGCGGCGGTGTTGACCACCACGTCGTTGGGGTTGAAGGTAATGCCCGCGGGACCGTTGTACGAGTCGTTCCCACTCGAGTAATCGAACACCATGGCGATGCTGGTAGCCTGGCCGTTGATGTTTGTCAGGTTGGGGAAGGAATGGGCGGAATCAACGGCATTCCAATAATGGCCGTTCGGATCGGGGTTGGGGACAGTCGTGCCGCGGTAGCACGAAGATGAGCCGTCGCCCATGGCGATCAGCCACTCCTGCCCCTGAGCGGGAAGGGCGAAACTCAGGATGAGCGCACAGGCGCTTCCGAGGAAAGACCCAAGACTACCAGGCACTTTTCTGCGTGCTACTGGGGCAGATTTCAGGGTCAACATAAGGGGGATTCGAAGCATCTTGGCTTTCGTAAGCGTCTGCTAAATTCTCACGCACGGTTCTGGGGGTAACATAAACCACAGGGACCAGAGCGTCAGCAACCAAATGGGGACTTTACGTAAACTTAATGCGTGTGTTTCGGTGGTGGCCGCCATCCAGTATCAGACACAGGGTTCGCATGTTGTCGACCCGTGGGGTGATGGCGCGATTCCCGGTTCCGGCGTCTGAGGATGACGGCTCGACTCGGATGTGGCAGCGTTTGCAGGCATGGAAAATCTGAATGTTTACGTAAAGCGCACCTCTCGGTTGGCTTTCGAGACCGCATTTGGTTTCATGAGTCCGTTTTCGATCAAGCGAGTGTCGACCACGAGCGATGCATGACGGATATTTCTTGCAGCAACACCGTAGCGGCCACTGGACCGGCTACCCCGAGGGGAAGGCCCGATGTGTACGATGTCGTCTGGAGCGCGCCCGACGATCCTGTTGCACAGAACATGGCGCAGCGCGATAGAACCCGACCAGCGACATAAGGTTTTTGGAGAACACGAATGAAATCGAGCAAGTCCAATCAGCCCTGGTACGCTGCGGGCGATCCATGGTTCTTGACGCAATCGGAGTGGTCGACGGAGAAGAGCGTCTATTTCGAGACGATTTTCACGCAGTCCAACGGGTACATGGGCATTCGCGGGTACACCGAGGAGGCCAATCCCGGGCTCAAGAGCTTTCGCGAGGGCTATCTGGCCGGGGTGTTTGGGGAGATCGACAAGGCGGCGCTCAAGCAGGTTCGCGTTGATTATGGCTGGCCAATGGTGGCCATGATCACGTTGCCGGAACTTTTCGCCTGCGAAATCAAATTGGAGGGCGAAACGCTCAACCTCGCCCAGGGGACAATCGATTTTTTCAGCCGGTCGCTCAACATGTACAATGGCGTGTTGTCCCGGCACGTGTCGTGGGTCAGCCCGACCGGTTTGCGGACGCGGCTGCTGTTCGAGCGCTTCCTGTCCGCATCCAATCCTCATCTGGCGATGCAGCAGATCACGCTGATGCCGGAGAATTGGAACGGCAAAGCCGTCCTGACCTTCAAACTCGATGGCGCGTACCCCACGTATTTTCGGTGTGGGGACCGGGCGCTGCCTCATCCGCGCGAGGATCTTTTGCAGCGCCCAAAGATCAACATGACCTCGGGCGGAGCCGCTGACCTCACCGTTCGCGTCCGCGGCACGGGACACACGGTGAGCATCGCCTCCCACATTACGGGTAGTCCGTGCGTGGTTTCGGCGCGAAACTCGACGGTGTTGAAGCAGGAGGTCACGCTGGCGTTGGAGAAACGCCAGTCCGCAAGCGTCCTTCATGCGGTGGCCGTCGTGAGTTCGCGGGACCGGGTTGAGGCGTCGCGCATCCCCGAAGTAGCCAACGATATCGCGCGCCAGGCTGTGAAGGTTGGCTATCACGGTTCGCTGACGGAGTCGGAAACAGTGTGGCAGAAGCGCTGGGCGCTGGCGGATATCACGATTGACGGACCCGCGCGGGACCAGGCGTATTTGCGGTTTGGCTCCTTCAGCATGCTGCAAATGGCGCCATTTCACACGGACAACATAAGCGTGCCGGCCCGCGCGTATGCCTTCAACCGGTATCACGGCCTGTATTACTGGGACAGCGAAACATTCCTCTTGCCGTATTACGCGCACACATTTCCCGAGGTGGCGAAGAACCTCCTCAGTTTCCGCTATCGGACATTGCCCGGAGCGCAACGGAACGCGCGGCGGTTGAAGGCGGTGGGCGCGTGCTTCCCGTGGATGACGGATTCTGACGACGGGACGGAGCAGGCGCCGTGGAGCATTGGCGATTACGTGTGGCATCAGAACGCCGACATTGCATACGCGATCGATCAATATGTGCAGGCCACGGGCGACACCGACTTCATGCGGGACAAGGGGTTGGAGATCCTTGTCGAGACAGCGCGGTTTTGGATGTCGCGTCTGGAACAGGACAAGGCCGGCGTTGTGCACCTGCACAACACCGTCGGGCCGGATGAGCTGGATAAACACGGGAAGGACAACGGATACACCAGCCTGATGGCGCGACGGCACCTGCATCTGGCGGCGCACTGGCTGAAGCACCTCCAGGCCACGGACGCCCCCGCCGCGAAGGCTCTGACCGAGAAGCTGGAGATTGGCGCCGGCGAAGCGGCGAAGTGGACGGATGCGGCGCAACGGATCGCGGCACCGATGGTGCCCGGGCGCAACTTCCCCTTGCAGGACGAATTTCTGCTCCGCAAGAAGCCGCTGGAGTTCAAAGGGATCACCGCCGATGAGGCGTTTGCCCTGCGGCACACGCACCGGGTGGTGAAGCAGTCCGACATCATTCTCGTGATGTATTTGCTGCAGGAAGAATTCACGGCCGAGCAAATGCGCGAGGCTTACGATTTCTACGAGCCGATGACGCTCCACTTCTCGTCGTTGAGCTATAACACGCACTCGATTCTGGCGACCAAGATTGGCCGGGACCAACAGGCCTATGACTATTTTTGCCGGGCCGCCGGGCTGGACCTGGATGATGGCCGCGGGACGATCGACGACGGGCTGCACGCGGCGGCGCTGGGAGGCACATGGCAGACGTTGGCCTACGGCTTCCTCGGAATGCGGCTTCTGGCCAGGGCTATCTCCTTTGAGCCGCACCTGCCGGAAGCCTGGAAATCCGTGTCGTTGCGGGTTGCATACCGGGGTTATTTGTTGAATCTTACCCTGACACATGACGGGTACCGGCTCGATGTAGAAGGGGAAGGGCAACCGCAAGCACGGGTGATTCTCAATGGTGAAACACATCTTCTGCGGGATGAACTGAGTGCAGCCTCCGCGCCTCTCCGGGTTCTGAGTTGAGCCAACATTCGCCTCTCGACGGGCACAGAATGAAATCCATCAAAGCGGTCATCTTCGATCTCGACGGGGTCATTGTTTCGACCGACGAATTCCATTTCCTCGCATGGAAGCGGTTGGCGGATTCACTGGGAATCCCGTTCGGGCGGGAATCGAACGACCGTCTGCGCGGGATCAGCCGGATGGAATCGCTGGAGATCATGTTGGAGAAATCGTCGAAGCGCTATACAACGGACGAGAAGCGCGACCTGGCCGAGCGCAAGAACGCCTGGTACCAGGAGTTGCTGAAGAAGTTGAAGCCAGCGGACGTGTTGCCCGGGGTTGCTGATCTGATCACGGCGCTCAAGGAGAGGCACGTGAAAATCGCGATTGGTTCCTCGAGCCGGAATGCCCGGACCATTTTGCGGACTATCGGGCTGGAAGATCAGTTCGATATCATCACTGACGGCAATCACATTTCCCGGTCGAAGCCGGACCCTTCGGTGTTCACCATCACCGCGAACCGGCTGGGCGTGTCTCCAGGGGAATGCTTCGTGGTGGAAGATGCCGTGGCCGGCGTCGAAGCCGGGTTGGCCGCCGGGATGAAAGTACTAGCCGTCGGCGCCGCCGCCGGGCACCCGCGGGCGACGCGCTCGGCGGGGAATCTGTCGTGTATCACGGCCGACGAACTGTTATTGGCGGAAAGCATTGCAGCGGAATGAGCACGGGCGAAACGGAAGAAACGGGCGGCTCTTTACGTAAAGTGGGCTTCTCGTTGCGCCACGAAAGCGCGCCTGTCAAAGTGCGTGGCGTTCAAGAGTACGGGAACAACAAGCTTCGGAGAGCCACAGATGTGGAAGCGACAGGGTTCCCGACCCGGAACGGGATACGAAGATTCATGATGAACATGAACAAGCCTCACGCCGAAGAACGCCCGCCGAAGAACGGGTTCACCCTCATCGAACTACTGGTCGTCATTGCGATCATTGGGATCCTGGCGGCGATGCTGCTGCCCGCTTTGGGCAAGGCGCGCGACAAAGCCGATACCGCGCGCTCCATCAGCAACCTGAGACAGATTTATATTTTGCTTCGCATGTATGTGGACGATTACGACGGTTATTGGCCCAAGCCGATGGGCAATTCTGGCAATGACAATGCCAACACATCGACCTGGCGACGCAATGTCTGGGAACACTCTTACGGCGCTTTCCCTGTCAACCAACAAGATTACCTGAATGCCATGGGCCACCCGAGCTACGCGCAAACGATGTGGTGTCCACTGATGACCCGGAAGTTCGGTCAACAAGAGCACCAATCGGGCCGGGGCAGCTACGCCATGGCCAAGTTCTTTCAGGTTTCATATACGTGCTCAGCTGCGGGAGTCGGCAACGCGTGCATCTATCGACGCGATGGCGATCCGATGATGGTGGGGAACGTTGAGCCAATCGTCATGACCGGGTCGGTCGGGACGGGCGGCGCGCTCGATCCGAGTTTTGGCACTAACAAGTTGCTCGAATACGGTACACTCACGTCCAACCCCGCAAACGACTGGAAGTATCTCAACTATGCGTACGGGAATGCGGCCTTGGGTGTTTACCTGGATGGCCACGCCGGACTGATCTCGGCGGGACAGGCCACCAGTCAGGCGTTAATCCCCTTACCGGATGGCACGAGCAAAACATTTTGCGATGCGCTGAACAGTTTCGACTACTTGCCGTGAGAAGTTATCAATCAGTCTGAAAAGGCAGAACAGCTCGTTAGTAAGAGCCACATACGAATGCATTGCGAGAATTGACACAGAAACCTTGATCCGGTGGGGCCCGGCGGTGGAATCACACATCGCCGAGACAATAGAGAGGGAGAATCATGAGGACACAGAAGGTAGTCGCTAATGGGGGACTTGCAACCACCGTGCTGATGCTCATTCTGGCATCGGCCCTTTCCGTCCACAGCCAAACCGTCCTGATCAAGATGGGTGACAACCAAACCTACCAGGGCACCAATGCGCCGAGCCCGGACATCCATGGGAATTACTGGAACAGCGTCGACAGCGCCCAGTTTTCCCCCGGCCTGACGAATATCGACGGTACGGTGGGTGGGTGGCCGTGGTGGGCGCCGGAGTTTGGGTTTGAAACGAACGGGGTCGGCAATACGGGCGCCAGCAACGGTCCGGCTGGGCCGGTTCCCCCGGGACTACCGGTGAACTGCGTCATCGACGCGAACGCGCTCGGCAATTTGGGCATTCAGCAAGCGGTGTATGACTATTACGTCAATTCCGAATTTGAGCTTCAGGGCTTGTATCCTTCGCGGACGTACACGCTGACCTTCTTTGGGTCGCATTCGCAGAGCCCCAGTGATTATACGATCTACAACATTTATACCAACAGCTCGTACACGATGTTGGAAACGGCCGTGGCTCAGTATGTGCAGTATCCGGGCAATCCGTCGGTGCCCAATTCGAACATGGTGGTGAGCGCGACTGTTCTGCCGGGAACCAACGGGATTGTTTATGTCCAATTCTTGGGAACGAACGCGGTCGGCGGAGGGATCGGCACCAACGGCGCCGGCGGTTATCTGAACTGCATGCAAGTCACGCAGGGCCCGAGCACAAATGCTCCGCCGCCCGCAACCCCGCTGAACCAGACTACTCTTATCCAGTTTGGGAACAGCACCCTTACCAACTGCACTGTTGGGATCGTTCAGGTCGCCGGGACCAACGTTGTTATCTACGGCAACTGTCCTGTCACGCCAAACCCGGATATTCAGGGACATTACTGGAACAGCGTGACCTCCTCAAATATCTTCCCCACGATCAATGCGCTCGGCCAGGTCAACTCGCTGGGGTATTCTGCTGACGCAGAGGGGTCGGGTAGTAATCCCCAAGGTGGGTTTGACACTTACAACGGGCCGGATTCGGGCACCAACGGAATCACGGTCACGAATATTGTCTCCGACGTTGCGACCAACGCGCTCGGTTATCTCGGTGTCCCGACAGCCGTGTCCACCTACTTCCAAGACTGGCAGATCTTTTTTGACGACCTGGATCCGACGCATCAGTACACGTTCAACTTCTTTGGGTCGATGAAGTATCCTGCGAGTCAGATCACGAAGTTTTACGTCCTTAACTATGCGGAAACCAGCATCCTTGGCCAGTTCACTTCCTATGTCGGCAGTGGACAATTCAATAATGAGGACCGGATCACGTCAATAACTCTCACGCCGCCAGCTGACGCAGCCCTCGTGTTCTATTTCTTTGGGACTAATTCCCTGCAAACTGGCTGCCTGAACGCGATGTCGATTGTCGACTTGACACCCTATCCCGCCCCCACGGCGCCGCCCGTCAATGCGACGTGGTTGCTCAATTTTGGCGACGCCAACACGTACCGCGGCTTTAACAACCCGAGTCCGGACACTTGGGGACATTACTGGAACAGCCTGGACACGAATTATTACGCCAATCCGGTCGCGCTGACCAACGCCGCCGGCGCGGCGACTACGATGACCGTTATGTTCGATACCAATGCAGCGTACACCAATGTGAACACCGGGTTTGGAACAGACTCTTACAATAGCCCGTGCTCCTGGCCTGCGGGAGGAGTCCCCGCTAGCGCGACCAACGCCGTGATTAACACCAACGCGCTCGGCTATTTGGGTGTCTCGCCCGCCGTGTGCCAATACTATGTCAATTCGCACTTCTTTCTGCAGAACATGAATCCGGCCCATCAGTACACGCTCACCTTCTACGGCTCGCATGCGTACAACGGCGGTACGGGCGGTGGTCCGCTCACTGGAGAGGGCGATCCGTTGACGGTTTACAACGTATACAGTGATCCGGGTTACTCCTCACTGATCGCTTCGACCAAACTTTGTATCGGCGGTGCGTATTTCCAGGATTGGAATACGCACAGGCTGGCGGTCATCGGGCCGATTTATCCATCGGGCAGCGGGGCCCTGTACGTTGATTTCACTGGCTCGCAAGGGGATCTCGGCTATCTGAACGACATGCAGATCGTGGATGTGACCGCGGCGAATACGCCATCCGATCCGTTTGCCGCCTGGCAGAAGAGCTATTTCACCTCGAACGAGTTGGCGAATGCCGCCTATAGCGGACCGAATGCCGATCCGTTGGGCAAAGGCATCAGTAACACCAACCAGTTCCTGGCAGGCTTCAATCCGACGAACAGCGCGGCCTACCCGCACATTATCAGCATCGCGAAATCGGGCACGACGAATCTGACAATCACCTATCTTGGCGCCAGCGGGGACAGCACCTGGTCGCCGGGCTTTGCATCACGGACCAACGTGTTGGAGTCCACCACGGGTACCGCCAACGGCAGTTATTCGAACAGCTTTGTCAGCACCGGTCAGACCAATGTTCTGAACGGGGGCAGTGGTCTGGGTACCATAGCGAGCTTTATCGCCACCAACGGAGTGGCCGGGCCGACACATTACTATCGCGTGCGCGTGTTGCTACCGTAGGCCCATTGGTAAAATTGGAGCGCAGTCGAGACGATGACAGGAAACCCAATTAACAAGAACCTGGTTCACGACTCGGTGAGCAAATCGGGCGGCTACGCTCCCCACCTTTTTCGAGATGTAAAACGGGAGGAGAAAGGGTTGTGCTCCAACCGGTTGCAGAAGTTTGATGTGGTGCTAAGGGACGATAGGCGATGAGTTTACGTAAAGTATCGTTTTCGTTCCATTCGCCCATCAATTCGTGCAGTGTTTGTAAGCGAAGCGAGACGACTGTGGAGAATGCCAGATAGCCCGCGACCGAAACAATTTTGGTGCATGTGTGCTCTCTGGGAACGACGAGAATGGGAGAAAGCTGAGGAAGGGAGAAATATGAAGCTCAAGAGCCTAGTTAGATTTGTGGGTGTACTTGCTGCGATGGCCGGGCTGGCCGCTTCGACGCAGGCGCAATATATTAACGGAGATCAGTACCTGGATAACGTGACGCCGACAGGCCCCTATAACGGCTGGTCGGGCAGCACGGTTACCGTGGGCGCGACCGGCATCGAGGTTGTGAATCCGACCAGCGCCGGGTATGGCGGGGAGTATTTCAGCATCAATTCGCCCGTGTTGATCTCGAATCCGGATGCCACGTCACTTCAACTGACGCTGACGGTGAACGGAGACCCCACGCCGTATATTTGGTTTTCACCTGGCCAGTTGGTGATCAACGACTCTTCGTCGATCTACTATTACAACGAGCCGTATAATGGTTACGGCAATGTTGGCAATCCTGCCAACGCCGTCTGGAATGGGAATACCGTCACCTGTACGCTACCCCTCCAATTCCTGGAGCAAAACGCGATTCAGAATGGAGGCGTTTGGGTCTACGGCTTCAATCTTGACCTGGATCCGGCCGTGATTAATACGGGGACGGGATCGTTTGACGTTACCTACAACAGCATCGCCATCGTTCCCACGATTCCCGAGCCCGGGACGTTGATGCTGGTTGGTTGTGGAGCAGCATTGCTCGGCTTGCTCGGTCTGCGTCGCCGCCAATCATCCTAGTTGCTGGCGCCATCAGACTTGCTGCAAACCCAACAGGCCCATCGCTTCGGCGGTGGGCCTGTTCGTTTTTGGGGTGGACGGAATTGGCAACGTCCTCTTCGTTGACGTCAATCCTCTCGCGCCCGGTGTGCTTCGCAGGGCGTGTGATGCACCTCTGGGAAGAGTGTACCCACAAGATGGCCAGGACATCCCCTTCTTCGCAAACCGTGTGGCGGATGTGATGTTGAGGCTGCGGTCGTTGACTGCATCAACCCTTCATGCCGGTGAGAGTGACACCCTGGATGAAGTACTTCTGGGCGAAGAAGAATATCAGGATGATCGGGGTGGTCATCATGAGTGAGCCAGCCATCATCATGCCCATGGAATTGCCGGTCAGTGGGTTGGCCTGAAAAGCGTACAAGCCCAGCGCGAGCGGATAGAGGCGCTGGTCCTGGAGGTAGATCAGGGGTCCCATGAACTCGTTCCAGGTTCCCATAAAGGTAAAGATCGCGATGGCCGCGAGGGCAGGTTTGACCAGCGGCAGCATGATGTTCCAGTAGATGCGCCAGAAACCGCAGCCGTCGATTTTGGCGGCGTCCTCCAGGTCGCGGGGGATGCCTTTGAAGAACTGGCGGAGGAGGAAGACGTTGAAGGCGCTGGCGAAGAAGCTACCGACCCAGAGCGGGTAGAGGGTGTTGTACCAGCCGAGGGAGCGGACGATGAGGAAGTAGGGGATCATCGTGACCTGTCCGGGCACCATCAAGGTGGCGAGCATCAGGGCGAAACAAAAATTGCGGCCGGGCCACTGGAGCCGGGCGAAGCTGTAGGCAACGAGCGAGCAACTGAACAGCGTGCCAACCAGGTTGAGCGTAACGAGGAACAGGCTGGTGGCGACGTACCGCCAGAACGGCATGTTGTCGAGCGCCATCTTGTAATTGCGGCGCGCCTTGGCCCACCAGGCCCCGGGCGCGGACCGGCGCGTCAACTCCAGCTCGACCCTGATCTTGTGCGGATCGCTCTCGTACTGCGGGCCGCGGCCGATTTCATCCAACAAAATCCACGTGCGGACCTTGTTCGTCTTGTCGTCGGGCCCGCGCTCCTGCCACATGGCGATGCCCCAGACAAAGTCGGCGAGATCGTACGTGTAGTTGGCGCGATAGCGGACGCCGAGTTTCTCGATGTACATGGTCACGCCATGCCACGTGTCATCGGTGCGGGCGTACAATTGAAGCTCGTACAGGTCGGCGATCGGGAAACTCGTCGAGAACGTCTGCGTCAGCGTCAGCTTGTTGCCGGTGGAAAAATCATAATCCACATCGGCGTAGGGTTCGCCCTCGGGGCTGGTGGTGACTTCCACGAGTTTGGCGGTTGCCGTCCCGCCCACCTTCCACGCGGCGGCGGCGTTCGCGCCCGAAACCAGTTGGTCATCGGCGATTGGGCCGAGGCGGCCATAGGAGCGGGCGCGCAACTGGCCGAGGGAGAAATGGCGGCGAATCTGGCCGAGAATCTCGCGGACCATGTTGGTGTCCGCGCGCCGTGTCGTCTCGGCCTTCAAGGCGTCGGCGGGACCATCCCAAATCGCGGCGGGCATCGTGTTGAGGAGTTTGTGGAAGCAGCCACGGGCGGTTTGCTGGATGGCGGCATCGCGGTCGACGTCGTCGGGCCACACGCTGGGGTCCATCTGCCGCAGGTGTGCTTCAAGGACGGGCAGCAATTCGCTCATGTGTTTGCCCGATACGTCATCGAAGAAGCGTTGATCGATGTAGGGCGATTTGGTTTGCGGGATGGGACGGTGTGGCCAGAGATGGACTTTCTCGCCGAACATTTCGCGGTCGATTTTAAGGGACGTGGTCGCCATCCAGAGAAAGGGCCAGACGAACACGATCGCGCCGGCGATCAGGAGCGCGTAGATCCACGAAGCGCGGCAAAACTCGGCGAATCGGTAATAGGCGTCGCTGTGTTGCGGGCGCCCCGGGCACGCGAGGACGGGGGTGGAGACGGGCGAGGGATTTTCCATGGAGTTGTGCATGACGGGCCTAGCCTTCCTCGTAGTAGACCCAACGTTTCTGCAAATCCAGTTGAACCAGCGTCAGGCCGAAGACGATGACGAACAAGACCCAAGCCATCGCGGCGGCGTAGCCCATGTGGAGGTAGCGAAACGCGTTATTGAACAGGTCATAGGCGTAGAACAGGGTCGAGTCGACCGGGCCGCCCTGGGTCATGATGAACGCCTGGGTAAACAGTTGGAAGGTGGCGATCAGGCCCATGATCAGGTTGAAGAAGATGTAGGGTGACAGGAGTGGGATGGTGATGTGCCAGAATTGCTGCCAGGTGCCGGCGCCATCGAGCGAGGCGGCTTCGTAGTAGCTTTCGCTGATGCCCTTCAGGCCGGCAAGCCAGATGATCATGCCGCCGCCGGCGCCCCATAGCCCCATCAAAATCAGGGAGAACTTGCTGGTATGTTCGTCCTGCAACCAGTTCGGGCCATGGATGCCGACGGAGGCGAGGACGTTGTTGAGCAGGCCGCTGCTCGGGTTGAAGATCCAAATCCACAGGATGCTGGAAGCAACGGCGGGCATGATCGAGGGCAGGTAGAAGAACGTGCGCCAGACGGCGATGCCGCGGATCTTGAGATTGAGGAGCAAGGCGATCCCGAGGCTGACGACCATGCCGAGAGGGATGCCGAGAACCATGAAGATGGTGTTCCACAACGATTTCCAGAACTGATGGTCCCTGGTGAACGCCCAGAGGTAATTCTCCGCGCCGATAAACCGGGCCGGGGTGAGGATGTCGTAATCGCAAAAGCTGATGATGATCGAGAACAGGATCGGGCCGCCGGTGAAGACGATGAATCCGATCATCCACGGCAAGGCGCAGAACCATCCGCCGCGCCATTGCGAGCGGAAATAACGGCTCTCCAAACCCTCGATGTCGCCGCCGCGTTTCGCGAGCGGGCCGCCGACGCGCCGGCGCAGGTTGGCGTTTGTGTCCCAGAAATAGATGCCAACGGCTGCGCCAATGATGAGCATGGCGTACAGGAGGAAAAACCAGTTCCAATTCACGGGCGTGCCGCGGGGTGGACTGAGCACACGGTCGAGGTCGCGCTGCACGATCATCGTGGCGTTGTCGAGAGCGCGTTGGGGCGACATTTTGTGGAAGATGGCGTTGTCGGTGGCGGTCATCTGTTGATTCCACAACATCTGTCCCACGGGAGTGACGGGACGGTAGGGCTGGTTTTCGAGCAAATTGTTGAAGGCGTCGACGGCGCGGGTGATCCGCGGGTCCATCGTGGGATCGTGGGCGATGTAGTTGTCGAAGAGGAATTGGTTGATTTGCTTGTTGGAGTTTTGCGGCGGGACGTAGACGCGGCCCTGGGACAACATCGTGAGGCGCGTCGAGTCGGCGATGATTTTGTTGGCGCGTTCGCTGGACAGGTAGCGGAGCAACTCCCAGGCGGCTTCCTTGTGGCGAGAGGTCGACGGCATCGCGTAGCACCACCCGCTGACCCACGTGCACGTATGGCTGCCGCTATCAATCTGTGCTTGCGGCATCGGCGCGGGGGCGACGGCCCAATTCAGGTTATGGCCGAATTGCGCGAGGCAATCGGTGATCTGCCAGTAGCCATCGATCTTCATCACGAGCTGGCCCATGATGAATGGGTCGAGTTCACCGCTTTGGAGGGTGGACTCGAAGGCCTTCACGGCGCTGGCACCGCCCATCGAATCGTAGACCTTCGTCAGCCAGGCAAGCGCATCGACAATGTGCGGGTCGTTGAGCGTGCAGCGCCGGCCATCGGCGCTCATGAAACGGCCGCCGTTCATCCAGCCGTAGAGATAAAGCCAGGCGTCGCCGCGCGAGCCATTGGAGGCGCCCGGAGCGAATCCGAGGCGTTTGATGGCGCCGGAGCGGTCGCGCTCAGTGAGTTTGACCGACATGGCGGCGAGTTCATCCCACGTTTTCGGCGGACGGGCCTCGCCGTGTTCATCAACAAACCCCGCGCGGACAAGCAGGTCCTTGTTGTAATAGAGCATTCGGTTGTCGACCTTTTCTGGAATGGCGTACACGCCTTGCTTGCCCGTGACCGGATTGCGAAAGACGACTTCGTCCCAGCAGGAGTGGAAATAGTTTTCCGGCATGATCGCGTCGGGACGTCCGCTGGCGCGGTCCTGTTCGATGAATGGTGTGAGATCGGCGAACGCGCCGCGTGCGGCCCATTCCGTCACGGCGTAGCGGTCGAACTTGATGACGTCCGGGGGCATGCCGCCGGCAACGCCGACGAGGAAGCGGGTCGGGTCGGACACATTGTCACGGGAGGCTTCCTGACCGCTGATGACGTGATAGACGGGTTTGGAAGGATCGCGTTTGTGAGCCTCCTGGCTTTGCTCCTCAAAATCGCGAATGGCGTCGCCCTGGGGGCCGGTGACTGGACCGAGACCCATGATGCTGACTTCCTGGACGCCGGGCTGGGGGGCTTGGGCGGAACGTGAGGGCGAGAGCAGCCAGAGCGCGGTCAATACGAGCGCGGACAAAAGGGCTACTTTCCAGGCAGTCATAGTCGGATCTGCGGACGAATTGTCATCGAAACGATGTCACAATTCAAGCAGTCGAGCCCATTCATGCCGCCAAACGGGCGGGTTGACACCCCTTATGTAACTTTACATAAAGTAACAACGGTAACGCAGCCCTGGTGAATGGAGGTTTGGCTGCCTCGCTAGGACTCGAACCTAGACAAACTGATCCAGAGGAGCCGAAAGCGCTTTCATTGCGTTTCAAGCTTTTGCTATCATTTCAAGGAACCGGCTGCGAATCAACTTGATACGCAGGATAGCTAAAGCCAGGCACCGGCTTTGACCTGTCGAAACCGACAGCACGACTGGTATCACTAATGGTATCACGGAAGCTCTCAGGAATGGTCATCCGACTGACACTCCGCGCCCCTGATGCTGGCCTGATGTCCGTAACTGAATCCGCTTTGCCTGCGCTATGAGATGATCGGGTCGCACATCACCGTATACCTCGCTGATGAGACTCGGCCCAGTCTTATCCCCAATCAGCATGGCAATTTCTGCATCGGTCAGTCCACTCTGCCGGGCTTGCGTGACGAAGTAGCTTCGCAACCCATGCGGCGTCACGTGCCCAATGCCCAGCGACTCGCACGCGGCAGTCAGTCTTCGACGTATAATACCATCATCTTCAGGTTTTGTGGCATCGAAACGGGAAGGAAACAAGAGGTGACCAACAACGCGCTTTTGCATATCTCGCAAGAGGGCGTCCAACTCAGGGAGAATCGGCACCCAAGGGTTTACGCCGCGCTTCTCACGAACAACGTGTAAGAGTCCTTGCGCCCAATCCACGCAGTCCCAACCCAAAGCCAATCCTTCGCCTATACGGAGCCCCGAATATGCGAGCAGACAAAGGCAATCCGCCACACCGTTTTCGCCGTGTGTCCTTAGCCACTGCTCGATTTGCTGCAACCCTTCAGGTGTCGGCGCAACCTCTCGGCAGTGACGTACATCATGAGAAGTGGTGTACCTGCCGCGGCCCGCAAGAGGGTTCACCTTCAACTTCGTACGACGCACCGCCAAGCTCAAGGCGTTGCCCAAGGCAGTCAATTCCAAATCTACCGCCCTGTCTCCACCGTTGGTACGCCTTGTGGTCTCATGGCCGTAATGCCGAAACACGGACTTGTACCCACCGCCGTTGCGCCAGTCGCGATAAGCATCGGCGTCGGCCAGTGTGAGGGTCGCGGCGTGCTTCTGGCCGAAGAAGACCCGGATAGGTTTCAGAAACTGCAACTCGCCGTCAACAGTCCGGGACGATTTCAACCGCATCTTTCGCGTCGGACACCCCGCCTCCACATACGCGTCGATCACTTCGCCGACCGTGAGCCGTTGTCTCTCCAAAGCCGCTACCTTTGGCTCAATTCCGTGCTCGCGCAAGACCTGTTGCTTTCGCCATTCGGCCAATACTGCACGTGCTGTTGCAGGATCATTGGTGCCCGTGCTCCGAAAGGTCCGTTTGCCGTCCACCGTGACACGGGCAAAGATCGTGTCACCTCGTCGGTAGAGATTCGGTCCGATCCGCTGCGGCGTCTGCTCGGCTACTTTGACCGCCTCAGTTGTGTCCGCTCTCTTCATCACTCAATGCTCTAATTCCTCAGCCAGCTAATGCACCGTCACTCCACGACCGTCGCGTATCCGATGGCGAACCTCATTTGCCATCCTTTCCATAGTCGGTTCCTCGCCCTCAGAAGCTGCGGTCGCGTCGAGCCTGTTGGACGCCTGATTGCGCGTCAGGTCCAATGCCTTCACAATCTCGTCCTGGCGTTGAGCGAGGCTCTTGAGCTTCGCTTCATGCTCGAATGGCTCACCAACCTTGGCTTCCAATTCGGCTATTCGCTTGCGGCAGTCGGCAAGGTCCTGCTCCGTCTGAGACAGCTTCTGGTCGAGGGATTGCATGGCGTGCTCCAACGAACGTGTCGTACCGTGTGCGCTGTCGGATATGCTGGCGGAATAGAGATTCGCGCCCTTGAGCACAAGTTCGGTATGCTCGAACGCGCTGGCGCGAAGGACCACGGCAAACCCGGCGAGCTCGCCGACCGCGTACTCTTTGCCAGAGCCGCGGAGTTGCTGAGCGCGCCGATTGATCAATTCACCGGCAATTCCTCGATCGGTGTATTCGGTCCCCTCGACGCGGATCTTGAACGCATCGCCCTGCGTCGGCAGCCTCGCCGCAATGTCCTTGTGCAGATTCTCCACCCTTCGGGTGAGAATCTCGATTTCCTCCGTGGTCCGTCGGATCGTGTTGTGGATCCGGTACTGGGTCTCGTGGTGCTGAGCGCGCAATCGGCCGAGGCGGCCCAACTCCGCGTCGATATGCGCTTTCTCGATGACCAGCGGATTCCCCGACGCAATGGCCTTCACTTCCGCGTAGGTCAGGGCTGCGCCGTCGATGTCCTCAATGTGTCGCAGGTCGTTGCGGCCGGTCATGACCTGGTGGATGAACTTGGCTTTGGTTTCGAGCGTCTGCCACATGTAGGCGTCGAAACTGCCCTCGGTGACGTACCGGTAAATATGCACCTCGGCGTTGCGGTTGCCCTGCCGCAGGATTCGGCCCTCCCGCTGTTCCACGTCGGCCGGTCGCCAAGGCGCGTCGAGATGGTGCAAGGCAATCAACCGCTCCTGCACGTTCGTCCCCGACCCCATTTTCTGCGTGCTGCCCATCAGGATACGGACCTTGCCCGCCCGAACGTCCTTGAACAACGCGAGTTTGCCCGCGTCGCTGTCGTAGTCCTGAATGAAGGCAATCTCATTGGCTGGAACGCCAGCAACGACCAGCTTCGCTTTCACGTCGTTATACACGGAGAACCCAGCATCTTTAGGCGTGGACAAATCACAGAAGACAAGCTGCGTCAGCCGGTCAGCCTTGGTCTCCTGCCAGATGCGGAAGACTTCGTGAACCGCGAGATTGGCTTTGCTCTCCGGGTGATCTCGCGCACCGGAATCGACCAGCCGCAAATCCAACGCGGCCTTGCGGCCTTCGGTCGTGATCTTGAGCATGTTGTCGACGCGAGGATCAACACGCCCTTTGCGCAACTTTTCCGCCCTTTCCGCCAGACTGGAAACGAGAGCCTTCAACTCGGGCGTCGACGGGGCACGGATTATGGTGGCTTTCCCATTACGCAGCGCGGGGGTGGGGAGCTTCAAGGTAAGCGCCGTATGGATGTCGGCAACCTGCCGAAACTGCTGCATCAACTCAGGCACGTTCACAAACCGTGCGAATCGCGTATTCAGCCGGTAACCCGCGCCATCTGGAGCTAACTCCATCGCCGTCACGGGCTCGCCAAACGTCGCCGCCCACGAGTCGAAGTGATGTACACGCAGCTTCGTCAGCGCGGTCATTTGCAAATACCTCTGCATGGTAAACATCTCGGCCATGCTGTTGGAGATCGGCGTTCCCGTCGCGAACACAACCCCGCCGCCACCGTTCACCTGCTGGATGTACCGGGTCTTGAGAAACAAATCGAAGGCCCGCTCCGAGGCTGTCTGGGGCAGGCCCGCGATTCGAGTCATCTTGCTGACATAAAAGAGATTCTTGAAATACTGGGCTTCATCAATGAACAGCCGGTCCACGCCCAATTCCTCGAACGCCAGCGTGTTGTCCTTCTTCTCCTCGGCCAGTAGCAGCTTGAGCCGCGTCTCCAGCCGCTTCTTCGCCCGTTCCAGGTCTTTGACGATTCGCCGATCGTTCTTGCCCGCGCGCTGCTCGCGGATGGCCATCTCCAAATCATGGAGTTGCTCGCGGAAGAACGCCTTCTTGGTTTCGTCGGAGAGTGGGATTCTCTCGAAGCCCGAGTGCGTGACAATGACGGCGTCCCAATTCCCGGTGGCGATGCGGCTCATCAACTGCCGACGCTTGCCCGCCTCAAAATCCTCCTTTCCCGCGACGAGGATGTTGGCGCCCGGATAGAGCATGAGGAGTTCTGAGGAGAACTGGCCGAGCATGTGATTGGGAACGACAAACAACGGCTTGCGGGCCAACCCCAGCCTCTTCAACTCCATACCGGCGGCAACCATCGTGTACGTCTTGCCCGCTCCCACCACGTGACCCAGGAGGGTGTTGGGTGTTTGCAGAATGCGCCAGACACCGGCTTTCTGGTGGGGACGTAACGTGACGATCTGGCTTGCGCCCGGCAACGTCAGATGATCGCCGCTGAACGTCCGCAGCCGGACGTTGTTGAATTCGTCGTTATATTTGCGCACCAGCCGTTCGCGGCGCGCGTCGTCCTGCCACACCCATTCCTTGAACCGCTCCTTGATCTTCTGCTGCTTGTCGCGGGCGCCCTCGGTCGCTTCCGGGTTCACCACGAACTTGTCTGACTTCGGGTCCTTGTCGTAGACGGTCGGCGTGCGGAGATTCAGCGCGTCTTGTATCAGGTCGAGCGCGCCGGCGCGGTCCGTGCCCCATTCGGTCGTGTTGGCCACGGTACGCCGGGCGAAGTAGTCGCCACTGACAACCCACGTCCCGATGGCGTGGGAGTGGCTGACTTCGATGCCCGTCGCGCTGATTAACTCTTGGCAGAACTTTTCGATGTCGTCGGCCGGAATCCACGACGAGCCCAAGCGCACGTCAATCTCGGTGGCCGACAAATCCTCCGGCTGGACGGCCTTGAGCGCCTCGACGTCCTCCCTGAAACGCGGGTCGGTAATGCTGGCGGCCTCAGCAATCTCCAGCTTCTCGCGGACATTGCCGGACAGGTACTGGTCGTCGGTCTCCCACTCGTTCGACTGCGGGTTGAGGAAGATCGCCCCTTTCAACTCAGGCAGAAATTCATCTTGGGAGCGTCCGAGCAAGGCGCTCATGTGGTCGAGGTCAACCCGGCCCTTGTCGTTCAGCGAGACGATAAGCGCTTCTTTCGGGGTCTCAACCGATTCCACCGTCTTCTGGTGATGAATGGTTCGTTCGTGGAAGATCGCCGTTTTCTTGGCTCGCTTGGTCTCTTCGTCGTAAACCTCAAGTGAGAGCAACAAGGGCAAATCGGGGTCGCCGTCGAAAGCACGCGTGTTCGCACGGCCGGAAATCGGGCCAAATCGCGAGACGAACGAATCGTATGTCTGATTAAGTCTTTCTCTGGCTGTGAAAATCGCCGCATCATCGCTCCCGTCGAGCTGGCTGCGCAGACATTCCCGCACGGCGTCACGCACCCGAATTAGCCGTCGAATTCGGACCTTGGTTTCCGCCGTCAGACCCGGGAGAGTTTTCAGGGAGTCGCCAATTCGAACGGCAACCTCGTCGTGAACCATCACGAAGGCGTTGGGCTTGACATGGTCGGGGGCGGGAAACATCTGGTCGGGAGAAGGGGGAGCCACAGCCCGTTTCTGCGCCCGATAGATGTTGTGCGGCAGTTGGCCGACCGCTTCCGCCAACACCTCGTCCAGATCGCGGCCATCGCTGGCCAGCGTGGGTTCGTTGTCGCGGTACATGCTGCCCGATAGTTCCATCTTGCCGAGCATCATGTGTGAACGCTGAACGAAGTATTCGTTGACGTAGATGCTCTCGCCCTTGTCGTTGATATACTCCGCCGTGTCTTTCCACGACGGACCGGATGGCGTTTCGCCGGGGTTCAGCTTTCGCAACATCACGATGTCGGTGGTGACTTCGGTGTTCGCATTGCGCTTGAAGGCGTTGCTGGGAAGTCGGATTGCGCCAAGGAGGTCGGCGCGCTGCGCCAGGTATTCGCGTAAGGTCGAGTCCTCCTTGTCGAGCGTGCCCTTGGAGGTGATGAACAAGAGGAGCCCGCCCGGCCGGACTTTCTCCAATGCGGCGGCGAAGAAGTAATCGTGGATGGGAAACTTGAAAACGTTGAAACGCGGGTCGAACGGCTGATAGTCCCCAAACGGGATGTTGGAGATCGCCACGTCGTAGAACCCATCGGCCAAACGAGCTTCCTCGAATGGTTGATGGCGTATGTCAGCGTCAGGATAGAGCGCCTTGGCGATGCGGGCGGTCAGCAGCTCAATCTCGACACCGGTGATCTTCGAGTGGGCGTGCATCTCCTCCGGCATCAACCCGATGAAGTGGCCAAGCCCGCACGCTGGCTCCAAGATGCGCCCCTGTCTAAACCCGAAGCGCGAGAGCGCAGCATACATGTGGCGAATGATGACGTGCGACGTGTAGTGGGCGTTGAGTGTCGAGGCGCGGGCGGACGCGTGTTCCGCATCCGTCAGGAGCTTGGAGAGTTCAACCTGTTCCTTGAACCAGTCGCGGGAATTGACATCGAACACCTGCGGCAGCCCGCCCCAACCAACGTACCGGACGAGAACCGCCTTTTCGTCGTCTGAGGCGGAGCGTTTGTCATCTTCGAGCCGCCGCAGCAGCTTGATCGCCTCGACATTGGCTCGAAACTTCTGCTTGAGCGACCCCTCTCCAAGTCGGTCGCGACCGGTGATCCGGTAGTTGGCCTGATTGCGAGGCGGGGCTAATCGCTCTCGGGCGGAGGCAGGATGTACTTCTCCCTCACCATTTCCCAGGCTTGGTCGTGGGCCTGCTGGGGCGTCAATCCCTGCTGGATGAGCTTCCGGCGAATCTCGTCCATTTCGTCCTTGGTCTTCTCTTCGGCCTCCAGCAACATCTGGTGCAGCGTGCCCGCCCGCTCCATTTCCGCCACCATGCGCGGACAGTGTTCTCGCCAATGTTTCTCTGCCATCAATCCGTATTGAGTCAACGGCTTCATGTCCGTTCCCATTGCGCCCGAACAAGTCGAGCTGGTCTAGCTGTTTCCCCTTTGACCGCTTGAGTGCCATGTGAGCCTAAATCGAACATGTCGAATCGTCCAGTGCCATGAAGACACTGGCCGCGGGGGAATTTGAACACCAGCAGTAGTGTAGAGTTGTTCCCATTTGGGAACAAAATGATGGGGGTGTTCCCTGGCGTGACATCGGTCCTGCGTGAAACCTTAGAAGCGAGAGCCGTTGGCGGAGCGAGCACCCTCAAGGAGGAACGGAAGCCACGACCCGTAGTATCCTTGACGGAGCGCAGAGAGCCGTACAATGGAACGGTGCTTCACGCAAGCCGACTTAAACAAAGCGCAAATGCGCATTGAATTCTGGTGGGGGAAGCGATGTGGCCGCGAGAAACCACGGCTCGAAGCGGCGACATCGGAAGCGGCATCGTATCGCCACGGGCAAGGCAAAAGTCTTCGGGTTTTGCAGCGGAGCACCGTCGTTTGTGGCGCAGCAAGAAACACGAAGTCTTTGGCTGCACGCGTGGGTGGTCGCAGTCCCGACAGTCACGCGATTCAGAGCGCGAATGGGATGTGGAGCACGGACGGTCAGGTTGTGGCAAGTGATGTGGCCGCGCGTGATGTGTAAGCGGCGACATCGCAAGCGACTCAGGTAGCCCAAGCCAGTACAAAGTCTTGGAGCTTTGCTGGCTGCGGCACAGGGCGAAGGGGAAAGCCGAAGCGGCAAAGTCCGAGTCTTTGAATGGCCTACGGAAACATTGGGAGGAATTGTACAGGAAACACATTGACGCCCTGATGCTCGTAGGAGTACAAGCTTGGTCATCACCCCGTCGGGGCCTTTCTTCTTGGGCTCTAGAGCGCCACGTCTGCGCGAGGAAATGGTGAGGGAATCGAATCAATGAGAATATCTACGAAGACGATTTCACTTGGTCTTTGTTGCTTGGCGTTCACACTCTCTCAAAAGGCGCACGCTCTATCACCCTATTTTTGCTCGGCGAAAAAGGCTGATGGGACAGAAGTGGATAGTAATCAGATTGGAAACCGAATCCCGCTCATTTTGATTCACGGTGTCCAAGAAAATACGAATGTCTGGAACAATTTCTTAGGCTATTTTGCGTCTTCCCCTCAGCTATACAACAACTTCAAACCATACGAGTTCGGGTACGACACACACGTATCCACCATGGGACCGAACGACCCAGCTAGTGTCGCTAAGCTCGGCAATGTGCTCGGGGGGTACTTGGAGCAGTGGTACGGCACTTCTCCTACGGCACCGATCTGTCCTTCCTATCCATTCAATAGTAGGCCGGTTGCTATTGTCGCTCATTCCATGGGTGGCTTGGTTGCACGGTCAATGATGGAATACTACAGCTTTTCGGACGGATCGAGGGGTGGCGAGAAAGTCTCATTGTTAATTACACTGGCAACCCCCCACCGAGGGACCCCTGCTGCTAACGAGTTTTACGAGTTTCCTACAGATGATAGGTGGCTTCTCAATATTTTCGACGACATGAACGCGGGGTTTGCCTACGATATGGCGTGGGATTGCTACAACGGCCTCGGATATTACGGGTTTTGCGGACCAGACATCCCTTCGTCTGCCGACTATTCCAAGATCATAGCCTATGGTGCGATACAACTGACCCTGCCACTTGATGACCTCGCTTACACGTGGAGTCAGATAAACATCGCTGGTCTAATGAATGAAGGAGGTTACCCGAATGATGGGGTTGTGCCCATCCAAAGTGCGCTGTTCGCAGGCGCCAGTGGGGTCGGAAGTCGTCAGGTCGATGGTTCATGCGATCACAATCAGATTTATTCAGGGCAGAATACTGTGAATGGAGGAACGCCCATTTTTGATTCGATTGCAAACGATCTACAAACGAGCATTTCGGTCAGTCCAGCGCCGGTGCCACCTGCTATCACAACTGTTTCCCCTTCCACATTGCCTGGCTTGCCACTGCCGCAGACCCAACTCATTAGGGTTTTCGGCTCCGGCTTCACGAGCAGTTCAACGCTGACGTTCAATGACGGCGTAGACGCTCCTTTCACCGGCAGAGTGCCGACCTTCGTTAGCGTCAACGAACTTGACTACTACATCACAGTCGGGCCAAACGCTGCCAACTGGACGGTGGAGGTAGTGAATGGTAGCTACCAATCCAATTTGGGCACATTCAGCGTAACTGCACAGCCGCCCCCATCGGTCGGGTCACTATCCGTCACCTTGCAGCCAACGGGTGCGGTTTCGGCTGGAGCGCAATGGCAGGTGGACGGAACAGGCTACAACAATAGCGGGCAGGTCGTCGGCTACCTCACGCCTGGCCTCCACACAGTTTCCTTCAAATCTGTTGCCGGCTACACCGCACCGTCATCACATTCCGTTTCCATCGCCAGCGGCAGCCTCACTTCGGACACCGAGACCTACAGCATTGTTGGCCCAACCACGTACACGCTGACGCTAAATTACAACAACACGCAAGGTGGAATTTCACCTTCGCCGCTAGAAAGCGGGAATATTTATACTGCTGGTCAAGTCGTGCAACTCTATGCCAGTGCGAGTTCCGGTTACCACTTTACCGGCTGGAGCGGCGACCTGAGCGGCACGGTCAATCCGGCCACAATCACGATGAATGGCAATGAAACCATCACTGCCAACTTCGCATCCGGTGATCCCAGCCTAGGAACGGCAATCGTGACCATTCAGCCACCAGCAGCGGCTGCGGCCGGCGTGACGTGGGGGCTTAGTGCAACTGATTTTGAGTTGAGCGGTTCAAGTTTCAACGGTTATCCATATCCTCCGTCTTATTATCTTCTTTATCTCCATTCTGTTGACGGTTGGGTGGGCCCACCCAGCGTCTTTGTTGAGCTGAGCGGGGGACAAACTACCAATGTGAATGTCACCTTCACGCCAGACACAACCCCAGGGTTGCTAACAGTGACACTCTCGCCGCCAGACGCGGTGGCAGCGGGTGCCCAATGGCACGTCAACGGTGGCGCTGCGGAAGGTAACGGCTCTACCGTGCAGCTCCCGCCTAGTAGCGTCTATGTTATCACATTTGATTCCGTTCCCGGTTGGGTAGCTCCTTCCAGCCAGACTGTGACTGTCACCCGCGCCCAAACGACGGTGGTAAGCGGCAACTACACTCCACCGCTAGGACAGCCTGTGATCAGCAGTGTTTCTCCGCCGATTGGACCAATGTCGGGCGGTACAGTGATGACGATCAACGGGTTGAATTTCACAGCGCCCGCGACCGTGGCAGTAGGCAGCCAACCGGCCACGAATGTCGCCGTTTCAAGCGCTTCACAGATCACCTGTATCACGCCATCCAATTCAGTCTATGGGACTGCGCCGGTAATCGTGCAAACCACTGGTGGCAGTGCCACAAACCTTAACGGATTCGCCTACGGCTTGGCAAACGGCACTGGAATTACCCTTGTGAGTTCCATTGGCGGATACGGCTATGGGGTGGCGGTGTCGAACAATTATGCCTACGTAGGCGAGGGCCGAAGCCTCCTTGTGCTAAATGTTTCAAATCCGTCAAGTCCCTCTCAAATCGGACGTGTTACGCTGCCTGGCATCGTGAAGAGCGTTGCACTCCTCGGTCAATATGCCTATGTCGCCGACGAGGAAGGCGGTTTACAAGTGGTGAACATCAGCAATCCAAGCGCGCCAACCATTTCTGGTTTCTATCCATCAACTGGCTTCACAGAAGGGGTCACGATTTATGGCGGAAAGGCTTACGCGGTAGATCGGGGAGCCGGACTTGAGATTTTCAGTTTGGGAACACCGACATTGCCGATGCTGCTCTCGTCCACGAATTGTGGCGGAGGAGAAGCCGTAATTGTAAACGCTTCAACCAACGGGGTCTTTGCCTATGTGACAACAGGGGCGAGTCTGTGCGTCATAGACGTATCGAATCCAGTTTCACCGGTCTTGCGTGGGCAGACAGCAATGGGCAGAGGCGGCGTTTTCTCGATTGCCATGTCCGGCAACTATGTATTCGGCGCTTCGTTGAGCGACACCGACATACACATGGTTGATGTTTCGAATCCAAATGCGCCGGTCGATTCGCAGCCCAGCGCCGGTGGTTACGGGACGTGTTCCCCTTCCGCGGTGGCCGTGTTCAACAACTATCTTTATGCGGTGTCGGATGTGAGTGGCATTGGCTTCGTGACATTCAGCATCAGCGGCTCGGATCTTACCTACGTTAGTCTACTCGCAAACATGTCCTCGTCCGGATACAACATGTTGATTTCGGGAAGTAGCGCCTATATCGCCGGCGGACTTTCTGGCTTTGAAATCGTGAATGTCTCCAATCCCACCAATCCGTCATTGGTGGTCCAGTACAATGATTCAGGATTATTCGCGCAGTATTCCTCTTGTGCAGTAACCAGCAATTCACTTTGCGCGCCGCTTGCAGATTTCACCGTGTTTGACGCGAGCCAACCTAGTCACCCCGCGCTGGCAGGAGAATTAAGCGCCGGCGGAAGTCCAGTCGTGGCGGGAAATGGAATCGCCTACTGTGCCAACGGTACCGCCAACAGCGGTATCCAAATAATCAACGTCAGCACACCGACTTCGCCACAACTGCTCGCCAGTATTCCAAACACAGTCATATTCGATGGCAGCAGAATGCAGTTATCTGGAAACATGCTCTATGTGGCAGGTGAAAACCTTGCAACTGAGCAGCCGCGGTTTATTGCAGTTAATGTCTCCAATCCATCATCACCTGTGATTAGCTGCACGAAGGATTTTACTGAATTTAGTAGTGGTTTGGGTTCCTTTGCGATCTCGGTGGCTGTCAATGGCACCAAAGCGCTCGTCGGCATTCACTCAAGTTCGGGAGTGGTTCAACTGGACGTCCTGGACATTTCCAATTTGAGCGCGCCCGTCGAAGAGGGGAGCATTAACAATATTGGGTATCCATACGACATCCGAATGTCCACAGATGGCAGTTACGCCTATGTGATGGATGTCAGCTCAAGCAGCGTCCTTCGGATTGTGAACGTCAGCAACCCAATCAGTCCATCCCTGGTAGCAAGTATTCCACTGGATTCCACATTGGGTCAGCAGCTTGCAATGCAGGGCAGCGAGCTTTTCGCAGCAACTTCCGCAGGTCTTTATGTCTTCGATATCAGCAACCCCGCAGCGCCTGTGCTGACTCGAACATATTCAGTGTCTGGAATCAACGGAATCAATGTCCCGAGCGATTCGGCAAGCCAAAGCGGGTATATATACGTGGCGGCCAGTGCTGGTGGCATCGTCACCTTGAGAGAACAAGACATTCAAGCCCCCGAAATCTTTCTCACGAGTCCAACGTCAGCTTCAGTCTACACCAACACAACGGGCATTTTGAATCTGGGTGGTACTGCTGACGACAACTTGGGGACGGTCCACAGCGGAGTAGCACAGGTGACGTGGGCAAATAGCAACGGCGGTGGAGGAATTGCATCAGGCACAACGAACTGGTCGGTTAACGGGATCTCACTGCTGCCTGGCACCAATGTTCTTACGGTTACCGCCTCGGACGTGGCGGGCAATACCAGCAATGCCGTATTGACTGCAATCTATCAGCCCTCAACGCAGAATCAGGCAATCGTTTTCTCCTCTATTGCTGATCAAACCTTTGGCGACCCATCGATTCCGCTTGTGGCCTCGGCCAGTTCAGGCCTGCCGGTCACTTTCAGCATCATTTCTGGTCCCGCCGTGCTGTCCAGTAGTAACGTCCTAACGCTTTCGGGAGCCGGAGCAGTGACCGTGGAGGCTGACCAATTGGGGAACAATTCGTTCAGCGCTGCGACACCGGTGGATATTAGCTTCAACGTGGCGCAGGCCAGCCAGTCAATCTCCTTTGCGCCAGTGCCAGATCAGTCCGCCGGCAATCCGCCATTTGCGTTGACGGCTACGGCTAGTTCCGGGTTGCAGGTGTACCTCAACATTCTTTCGGGCCCGGCGATACTTAACAGCAATGTTGTCACCTTACTCGGCGCTGGTACGGTGACCATAAATGCGTGGCAGCCAGGCAACTCGAATTACGACGCCGCGGCGACCGTTCAGCAGAGCTTCATAGTGACTGCTGTGCCGCAGACTATCATGTTTGGTCCGTTGAGCTCCCAGAGGGCGGGAGATGCCCCGTTCCCACTTGCGGCGATAGCCAGTTCTGGTTTGCCGGTTAGTTTCTCAATAGTTTCTGGCCCGGCGACATTGAGCGGGAACATTCTGGCACTCACGGGCGTGGGGACCGTTACCGTAAGCGCGTCCCAGCCAGGCGGTGGCATTTTTGCTGCGGCCTCGTCCGTAACACAATCCTTCTTCGTGGCCCCGGTTATCGCGCCACCGGCAGTCGGAGCCCCTCAGATTTTACCCGGCGGCGGCTTCCAAGTGACTTTTTACGGTGTGATTGGCAGTAATTATACTTTCCAAGGATCGACGGATCTGAAGAATTGGGCGTCATTGTTTAGTTTCACCTGCACGAATTTCCCAATGTATCTGGTAGACACGAACGCGATGCAATATACATCTCGCTTTTACCGGGTCGCCCAGTTTGGCGTTTCACCATCGATTTCCTTGGGTTTTGACTTGGCGCAACCGTGGACAACGAATGGTCTCAGCTTGATGCTGCAAGGGCCAGTCGGTTCCAACTACATCATCCAAGCTTCGACGGATCTCATCAACTGGCTGGCAATTACAAACTTCGTCACAACGAATTCGCCGTTCTATTTCTACGACCCGGCGGCGACGAACTACGACCACCGATTCTATCGTGGTATGATGCAGTGATTCAGGCTGGAAAGCCCATCTTATGCCAAACTTGGAGGGATGGTGTGGCCGCGCGAAGCAACGCTCGCAGCGGCGACATTCTTGTGGGGTACCGTCGCCAAAGGCAAAGCCAAAGGCTCTGGGTTTTGACGCGAGGCACCGCACGGGGAGCGGTTCGAGGCGAAAAACCTCAGAGTCTTTGGCTGCCCAACCAACTGGTTTTGGTGGCGGTCAGACCCGTGCGCCGGCGACGGATTGCGTTTGACGCGGTGTGATGCTGCGCATCGTCCGGCTGGCGATGGAGACCATTACCTTCTCGCGTTGGTCCTCGGGCAGGTTCTTCACCAGCGTCTCGTACGCCTGCTTGAGTTCAGGATTCTGCTCCAGCTTGCGCAGGATGCCGTCCTTCATTTTCTGCTGGCGATCGAGCTTGTTGACCTCGGACAACACTAACGCGCGTTCCAATCGTTCGCGTGGCATAGCCTGGATGTAGTCCCAGTGTTTGGGATTGTTCTTGATGTACTCGTCGATGCGAGCATTGACCTTCGGGTTATCCCGGAATTGGCCGGGCTGTTCGTTGCCGTTGTTCACGGCGGTGGACTCATCTTGAGTCTTGGCTTTGCCTTTGAGCATATGCTCTCTCCTCTGGGGATTATTCATGGGGTGAATGTTCACCAGTCTTGGTTTGTGTTCTCAGGTGTCCCGCGTTGTGCGGGACTTGCCTGTTGCTGGCCACGGATTTCCGTTTCCAGCAAATCGAGACGCTGCTTGGCTGAGTCGATTTCCGACTTGAGTTGCAGATTTTGTTCGGCGACCTGTTTGCTCGCGTTCAAAGCTGAGGAAATGTGTGTAAGCGCATCGTTCATCCGCTTGCCCTGTTCGATCATCGTCTGAGTTGCGGCCTTCTGACGATTCACCTCGGCGATGACCTCGGGCGTGGTCGGCCCGTCCTTGTGGGCAGGGTCGATGATCTGCACGGCCGGCCCCAACGCGACGGTGGCCGGCGCGTTGGGGTGTAGATTCCATTTGGCGGTGGTTTCGACGCGGTACACGACATGGCGCTCGTGCATCACGAGCGGATTGTTCGGATCAACGTACCGGCCGACGTTGTACGCCTTGATGTTCTCCGAGTAGCGCACCGACTCGATCCCATCGCTGGGGAGCGTTGTGCCGGGAACGGGCCGGGTCGTGTTGAGCCCGGCGAGCTTGTGGTCCGACGCGCAAGCCGAGAGCAATAGCAAAGGAATCAAATAGATGGTTTTCATGGGTTGAAACGGTGTGAAAGGCGCGGCGCAACTGAGGTTGTTGGCGGCTCATTGGTTTCGATCGTGTTGAAGCGGGTCCCGCCGACGCGAGCATCTGATTTATCAATGGTCTGGGTGACGTACAGGTAGAATTCGGTGCCCGCCGGTACGCGCACGTAGAAGCCGTCGCGTTGGATGGTGTCGAGGATCTGTTGGGCGTAGGTTGCGAGGACGTTCTCTGCACCCTGCAGAGGCGCATTTTGAAGCGAGGGCAGGAGTTCTGTTCCCAAGACTGTCTGACGCGTTTGGCTGAGTGCGGACGCTGCCCCGCTGAGGAAGGTCGCCGCGAAAAGTTTGATCTCGGCCAGGTTGTCGGTTTTGAGTAACTGGCCGCGCAAGCCGGCGCTGCCATCTGTGAGGCCCCAACCTTCACCGTCGGCGTCTTTGTCGCGGTCGAGGGCGATGCCCTGCAAATGGAGTTCCTCACCCGTTTGCCACACCAAGGTCCAGCCGCCGTTGCTGGCGATGCGCTCGCGCTTACGGTCGGCCTGGGCCGAGCCGTGGACTTCCGTGCCGGCTGGAATGATCAGCCGTCCATCGTGATAAATATCCTCGGTAATGAGGCCAATGATGGGAGTTTGAATCGAGGATGAGTCGATGGTCACGATGAGTTCGCAAGGGATCATTCTCCCATACGGAGCGTAGAACTTGCTCAGCGGCTTGTGTTCCGACTCAGTCGCAACTGACTCCGCAAACAAACTGATCGGCGTGAAGGTGGGATTGACCTGCTGCTGCGGGGCGGGGCCATTTGCTGGTGACGTCACGGGCGCAGATGTGGTTTGAGGTGGCTTGAACGGCACCATTTCGTGCTGGATCGTCTGAAGGACTTGGGATGTTCGGTTGGTCTTTTCCGCTTGCGTGAGCGGGGATGCCGCCATCGGCTTGTGTTTGTTCGGGTCGTAGAATCCCTTGACGAAGACAAGGGCGAAGATGAGCAGTACGACGAACGACAAGAATATGCCGGTTGGGCTTCTCAGAAATGTAATGGCGTTGCGCGGGTTCATTGTTACGGCTTCGATTCGGAGGGAGCTGGCTGCGGCGGTGGGGTGTTCGTCTCGACGCGGTTGAGAAGGATAATGAAATCGTTCTTTAGGGACAGGTCGTTGCGTCCACCGTTGGGAGTGCCGGTTACGGCGAAATATGCCGGCACTTCGCCGTTCGGTGGGATCGTGCCGCTGGCGTCGCTGATGGATTGGGGGTAGGAGCGTTCACCGACGCGGAGTGAGAATCCGTCGGGTCGGTACTGAATCGGGCGGCTTGTCTTGTTGCGCAGCAGAATCCGGAAAACCAGAGTGTCTTCCGGATTGAACCGGAAGACCTCGTCGAGCTGAATCTCGTAATCTTTGTAGTCCAAGATTCGCGGGTTGTTGCCATAGTTGAAGTATTCGACTTGGGCAACCGTGTTGGGGTGGTACGCCTTCAGTAGCGGATAGGCTTTGGCCTTGTCCAACAACGCCAGCAAGCGGTCCGGTGTCACACGGCTTGAAGCACGGTCTATGTCAGCGTCGGTCTCCTCCTCAAAGATGACGGAGTAAAACGGCGCGGGACTCTCGACCAATTCGATCACATAAGTCTTGTTGTTCCAGCGGATATTCAGGTTGGTCGTGGCCTTCTCGACCAACGCTCTGACCGACAAGAAGTACGAGCCCTTCGTATGGGCGATTTGAAACAGGCCGGGAATCTTGGGGTCACTCGTGACGTTGGCGGCATCAATCGCCGAGATCTCGCTGGGGAAGCTGATGGTCGTCACCCGGCTGCGGGACACGGGGATGGTGTACACCGTCTGTTCATCGAGCGGGTATTCCACAATCGGACTGGCAGCGTCTGTGAAATCCCAAGGAAAGCACAGTACGAGTAGTAGCGTGAGGGAATTAGCGAGAGGTTTCATATTTGAAGTCGTAGACGGCGGACGGGAATCGTCCGTTCTGGACCATGTTGGGGTTACGTTGGAATTTGAAAGCCAGGGTGAATGGGACTGCCTCGGCGAACGCCCGGTCCTGGAAGATTCCAGTGCGGATGAGTTGGCCGGTCACCTGGGTCAGGACGAAGTTTTCCCGGGTTTGGAGGATGGTGATCTTGGCGATCTCGGGCTTTTGGTGCAATTGCTTGGCGGCGAATTCCGCGTCTTCGGTAGCGCGTTCGGCCTGAGCCTTGACCAAGGCGTTCTTAAGAAAGATCAGCTTGAGGAGGTCGTCGTGGTCAAACCCCTTGGGATTGCGCTCCAGGAACGCAACCGTGGCCAGCGTGCTTTGCTGGGCGTGGAGGTCCCTGGCCTCGTCGAATTTCAGCAAGGGCGCGACGTGGTAGGTGCCCGATGGATCAAGTACAATGACGCGCTCACGCTGCTTGAACGATTGCACGAGGATGAAGCGGTCAATAGACGCTCCCACTAGAATCAGTGCGGCGACGATGAACCAGAACCACGCGAGCCGGTCCCGGTCCACGAAAATGCGCGTCGGATCGAATTTCTTGCGAGAGAGATTGGGTCGGTCGGTTTTCGGGACCGGGGTTTCTCGGAGCGTTGTTTCGACGGCATTCATGTCTGTGGGGAGTGCGGGTTCTTCGTCTTGCGCAGCAACGCTTGCACGGCGTTGTCGCCGCTCACGTCCAGGGTGGATGGAGTCAGGGTGGCATCATTACGCTCACGCTTGCTGGCGCTGGCGTTTGCGCCGTACATCTGCCCGAGCGCGGTAATCATTGAGCCCGTTGGCGAGTAGGTGCTGCCGCTGAGCGATGAACCGACTAGGGTTGTGCCGGCGACGGTGAGACCACCTGCCGTGGCCATCGCCGCACCGGCGACCCCGCCGCCTGCTCCGAAAGACCCGGCGGCAATAAACCCGCCGGCGGCTGCCGTGGTGGTAGCAGTTGTAAGTCCACTGATGAGAGCGGCGCCAGCTTGGACGCCGTGGGTGATGACCCGTTGGATGATGACGGGCGCAGCGATGGTGCTGAAGATCAGCCACACGCCGAGAGCGGCGACCCCGATGAAATTCTGAAACGCATACCCTGCCGCGCCATTGATCGACTGGTTCCACAGAAAGCTTTGGTCGGTCATAAAGGTGATCAACCCGCTTGTGACTAGCGATGCTGCGCCCCAGCCGAGCGGCCAGAGCATGACGCCGACCAGTGCCATCAGATAGTTGACGCCAATCTGGTTCAGGGCCCGGATGGCCAGAAAACCGATGAAGATCGGCGACAGGGCGTACCCCAGGTAGAGGATGAACTTCTGGATCAGATACGCATAGAACACGATCACGCTGGCCAGTAAGCCGAAGATCCAGAGCAAGCCGGAGATTAACGCCTCAAAGATGGAGGTGCCGACATGGAACAGCTTTTGCCACCAACTGTTTTGGGACGTGGTAGATTGCTGGGCCTGTAGTGCCTGGTTGTACTGCTGGTAGACGTTGCTGGGATCGGCGTGAAGAACGTTGGTGACCGTTGTGCTGGTAATCGTGCTGATTTGGTTGCCCCAGTTGGTCAACTGCGTGAGCACGATGATGTACACGATGGTGCGGCCCAGCGCTCCGAGGACCGCCTCGGGGCTGCGGTGTCCGGCAATCATGGCCAACACCATGCCGGTGACGAGCAGCAGGTACGCCACCGGCATCAGCAGCGTTTGCAGGCTGGCACACGTGGACGCGAAGTTCGGAAACAGTGTATCGAAGCTGCTCATGCGGTACCGTCAGGGGGATTTCGGCGGTGGCGTGTCGAGATTCGGCGTCTTGGTTGCGGTCGCAGCCGGAAACGGTAGCCGGCGCTGGTCTCCATTGCGGGCGGAGCGCACAGCGACGACCACCGTGAGAATCACGAAGCCAGCGACGGATGCGACGATCAGTTTCTTGATCACTGGCTGGTCTCCGGAAATTGGGCCGGTTCCGAACAGAGTTGCATCGTACTGTTGTACTTCTGGATGCCTTGGGTGAACTCGGCCTGCTGTTCTTCCAGGCGCGCTTGCTCCTGCTTGGCCTGGTCATTCTGGTTTTCCGCCGTCTGGACGAGGCTAACGCTGGTGGCGTGGTCGAGTTCCTTGTCGGTGGCATCGAGTTCGGCGTTCAGGCCAATCAGGATGCCGGTGAGCTTTTGCACCTGCGAAGCGGTCGTGGCGCTACGCAGTTGCTCGGTCGTGGCAGCAATATCGTCGCGCAGCGCATCACGGCGGGACACCACGTTGGCGTAGACGTTACTGAAGTTCAGTGTCGTCTCATTGACGGCGGCGAATGGACGGTAGAGGTTGGCGTCTCTTGTCACGGAAGCGCCATTGGGTGTGGTAAATGTCACCCCGACGTTGTGATACAGGCCGTTGGCATCGTATTGGAGGGCATTGATGCCTTGCGAGAGACCCTCCAAGATGCCGAGAGGCTGGCCGACACCGGCGTCCTGCAGGTCCGTAATGAGGCCCGTGAATCCGGCCAGGGTAAGGATTTGGGCCGGGTTGCCAAAGGCGGCGTTGTACTGCTGGAGCTGCTGCAATTGTGAGCTCAGCGTATTGATCTGCTGGACCTGGTTGTCGATCATCTGGACGTACTTGGCGATGCTCTGTGCTTCGTCGATGATCTGCTGCATGTTCATGGTCGGGTCGTACACGACGTACTGTGCCCGGCTGGGTGCCGCAGACAGCAAGGCGGCGGCGATGGCAATGAGAATGCGTTTCATGGTTTATTCCTCGATTCGTAACAGTTTGGTTGTTGGGTTCAGGATGGCCCCGTCGACGGTTTGTTCGGGGACCGGTATCTCGTAGTAACGGACGTTCTGTTGGTTCTGGTCGGCTTTCTCCTTTTGTTGGTTGATCAGTACCCAATACTGCTGTTTGATGGCGTCACTGCGCCCCTTCTGGTAGCCGGTGTTGTAGGCGCTCTGTGCCTGTTTCTCGCTGGCGTAATGCAGCCCTTCGCTGACAAGCACGCCACCGGCAGCGCCCGCCGCGGTGATGGCAGGGTTGCCGTTGGAGAACTTGTCGGCGAGTGCCGCTCCACCAGCGCCGAAGGCGAGGTCGCTGATGGGTCGCGTAGCAGCACAGCCGGTCAGAATGAGCGGAATGAATAGGATTGCGAGGAGATGGGATGTTTTCATACGGGCTCGGCTACGGGGTTTGGGTTGGAATGGCGGATGATGCCGTCAACGATGTTGGCGCTGCCGCGCAGCTCTTTGGCGCGTTTCTCGAAGTGTTCGCCGCTGGAACTGCTGCAATAGAGCATCTCGGGTGAGGCGATGTTGTGAACCGTCCCGCAAATCGGCCGGAGCGAATCGATTTGCAGATAGGTGAAGGCAGAATACTTCCGCCCGACTTGGTGGTCCGGCAGCGGGTAGTTCATCAGGGTGTGCTTGGTGATTTCCGGGATGGCGATGTCTTGGGCGATGTCGTCGATGTCGGCCCGGTCGTTTTGGCGCATGAGGAAGAATTGACGGCTGTTGCCAAACACGGCCGAGCGGATGCGGCTCTGTTTGAAGCGGGCGTACTGCTGTACGATCGAGATGTTCCAACAGTTGAACTTGCGAAGCTGCGCGTAGCTCTCTTTGACGATTTCCTCGCCGCCGGGGATGTCGAGGAAGCGGGCAACCTCCTCGTACACGTTTCGTTTCCGCAGGGCGCGGGGCAGTGTGATGATGTGTTTGCGCGCGTCGTTGGTGATGAGGAAGCCAGCGGCGGCGCGTAATTCTTTGGCCGAATCCGGGATGTACCCCAACTCGAAGTGGGCGATCTTGCCGGTCAGCGACAAGTTGGTGACGCCATCAAATAGTGCACCGTAGTTTCCGTCCCGACACCAGGGCAGCAGCAAGGTAGCAATCTCGTGGATTTGGTCGCGCTCGGCCCCGGATGCATCGAGGAACATCAATTCCTGCAACATCCTGTGGGTTGGGAACTCTTCCGGTATGACATACGCAAACGCGAGATTGCGCACCTCTTTGCTCGTATTTGGGTCCTTGAGGAACTTGAGGACTTCGCCGTCGTCGAATTGGGTCAGCAAGGCATTGGCTTCGTCTTCGTGCTTGGCTTTCCAGTCGCGCAGGTCAGCGAACGCGTCTAGCGTGGTCGCGCCGGGCGGCATCTTCTCGCGCCGATAATGAGCAAGGGCGTAGGCGTGACGGGCAATGGCGAGCAACTCATCCGTGTGTTTGCGCGACCACTCCTGAAACACGTCCTCGTACAGCAGGTTGATGTACTTGGCGATCTGGGCCTGCCGCAACATCTGTTTGTCTTCCTGCTGACTGACGCCCACCATACGGGCAACCAGCGCGGTCGCCGACGCCAAGTGATCCGGCGTGAGGGGGAGACCTTTCGTGTCGAGGTAGTTGATCGTGATATTGCCATCGGGCTGGATGATGATCGGCTTGGCATCGGGGTCAACCGTCTGGACATAGATCCCATACGACAAGCCCTCCTCGATGATGACAGTGTACGCGAAGTAGCCTTCGGTCTGCGTGAGAAGATCGCAAACCGTGACCGACTTACCGGCCCCGCTCATGCCTAGCAACACCGCGTGCTGGGGCGAGACATTCGATGCCTGCCCGGCAAAGGTTTTGATCCCGACCAGATTGTTGGCCGAGCCTTCATAGATTGCCTCGGCCGTATCGAGGTGGCCGGTGAACGTGGCGCAGAACGGCAGCATGTCGGCGACGTACCGGCTCTCGCCGTAGAGTTTGCGGTGTTCGTACCGGCCCCACGTCCAGCCGGGCCAAGTCTCGTAGAACAACTGGCGCGAGGTGCTCGGCAGCGCGGTCTCGAAATACTGTGCGCTGTTCATGCTGTTGATAGCGTTCTTGATGGCGCTGGTTTTGACCGACAGCCCGTCTTTGGTCTTGTCCCAAGTGCGCACGATGAACTGAACGTGAAAAGGCAGGGTGTCGCCCCGCGCGAGCGCCGCAATCTTGCGCTGCTTCTTCTCCATGACGGTGAGCAGGGAGACCTTTTTCTCACTGGCGTAGTCGCCGGCGATACGGTCGTGTGACTTTTCTTCCTTGAGAATCTCCTGGCGGACCGGCAATGGGTCGATGTTGACTGTGATGGTGTAGTCGAGGAGCCGGAGATTGGTGAGCCGTCGAATAAGGCCGGGGTGGGTCATTTTCGGCCAACGCGTCAGGACGATGATCGAGTGGTAGTAGCCGTCCATCCAGAAGCCGTAGTCGGATTGGCCGTTGCCCTCGCAGTGCCAGCAATTCTCCTGAATGGACAATTCCGGGTCGAAGGCGTCGAAAATGTCATAATCAAATCGTTCGGCGAGAGACGGGTTGAGGAACATCTTGTAGTGGCGGTAATGGTCGGCGTCGGCCATCGGGATGATCCGCGCCCCTTGCCCCGCAAAAATCCCCGCCAACATCTCGTGGATTTGGGCGAACTCTGCCTGCATCTGTTCCAAGGTCATTTGGTAGAACGCGGTCAGCGCCTTGGCGCCGCTGGTGGCCTTTGGGGAAGTCTCGATCTTGCGGGAAATGTAGAGGATGAGCCGTTGCCGTCTCAGATTCCGGTCCGCCATTGCCTGCCAGTAGCGCATGAACCGCTCGTTTCGGCAGCGTTTCGTCCAGACGTTCTGCATCTTCTCGGTTTCCTGCTGGTAGCGCAGCAGGGGAGCGCGATAATCTGAGTCGCAATAGAATTGGACTTGCAGGCGACGCGTGTCTCCCAGTGACGCGAGCAGCAGCGTGATTTGGTCTTGGAACTCATTCAGGTCGGACACTTGCGCGTTGTCGAGGTCGGGCGGCTCGAATATAAAGCCTTTCGAGACATAACACCCCTGGCGTAGCCCGTTAAAGACGAGCAGGTCGCGGACGAAATAACCGTGTGGTGCGTTAGCAAACATGCTGCGCCTTGAGCGGATGCGGTGGCTGGTGGCTCGTATCAGGACCGAATCCCGACCCCTTGAGCCAAGAGTCAAGACAGTCCGTGTCGTAGCCGGGCGGTTTGCCCTGCCGGAAGCCGTAGATGTAGCCGAGGGTGAGCAGAAGGGGAACCGCTGCGATCAGCAGGGAGACCATGAACGACACCTTCAACATGCTGAAGGTAATCAACAGCGTCATGACCGAAGCGAAACAGCCGCCGGTCATGTACCAAAACAAATTCCCCTCCAGGCCCCATGTCCGTCCTTGGGAATCGTCGGCGCTGTTGGTCTCGGTGAGTCGCAGCGTCTGATTGTTCATTGGAAGGTTCCCACGTCCGCGGTGGAACTGCCGATCCCAAAGGCGACAAATAGTGCCTTCACGATGACGGGCGCGCCGGCGATGATGAGGCCGCCGATGATGGAGAGTTTCCCGGAATCAGTGTCCCCTCGGCGAATGGCGAACCCGCCACCAACAACGCAGATGGTTCCGAAGATGAAGCCGATGAGCATGACGATGCCCAGGGCGCTGCTGACTCCGCTCACCAAGCTGGTGCTACTGGCTTGAGCAAGGATCGGAGTTAACCTGAGTGTGACTGACAAGAATGTAGTTTTCATATGCCAGCCTTCTACTACGGTACGCCACGTTTGTTGTTCCCATTTGGGAACAACTTTTCAGTGGGGAGTCGGCTAGATAAAAGACGATGGAAACAGCAAGACCTCCGGCAACGGTGAATGGCAAACTACACGAACTGGAATCGCATCTTCGGCAGCGCATTCGCGGCCAGGATCACGTTGTGCCGCGAATTGCTTCGCTGCTTCGCCGTGGTGAACTCGGATTGACAAAGCCCGGTAGGCCTCGTGGCAGTTTCCTGTTCCTCGGCCCGACCGGTGTTGGGAAAACGGAAGTCACTCTGGTGTTCACGAGTTTCCTGATGAGCAAGGAACAACTATTCCGGTTCGACATGTCGGAGTACCAGACGCAGGAGAGTCTTGGGTTGTTGCTCGGCGGGAAACTCGGCGAGCGCGGCACGTTGGGGATGGTGTATGACCGCTCGAAAATCGGCACGCTGCTGTTTGACGAAATCGAAAAGGCCCATCCGCGCGTGCTTGATGTTTTTCTGCAAATCCTGGATGCCGCACGGGTGACACTGGCTAGCGGGGAGACGTTGGAGTTGAGCGGGTTCTACGTGGTGTTCACCTCGAACATCGGCGGCGCCGATCTGATGAACCTGCAATACTCAACTCCTGCCACAATGGAACGCCATGTCCTGACGCGGGCTCAGCAGTCAATGCGGCCCGAGTTGTATGCGCGCATCACGGAAAAGCTGGTGTTCAATCGGCTGAGCTACGATCACCAGTTGGAAATCGCACAATTACTATTGACCCAGGAACTGGCGTTCTTGAAAGCCAAAGGCCACGATCTAAGACCGGATGCCGGTGTCCTGCCGTTCTTGGTCCGGCGGGGATTTCATCCGAAACTTGGCGCCCGCCCCATGCGCGATGCAGTGGAAAAACTCATCGGCGACGCCGTGGCGGTTCATCTCTTGGCGGGCGGCCTCGGTGGAGGGAACCTCGTTGTAGATGAGACAGCCAATGGACTAGCGATTCATTAGGTGTCTGAATCCGCAAACTGAAGCAGCGGTCGCCAGTGAGGAACGAACTACTCCCTCGATCAGCAGTGTCTTTCCCCGACAAAGCGATTCATGCCATCGAGACATAGAGAGAGGTCTCGCCGAAATCGGCTTCGGGCTGCACAACACCAAGACGCTTCTTCCGCAGTTGGGCGCAGACATTGCGGATGGCCTTCCGTATTGCAGTGTCCTTCGGCAGCTTGACAATCAAGCCATCGGCGAATTGGTCGCCGATCTTACTCGCGTAGATGCCAGGCACGATCACTTTACGCGCACCGGCCCGGTAAAGTTGTTCGATGAAACACACGGCGTCGGACTCGCGCTTGAACCGCCCGAGCAATCGGGTGGTCTTGTCGCGAGTCTCTTTTCCCAACCATGCTCGCGCTTCTCGGCTATTTGGCTTCTCCAACAGGCCGTCTACTAAGACCCGGTGGAGGTGTTTCTGCCCCGTAAGGCCATCGGGGAAAGTCGCGCTGGGCTTGCCTCGGAACCTTGGCAGGTGGGGATCGTCGACCGCTGCAACGCGGTACGTTTCCGCGGAGACATCCCGCCCGTCGAGGCAGTAGGTGTCCGTTAACAGGCTGCCATCGCGGAGCCAGAGGCGGTTGCGTCCGTAGAACCGTCCACGCATCGTAGATACCTCGGCTTGGAGTCGTCCGTTGTCATGCCAGGCCCGCTGGATGCCGGTGCCATGGATCATCCTGTATCGGCCAAGTAGCCTACCCGATTCATTCCACTGACGGCAGGTGCCGTGTAGCAGGCCATTCTCGAAGGGCTTTTCAGATGCGAGGACACCGTTTCTGTGCCAAGTGCGGATGACACCATGCTTCTGTACGTTTCGCATGGGGACTTCCTGCCGGAGTTGCCCGTTCCGGTAATAATTTCGTTGTACCGCTGTGCTCACAGCGCTCGCTCTCCCGTCCCATTGCGGGCTGAACCGAATTCCGCGACCCACGTACTGCATTTATATAGCATAATACGAACCAAGATTCGGTTTAGACCCGTGTAGGTCGTCGCTAGTACCGCGACAGATTCACGCGATGGACTGTTAGAAGCAAGAGGTTTCGGAAGGCGGCGCGGACGCACAATCGAACTGGTCATCATCGCGGGATGCCGGTTATGAACCGATCGGTTCCCTGGGATTATGATCAGCCAATTTGTTCGCGGCTGTTCTGTAAGGGCTTCGGTCTGCGTGTAGGCGAGCGGAAGAAGTGAAGCGGAGTCGCAGAGGAGCGCCCAGCGGAACGGAGCGAGAGCGCAGCGCCGCCGCCGAGCCGCAGACGGAAGCCTCCCGCGACTACGGTGGATGCATACGGATCGCCGCTCGTGACGAACGCGCGCGGAGTGCAGCAGAACGGGCGTGGTCGTACGGGAGACAGGGGAGACGACCAATAGCCCGGGCAGTGGAACGTAGAGCGCATTGGTCACGGCGGCGCTCGTATGGCGGGCCAGGAATTGCTGTCCGATGATATGGAATTCCATCGTGTGCAGAGCGAAGCCGCCTCGCCGCTCTGGACAAACCCGCTGACATTGGGCGGATTATGGATCGCGTGAGGTGGGCTGAACGTGCTGCTAAGTAGTATGAATTTCCGCGAAAAGGAGTTTTTCTAGCCTGAAGTATTTGGTAAACTGCTTGTGTGATTGACCCTCCGCGATGCTGCTCAATCTGCGGCCGTCGGTACTGGGTGGGCGAGTCGTGTTATTACTGCCCAACGTGTCGCATGTCGATCTGCGAGAGCTGCGGCGGTGCGAATCACCCTCACCGTACGCTCAAGATGTCCAAGATTGGCGGTCCAATCATGGCGCGTTGGTTTCGTCTGAAGCGTTGGCTCGGTTTCTGTTGAAAGTTAATCGCAGTTTGGTCGAGGTGTCGGTGTTTCGGGCTGCGTCGCTCGCATAAGACAGGCAACTACCATCGGCCTCATCCCCAAACTGCGGGTTTTCCAAAATCAGACACAAAACAGTGGTCAATCCGACCACGATAACACCGGGGTCAGGAGCGTCAGGCGCGGAGCACACCGCCCTGTTTCACATCTGGTGCTTCACGCAGAACACGCCTCCAGTTCCACGTGTAGATATAACCGATGTTTCATATTGTATATCTGCGAACCAAGACGCCGCGTTCGTGGCGCACCAATCACCTGTTGATGTAAACCAAGTACCGGCCCCGCACAATGGTGAAACACTCCCCACAGACTGGGTCACGCTCGCCGAGAACATGTAGTATGTTCCTTCACCCAGGCTGGTATGATAAACGATGGCCTCCGCGTTACTCGAGCTCTCACCAGCACCGTAACAATCAACGCAGCCCCATAACACATAGATCTGATTTGTGATTGGTCCGTAATCGTAGCCATACGAGTAGTCCTGGTCGACCCAGTATCCGATTTGCGCCTGCCAGATATGCCCGTTCAGATTGGGGATGTTGCTCCATACCCCGCTGATCTGTGCCCCGAACGGTTGCCAGTTCATAGTGTATGCCGTACCGACTAGGTTCTGATTAACATTGGTCGTACTCGTGTTGTTGTATGACAATCCACTAATGGAAATCGTTACGTTGCTCGATTCCGGCCATGCCTCGTCACATGAATTGCAGGTGGACGGACAGCCGCTAGCTGCAGTTCCCAGCTGCATTGTGAGCAAATCGGCCACGGCCTTCAATTCTGTGAAATGCTGGGGCAAAACCAGACCGTTGACAACAGGTGTCCAGTTGCTCGTGGAATTGCCAGCAGCGGCAAGAATACTCGGCAAGGTCCAACTAACGCAATTCGACGAGGTCGTGTCCTTGTACTCGAAGAGAACGCCTTCTAATGAGGCACGCATTTGATCCACAAGTCCCTCATCGACTGTAACGCCTGTAAGAGAGTCGTTGGTTAACGCGGGGACGGTAAAACTTGTGCCATCGCTGTAGTTTGTCGTGAAGCTGTTGCTGCATCCAAGGTAAGCATAGTACGACACCAGCAGGCTGCTTGGTGCATTTTCCGGATCAGCGAGCGTGATGGTTTTGTTGGCCTCAGCATAGGTCCAGTTGGAGTAGACGTCCCATGTCCATGGGTCGTAGATGGTTCCGATCGGAATGCTCGTTGGGTAAAAATTCAGCGTGAAAATGCCGTTCGTTGGTGTCGCAACCCACTCGCGGATCTCGCTTGTCCACTGAGTGATATAGTCGCGGGGAGGACACATATTGGTGGCCGCTTCGGCATTATTAATCTCTTTGCAGATCGACACGGCCGTTTCAGAATCCACGGGAACATTAAAGGCAAGTTCAGCTTGGGGAGTCATCAAATGGGCGACGTTGTAACCCTGCACCGCCACGAAATTGTTTGTGGCGGTGACAACGGAGCCAGCAGTCACAATGTCAAACATTCCGTATTGATACTGCGGTACGTCATTTGTGTCTAACTGCACGAGACACTGATTAACGATTTGCGTGGCGCCCGGCAGAGCGCTGGCGTTGGCCGCAACGGGGATCGAACTGACATCGTTACTTGCCTGCAAATATAAACTGGCCGGCAAATACTCGTTTCCAGAGAGCACCCAGTAGTTCGTTCCGGACGTTGTGACAGATGACGTGCTCTGATTCTTGACCCCCACGCGTCCTACGTAGCGAACACCTCCGGGATTGTTTCCACCGATAACTTGGCTCCATACAAACTCGTCCTCGTTCGTGACGGGTTGCTTTTGCCATAGTGGGTCGCTGTCGGACCATGTCCAGTCCCATGTCGAGAACGTTGGAATGACCAGTGGATTCTCGCCGTCTCGGTTGGATAGTAAAGTCAAGTAATCGTAATCGATGCCCGGTTCGTCCGTATGAGCAACCCAGCCAGCCGCTGTGTACTGGTAAGGCGAATCTGCGTATTCCTTCTGAAAGCCACTCCAGTTTGTCCCGCCGTCAGGATGCGCGCCGGAGACGTATTGAACTCCGTCAAGCAAGTGCGGATAGATGCCCATCATGTGTGGTGCGGTGCCATGATCTGTAAGCCAGTTTGTATTGCCGTTGAGGTACCCGCGGATGTCAACCGGCGAGATGTTGGCAAACACGGATGCGCCGTTCGCATGATAACCTGCCATGCTGTTGAGCGGAACAGCTCCATCTCCGTTGAAAGCAGTTTGCAAGTCTTGCATTACCATCGTGTTGGTGCTGCCCAAGAAAACCTTGACCAACCACGATGGCTGTGTCGTGGTGTGCGCGCCGCTGGTCACGAATTCTGTTGTCTCGGGCATGGGAGCCGTGTGCAGGTACGTTTGGAAAGGACTGGCGTTGGAGAATAGCACGCCAGATGTGTGAATGACCGGCATGTCCCCGTCGTTCATCGCATCCTGAAGATTCACGGTGAAATACTTCGTAGCCCCGTTGTGGTTCTCGATCCAAGTTCCCGCCGCATTTTTCCACTTCGGGTCCCACGGGGGCCACCAACCTTCGCCAGCGCCAACCATCGGAGCGACCAGATGAGTCCACGCCATTCCACCATGAGCAGCGTGCGGCAGATTGTCGTAGTTGGCAACGACATTTGCCAGCGGACTGCCCCAGAGCAGCGTATCAATTGTGATGGCTCGCCGAACTGGAACATACGGATCGCTGCCGAGATTGGCGTTCTTGTTCAACAGGTAATCGCACACGACTAGGCCGCCCAAGCTATGGCCGATGAGGATCACGTTCGGTGCCGTGATTTGATAGGGCATTCGATAAGCATTGCGGATCGAGGTAATTCTCTGATCCAGCGTTACGCGCCCGTTAAGGTAGTCGTTCCCCGTCCCCGAATATCCCGACCACGAATTCCATTCCACAGGGTCATGGGATTGCCGGGACTGGCGCAGCATGAACGTGCTACTCCACGGATAATTCGTGCCAGGGCCGATGTACTGATGTCGACCGTAGTTGAACGTGTGCAGATATGGAAGTTCCATCGGCTGCCACTGGTTTAGCTCAGGAGTTGGAACAAACGTGGCCCCGAACTGGCTGGCTGTGTAGCCCTCTTGGGGCGGTGTGGTCGACTCGTAAGCGTTTGTTACTTCATCTTGGTTATAGTGGTACGCTCCGAACCAGTTGTTTGTAGCGGCCAAATTCTGAATGACGTTTGTCCAGTTGAGGCGGGAGGACGTAATACCATGGACGAAAATGATTGGCTCAGGGTGGTACGCGATTGTGCTCGCGCTCGTAAGTGTCAGGTTGGTGTCATTCCATGGCACAATTTGGGTGATTTGGCTGTGTGCGTCTTCTGACTGGAGAGATAGGCAAAAACCAGCCAAAGAAAGACATGCAAGATACTTGCTCACCATCGGAAGCTCTCCTTTACTAGATCGGAAGCTGTTCCTCTTCGGGAGACGTTTTTCATGATGTAACGCGAAAACTTCCCCTCAGGATCGGAGATGTTTATGTCCAAAGGACCAACGGAAACGAAACCACCCTTACCCCATTTGGGAAAGATTCCGAAAGGGTGCCAGTTGCGAACCTTCGCACCACCGGCGTCGATTACCCAAGTCCCCTCCAGCAGGATCTGCTGACCATCCGGCGACCAGCGAGGATAGTCGCCCCATTGCTTTGTCACGCGTTTCTCGCTGCCGTCGGGATTCGTCAGGGAGAGATAGCTGGGGCCGGGGTAGTACCTAGGGTAGTTCACATATGCGATCTCATCGCCCTTCGGCGACCATGCGGGCTGCATGTTGCACTTGTCGCGGTCCGTCAACGGCGTATAGCCGCTCGCGTCCCCGCGCATTTTGGCAATGCGGTACAGGTTCGTCCCGCCCTCAAACCGGTATTCTTCAAATGCGATCCATTTCCCGTCCGGCGACCATGTCGGATAGCCTGCGGTTTTCGGTCTGTCTTCGTTCCACTCTTTCGGCCAAAGCGGTTTGAAGTTCTTTCCGTCCAAATCCACGATGAACACTCCGCTGCGGTTCCCCTGCTCGACGCCGATAGCAGCGCGTTTCGTGGCGGCATTGATGTCCATGGTGACGGCAGTGGCGTAGGGTTCGAACCACTGGTCGGGTTGGTCTTTCCATAACTGCGCAATCTCCCTCCGCTGGCTGCCGTCCGGTTTGATCGAACAGAAGTAGATGCGGTTCTCGCCGTGCGCCGGCGCTTCGATGTCTACCTGTTTGAGGAAGTACGCCACTTCCTCGCCCTTTTCGTCGGGGCCCCAAGCCGGGGCATAGTAGATCACCCCAATCGTGCCGGATTGTCCAAGCACGGCTGACGTAACTGCGCAGCCGCTCAGACCGAGCGCGACCGCAATGCCAAATAGTGCTCGCATAATTATCCCGTTGTCACTCATGTCCCGTTCATTGTGGAACTTTGTCCCAAATCGTAGTGGGCGGCATCCCGTCAAGGACGGCAAGTCGCCACAGGCCGCCCTCTTTAACCACGTAGTTCGGCCCCCTTGCGCCAGATTGAGTAGGAGTCTCCATTGTAATTGTTTCGATCCCTTCCTTCATGCGTGGCGGATTCACATCAGGCCCGAAGTCTGCAAGTTCTTTATTGACGCTTTGCTGTGGTACCACGTGGTACGTCGTGCTCTTCACGTCAAACGGGAGTTCCTTTTCGCGCTTCTGAAGTTTGGAGAAGGAATCCTTGTCTGCAGCAAGTTGCTGCTCAAAGTAGGCGAGCGCCTCCTTGCTGAGGATTCGTTTGAATTTGCTCAATTCACCCTGCCGAAGATAAATACAGGACAAGGCCACCGGTTTCGCTTCATCCGCAATTCCGTTGGGTGCCTCGGCATAGATTTGTTGATCGGTCATTTCCGCAGTTACAGCGGTCACTGTTAACAACCCGACAATTGCTCCAATGATTGTGCGACTGAGACTTTTCACGGGGATTCTCCTGTGCCTATTGTTTCTGCGGCTCACCCGAAAAACGAATGCCTGGCAAGCCAGTGTTAATCTTGATATCGCTCAACGTCACCTCAGTTCGTCCTAGTTCTGCAAACCCGAAAACACCTCTCTCGGTGCGTTTCGTCGGTATCCACACCCCCTTGGCCACTTCTATGGGGGCCGAGAACTCAGTGGTCATGACCGGAGTGTTCGACGACTCGCTGTCAAAAGACTGAATTCGGACGGGCGTCCCTATGCTCACGTCAACAGCTAACAAGATCTTCATTCCATTTGCCGCTTGAAGCGCTGTCCCAGTATTTGGCAGAATGCGAATCATCGCGATCCCGTTAGTAGCCGCTTTGTCCACACCGACGAACTCCATTTTTGAGTGCGCCTGAACCGCGCGAATGTCATAGACGAGATCGATTGGGGTCGGATTCGGTCCCATGTCGATCAATCCCTTTTCTCCCGCGCGACGCGAGACCTGCAAGTAGGCGCCCTTTTGATAGATTGTGAATCTGCGTCGCGTCTCTTTCTCCTCTTCGCCGCTCGGACCATATTCAACCTGTTCTAATACGTAGGTCATGTCCTTGATCTGACGGTAGTTGGTGTCCACCTTGCTCAGAACGTCTTCAAGGAGTGCTCCACGCACGGGCGAAGCGACTAGGAATCCGCACATCGCGAGAATGGCACAATGAATCGTCTTCGTAACAAGCCCCTTCCGTTATTGTCCCGTCACCTGGAATAATTGATTTGAAACCGTACCCGTGTTGATCTGAACCGTGTTTGTCTGAAACGTTTCTGTGAATTGCATGTTCCAGTTGGTGGTTAGCGGCTCCACGCAGGTCTGTTGGGAATGGAACCACACGCCGGGGGCGACTTGCTGTGGCTGTGCCTGCTGGACGGTGGTTTCTGTTTGCCCCCCGAGGCTGAAGCTAAAGCTCGTGACGACCCCATACCGCAAATCCACTTCGCAACTCATGCTGTCATACGGCAATCCCGTGCCCGCGTTGGGCGAGGCATTGATCACGTATGACGCCGGCCCGTTGGTGCTGCTCGCTACGGTTCCCAAAGCATGCTGTGCCGTAAACTGACCGATGTTCCAGAAAAACTGGCCTAGTGATAGCGGCTGGTCGTTTCCGCTACTCGTGGAGATCAGCGTGAACTGATTCAGTTGGCCGGTTTCGTCAATCACGTCCATTTCAGTCCCGTTTATGATTGTGATCGCGCCGGTCGTCAGATTGTCCCATCGCATCTTCGTCGGCCCTAGCTGCCGATACAGCACGGTGCTCGTGTTAGCAACCTGCCCCTCGAAATACTCACTCCTTGTCAGCGTGTAAGTGATATCGGCGATTTGCGCATAGTTTGCCTGTACCTTGTTGACGATGTCGTTGGCGTTCGGGTTCAGGACGACTTGCTGGAAGGGAGTCCATTGACCATCCGACCCTTCCGCGTGTAGATAAATCACATGGCGCTCGCCGTTGGTGAATGTCGGAGCGAACGTCGCAACGGCGGTCACATTGGTTGAGCCAAAAACGCTATTGGAAGCGCTCATCGCCGTCCCCGCCCCATTTGTGCCCGTGACAGCGTCGAGGAAGTATTCCGCCGCTTTTACGTTCACCGTTGAGTTTGTGGAAACCACGTTCGCGGTGATTCCCACATGATTCGAGTCGATGTAGGAAGCCCAAGCGGAAGAAATCACGAGCATACTACTGGACGGTGACACCGTCACCGATACACAACTGGCGAGTGACGTACAGCCGTTGGCACACGCGGCCACACAATACTGGCCCGAATTCCATGGCTGCGCGTACGGAATGGCTGGGTTTTGGTTCGTCGTGCCAAAGCTGTTAGGCCCGGTCCACAGGTACGTTGCGCCTGCGACCGTTGGGACGGACAGGGTTAGGGTTTGACCTTGGGTGATGGGGCTGTTGGCGCTGGGGAGAGGGGCAGACGGCGTTACCGTGATTGATCCCGAATTAGAGCAGCCCAACAAGCGGTTAGTCGCCGCCACGTTGAGAGTTACTGGGCAGGGGGACGGAGTTGCGAAAGCGAGATAGGGCGAACCCTGGCCCGTTGTGAACGTGCCACTGGTGAGCGACCACGTGTACGTTGGCGGGGCGCACTTGAACACCGTCCCCCAGCCGCTGTCACCTCCATATAGGGTGGTGCCGTAGAAATATCCGTCAATACTGCTCTGTACGAGCGGGCCGTAATCGGGATATGCACCGGTAGCGCCGCCGGTAAATTGATACACTGTGGTAAACGTGCCTTGGGGAGTGATGCGAAAGACCGTTCCGTCCCCGCCGGCGCTCGGTCCTCCGTAAACGGTTGTCCCGTAGAAATTGCCGTCCGTCCCCTGCACCAATCCAGCCCCCGGGTAAGAGCCGTCCGGGATACCGCCAAAAGAGTGCAGCGCCACATAGGTGATCCCGTTCGTATCCACTTTGAAGACCGTCCCGTTCCCGTTGGTGCCACCGCCAAACGCCGTTCCGTAGAGATAACCGCCGCCGTCCTGAATGAGTGCTGCCAACGGAGTAGCTCCATCAGCGCCGCCTGTGAATGCATGTAGGTTCGTGAACGTGGTGCCGTTGGTGCTCATTTTGAAAACGGTGCCCGCGTTGCCGTTTCCCGCCGAGGTCGTGCCGTAAAGATACCCGTCGCTGCCTTGCAGGAGGGCCGCTTCGGGCCAAGCGCCGTCGGAGCCACCGCTGAACGTGTGAAGCGTCGTGAACGTTCCCTGCGGAGTCAGCTTGAACACGGTGCCGTAGCCTCCATAGGTGGGATCACAGCAGGTGCCCATCATGCTGAGAATCTCTTCCATGGGCGAGCCTGAGCAATTGTTCGTTCCGCCATCTTCGGTGACTCCGTAAAAGTTGCCATCGGTGCCCTGGATAAGCCCGCCGATTGGACAAGAGCCTTCTGGTGGGCCTGCAAAAATGTGCAGGTTCGTCAAGACCCCCTGGGTTGTTAGTTGGAACACGGTGCCGTAACCGACTACAGTACCGTTACAATAGCTGGACCTGGTGTTACCTCCCAAATAGCACACGCCGTAAAGATTGCCGTTGCTGCCCAGCATTGGCACCGATGGGTAGTAGCCATTTGAGACCGTGGTGAACGCGTACAGCGTGGTCGCAGCCCCCTGCGGCGTCATCTTGAAGATAATTGTCGGTTGGAGGTCAGCAGTGAGGTTTGTCGATGCAGACCCGTAGAAATTGCTGTCGATGGCGCTCTGAATCATTCCCATAGGGGACGGGTAGTCAAAGCTGTACATCGGCGTCAGATTTGGAATCACGGAGGCCGTGTTGGATGTCGAGCCCGCGTAGACCGTACCGGCATCGATCATGATGGGACTGGGGGTAAGGGGATCAGTGCCTTGCAAGTACGCTTGGTAATTGTTCAGGCAACTGCCGTTGAGGGTTTCCGACGCGAGATTCGGATTGAGCGGGTCCAGTCCGTACGAGACTGCCCAGCTATATGGAATCCCGTTGTTAAGTGTGTTTGGAGCAGCCTGAAACACGCGGTAGAATTCCTGCGGTTGCCCGAGGGCGTTGGTGTCGGTCCAACTCGTGCTCGTGGTCTGGATGGCACCCAACATCCACGCTACGTCTGTCCACGATGACGTCGGCGTGAGACTATTCTCCTTCTGGACAACATACACGTCCGGGCAACTATTCCAGACGAGCGTGCAACCTTGCGTACTCATCGTCAGCGACTGGATACTAAAGTCTGTCGTCGCGCACGGATCACTGGCAGAGCCATCCATCATCACGGCGCTCTCGCTGGCCATCGCAGTGAAGGCGGGTCCCGCGCTCGTGGTTCCGCTATTCTGGAATTGTGCAGCCGCTTCCGCTTCGACCTCAAGATTACTCTGATAGGCAGAGTAGTAGGCGTTGCTGTCGGCCAGGTATGTCCGCAACGTGACAGTCGGCGGCAGAATCTGATCCGGCGTCAGACCCCAGGAGACAGAATCGTTGGTAACCGAAACATATTCAGCCCATAGCCAGTGGTCTTCCATCCCTGTGCCGGGCTGGTAGCCGCTCGGAGCCGGGACAGTGGCAATCACATTCGTCCCATCCGCGGATATGGTCACCACCCCTGAGAGCACATCCTTTGTCAAGACCACCGGCGCAAGAGGCACATTGCTCCAGTCAGCCCAAGGAACAACATTGGTGGACGTTGGCAGCGATTCAAGGGAGGCCATCTGTGTAAAGTCGCACCACAATGGCCAATCTGTCGGATAGGCTTGCCACTGCCACGGATAAAATGGCAGCCACAAACTGTAATCCGGGCTCAGCGCCACCTGCGCCAGTTGATCGAGATTTGTGATCGTTACATCCTGCGCCCGCGTCTGCAAGCCGAGTCCAAGGACGGCGCAGGCCACAATAAGGACTTTGATTGGCGTTCCGACATCCTCACCGGTTGTCTTCATGCTCGCCTCTCTCTGCAATTCCTCGCATCAACAAGTCGTCTCCCACTGGCCACTCCTGCGACCTGTCGCTCACCTAAACCGAGATCAGAACGTCTGCGAGACTTCTACCGCCCACACCCCGATAGTGTCAAGCGGCTTCTGGCATTTCCTAAATGCGCGATATAGTGGCATAGTCTATGTTCGCTGAAGGCATTTCCCGCCACACTTGCGGCGCATGGCAGACGCGTACCGCAAGGTGCTCGGACAGAATGTCCGCAGGTTTCGCCAACGGCTCAAATGGTCTCAAGAAAAGCTGGCGGAGCGAGCGGACATGCACTGGACGTTCATCAGCGGCGTGGAGCGCGGTCGATACAACATCTCGCTCGACAGCTTGGCCCGCATTGCGAAAGCCCTTGGCCGTCGCCCCTACGAGCTCTTGAAATAGGCCGTCCGCTTCCGGGCCTCGCATTTGTAACGAGTACGCGCCCACATCGTTCATTGCTCCGACGTTGCCGTTGGTCTCTTATTGCCTGCTCTGATGCTATCAACCGCCATATGTTGACCCTCGCCATCTTGAGCGAGAGTTCGGTATCCGTCGAATAACGCTTCTTGCCAGCAAGTATGACTATAGTCATATACCTTGTCAAGGCCTTCTTTCGGTAAAAGTACTTCGTGACCAAGGATCAGGCACGCGAGGCGGTAATTCTTCAAGTGATACAGGCGCTCCGCGCCGAGCGCGAGCGGCAACATTTGTCCATGAATTCGGTCGCTGAGCGTGCGGGTCTGTCCCAGTCCATGCTCAGTTTGGTGGAGCGTGACCTGCGAAATCCGACTATAGATACGCTGCTGCGGATCGCCGACGTATTACAGGTGGACTTGGGGAAAATCATCACCCAAGCCCGCAAAGTGGCAGGAAAGCAGAAATAGGGAGGACAGCGCATTTGAATGCGACGTCTTCTCATCCCTATGAGAGCGTGCTTTTGCGCCCGATGGTACGGCTTGCCTCGCGCCCGATCTCAAGCGCAGGGCCCGTATTGGCAAGGCGCTGGCACGAAAGCGCCGTCCGCGCAAAACGGCAGAATAACAGCCGGTTGGAGGTCATTCATTCTCTGATGACTGTCCGTGCTACAAATCGAGTTGTCGCCTGTAGGAGATCGACCATCGGTGCCAGTCTTTTGTGTCGAAAGCAACGGTGTGTGCGTCCAACCTTTCCGCATCATCGACGGCTGAACCGACAGGCGCACGGGGGCTCAACGAAGGAAGACTATTACAACCGCGGTGAAGAAAGCGAACTTCTTGGCCTCACTCCTAGGGACAAATTACGATGGCCTCTGCGCGCTGGCAGCAAACGTTTAACGGGAACATTCAGAGCTTTCGCGAGAGCAAGAAGCTCAAAATCCTTCACCCGTCTACGACCGGTTTCAATCTTGTCGATGTCGGCGCTGTCGATGTTCGCTCCAAGCTTCGCGACCCGATCTGCCAACTGCTGCTGGGTGAACCGGGGTCGGGACCGCAGCCGCGCCTGACGGACGCGTGGGCCGATGACGTTCTTCGTGATCTGCTGGTGTGGCTGAGGAATGTTTTTCATAGTGGCAGCAACCATGGCAGAGTGGCTGGTGTTTGTTGTTCCCAGGTGGGAACAAGATTCGAAGAAACCGAGTTTCCGCCTGAGCCTCCTCCGATCGTGGCATGCATAACGAGTTATCATTGCGCCAGTTGCTGCTTTTCGGGCAATTGGTCGATTTGTTGCATGTCGCTTTGCAGATGCATCTTCAACTCGGCCTCGGCGGGTAGGTGAAGTTTGTAGCGGGTCGCAAAGAGTTTCTCTTGTTGATCCGGGCCAAGCGTGTACCGCACCACGGCATCGTTCTTGTCCGTGCACAATATCAATCCAAGAGTGGGATTGTCGCTTGGCGTTCTTCGTTCCTGATCGTAGTAGTTCACGTACAATTGAAGTTGACCCAAATCCTGATGCGACAGCTTGCCGATTTTCAAATCGATCAAAACGAAGCACTTCAAGATCGTGTGATAGAAAACAAGGTCGATGTAGAAATGATCTCCGTCGATGGTCAAACGCTCCTGGCGCGATACAAACGCGAAGCCTCTACCCAGTTCCAACAGAAACGCCTGCAAATGGTTGATCAGTGCTTGTTCCAAGTCTGATTCCACCAGGCGGGGTGACGCCGGCAGGCCGAGGAATTCAATGACGACCGGGTCTTTGAAAACATCCCTGGCTTGCTGGACCTCGTGACCTTTCGTGGCCAACTTCAGCAACCCCGCCTTATCCTTGCTTTGGGCAAGGCGCTCAAACAGGAGGCAGTTGATTTGCCGCTCCAGTTCCCGTGCCGACCAATTGTTGCGAATAGCTTCGATTTCGTAGAACGACCGCGCACCGGCATCTTCGACTCGGAGATCCGATACTTCGGCAAATCATAAACCGTGACAGCAACACGGGACGCGACCAGTTCTTGGCAGACGATTCGTTCGACTTCCTTCCACTCGCCACCGGCAAGCCCGCAGCCGATTCGCGGCATGTGAACCGACGCCCCGAGTTCGATGGCCTTTGCCGCGACGGTGCGCAAGCCTTCTTGGATCGCTTCATATCGAATCGGTGGAAGACCGTTGCGAAATCCCATTCCGTGTTGGCCGATGAGGTTGGCAACCCAAAGGGCGTCCTCGACACGAACAAACTGCACTTGTCCCAGAGCGAACGGTTGGGACTGTTCGCCGAGATGCCAAGCGCGATACCGCCTTTCGGGTTCGCGCCAACGGTAGGATAGAGCGAGGACAAATCCTTTTCCCCATCCACCTGAGTCGTTGCAAACGTGGACAATGATTCTTGGGCGATCACCAGAGGGTCGGGTGGCATCGCCGTTTTGATAGTCGATTCTCATGCAGTGAAAACGCTGATCGGGTTGGTCATCTGTTTGCGGGATTCCATAGATTCCTCCATGGAGAAAACCACTTTGAAACACTCCCATCCGGCTCGATGGGCGGCAGGACGGTGCGTTTGTAGCCTTTCTCGCAATGAACAAGAACAGCAGTGTGCTTCGGCAGTGTGCGCAGAATATGGGGTTTGATCACGTGCTCTTCCTGCTCGGCGTAGCTGCGATTGGGTTGGCCGGCGGACGTGCCCCATGTCCGTTTGACGACGCGCTTCTTTCCCAAGAAATCGGCGCTCTCGACAGCACACTCCTCATCCGCTGCCTTGAAAATAATGCGATTACGCAGATTGAGCACGAGCACCTTCGATTTCTCTTTGCCCAAGGCGGGCAGAAACGACGTGGATGATTGGGCGGCGGCAACAATCGTGGCATTGGCCTCGCGAATCAAGTCTATCGAATTGTAGTCGCTCATACCATCTTCGTTCGCCGCCATGAACCGTTGCGCTTCGTCGGCCCACAGGATTAGCAGGTTATCGTTCTCGCGTTTCTCCTTGGGCCGGTCGAAGCGTCGAAGAACGTGCGTGTAGAAAAGCATCTTGAGGAACGTATTCACGTACCGGCGCTCACTCTGATATTTCTGTGGCATCGCCACGCAGATGATCTTGCCGCGATCGATGTCGGCAAACTCGAAGGTGTTCTTGCCGGGGCAGAACACCTCTGCAATGTCTGGCGTCAGAAAATTCTGCAGGTAGTTGGCGATGGTCTCCTTCACACCGCCCATCTGTTCCGGCGGCTGACCGAGATAACGGCTCAGAAAATGTTCGACTAGGACGCGGCGGCGTTCGGTCGGATAGCTGTCCGCCAACTCTTTGATTGCCTCGCCGAGCTCGTCCTCGTTCAGCAGCAATTGGTGAGCGTTTTCGAGGGTTACATCGGCTTGGACTTCGTACAACGACTCCAATGCATACCCGATGTGCGTCTGTGCTTGGGTCTTGAAGAATCCGGTGCCGCTCTGGTGGCCGAGACTGGTAGCGGTATCGACAACGAATTTGGCGAAGGTGCTGTACGGGATGCCGGGCGCGGAAGTGAGATTGTACGCGTGCGTCGCCTTCCAACCGAGCGGGGGATTATCTGGCCGCACCTGAAGCAGGATGAGGTCATTCTGCCTGTTAAAATGCCGCGCCATCTCGGAGAGCGTTTCCCAATAGATGCCCTTATCGTCGATGCAGAGCCCGCCCCAGGTTGGCTCGTTCTTAAATACTTGGTAAAGCAGCGGGGTGATTCCGGATCGAGTTTTGCCAGAGCCAGTGTCGCCGGTAATAAGCCAGCCGCGACAGAAATCCTCTCGTGTCCACGCCAGTCCTTTCAAGCACACAATCGTGCTATGCGCCGGGCGAATGGCAGCCATGATCGCGTAGCCGGCAAGGCCAGCGAAAACTGCTGCAATCCCCCACGACAGCGGTGTGGTCTGACTCAGGGAGAAGTACGCCCCGGCGGCCAGAGATAACCCGCCGGTCACAAATCCGAAATACCGAGCTTTGCTCATCGCAGGAATCTCCCGATAAGAATGCCCGCGAGGAGTGCCAACGCAGAGGAGAATACCAGCGCGAAAATCGGGAAGCGGATCAAGTCACTCCTGATCTTGGGAACCTCCCGCAATTCCTTGATGACGTCCGTGGCGCGTCCGGTGAAGTCATTCCCCAGCCGTTCACACTGCTCCAACGTGCTGCGGAAATCCTCATATCCCGGCAGCTGTTCCTTTGGCATATTCACTTGGGCGTGGGTCAAATAGATTTCCCAGAGTTCCACAGCCGCTAACATGGGGTCGCTGTCCTGAACGTTATACTTCTTCCGCCACTCCAGAATGGCGTTCTTCAGCGCCTGTTTGGGATCGATTTCGCTCATGGCGGTTCTGGCAAGAGGATCTGACGGACAGTGTCGAGTTGCCCGTGAAACTGGCGCTGCCAGTTCTTGAGCCGCTGCCGGTCCATAAGGGAGAATGTTTGGGATTGAATCCCTAGCCCGACCGGCAAATTAGCCTGCTGCAGCATCGCGACCAGCCAGTCCTGGAGTCTGGGCATGATCATTTCCTTTGCGGCCAGTTCGCCCAGCAATCGCTTGCGTGTCTCGCTGGCATCGTAGATGGTGAAGTGCTCGGTGAGGGCGTAGTTTTTCACCACCAGATAGCGGCAGCGGTTGCTGAAGGCGTTGGCGATGATTCGGGCTTGCTCCGCGCTGTCGAGATCATGGCTGATCGGCGACACGACCGTCAGGCCTGCGTCCAGGCCGTTGAGGATATCGAAGAGGGCTAATTCGGCGAAGTAGGTCAGGAACGGGTCGGTCGATGCGGCCCGACAATCCGCAATCACTAGCGGTACGGTCTCGATAGCGACCATGAGTTCGTCGAGTCCTCTCGCATTGGCCAGATTGACGAATCGAGCCTCCGGGTGGAATCGCTTCAGGGTCGAGTTCTCATTATCGGTGTCGATGGCCGTGTGCTGGATCTGTTGATCTTTTAGGTACTGGATGAAGTTGACGGCAAAGAAGCTCTTACCGACGCCTCCTTTACCGTTCAGGATCAAGTTTAGCTGCCGTTGCATGGCTAGATGGTTCGCGGATCAGCAATCCGTGGCCCGCCGGTGTTCGCGGGCGGCGCGAAGGGTTGCTGCGGTTCGGCCGGTTGCTGTCTGGAGGCAGGCCGGCCCTGCTTCTGTGGACGGCGCGGATGCAGCACGTCGTGGCAAAATCGCGCCACGGTCCGGCACGAAACTGGCACATCGGCGGCGCGCAGAATCTCCGTAATGGCCCGATACGACGCACCCTTGCGTCGCAGTTCCGCAATCCCTGGCTTGAGTGTGAGAAGTATCTGCCACTTCCGTGGCGCTGGTGGGGCGTAGGCCCGCACGGCCTCGTCAAATCGCTGGTTCGCTCGATCAGACGTGGGTGGCTTATTCATTGGTACATGTGATTGTCGTGCGAATGGCACGCCGTCTTCTAGCGTCAGCTAGAGGTCGCGCGTCTTTTGTTTTTACAGGCGCTGGAGTGAAGCGCCGTTTGGTTTTCATGCGCTCCAGTAAAGCGCAACCGGCACAGAATGTTGTTCCCAATTGGGAACAACTTTTGACGGCGGCCAGTGCTAAGACTGCTCGCATGCTGTCGCCAAAAACCAAATACAGTCTCATTAACGCCAAGGAATACTTTGAAGAACACCTGTGCGCTGGCGATTATTACTGCGAGAGTGAGCGCATCGTGGGGCAATGGTTTGGAACCGGCGCTGAGCTGCTGGAGTTGTCGGGCCGGGTTGGGCAAGAGGAATTTCTACGATTGTGCGACAACCTCCACCCGCAGACTGGTGAGCGACTGACACAACGATTGAAGACCACACGGACGGTCGTGGATGAAACCGGACGGGCCTATGACGTGGCAAATCGACGGATCTTCTTTGACTTCACGTTTTCACCGCCCAAATCGGTTTCGATTGCCGCCCTGATCGGGAATGATCCGCGCATTGTGGAAGCACACCATCGTGCGGTGATTGCCGCCTTACGGGAACTGGAGCGGTTTGCGGGAACTCGGGTGCACACGGGGGACAGCATTACCGACCGCACCACCGGTAATATCGTCTGCGCCATTTTCCGTCACGATACGTCGCGCGCACTCGATCCGCACCTGCACAGCCATTGTATCGTGTTCAATGCTACGCGCGATTCCGTCGAAGGACGCTGGAAGGCACTGCAAAACTTTGAAATGCTCCGGGCGCGCAAATACGTGGAGAATGTCTATTACCACGAGCTGGTTCGTGATCTGAAACGATGGGGTTACCAAGTTGACACCCGTCCACGCGGTGACTTCGAGATAAAGGGCGTTCCTCAAGAATTGTGCGAGCGGTTCTCCAAGCGGCATCGGGAGATTGACGACAAAACCAACGAGTTACTGGCCCAGAATCCCGAACTGGCGGATGGGAACGTCGCGCAGATACGCGAGAACGTTGCCCAGAAAAATCGGGCACCGAAGCGCAAGGACATTCAGTCGTCAGAGTTGCAGACCCTCTGGACCGGCCAGATTTCCGAGAGTGAGCGGGCAGCGATTCTGGCGTTGAAACATCCCCCGCGACCCCGGCCTGACGAGTCAGACCCCAGGAATGCGGAGACCGCCGTCATGTGGGCGGAAGAACACCTGTTTGACCGCCGGTCGGTGGTCCTGGAATTCGATTTGTGGCGGCACGCATTGGAGCATGTACGCGGTCAAAATGTGACCGTTGAGGATGTCCAGGAGGTAACGCAGACGCGGGACTACATCCGCGATAATGGCAAACCGTATCAGGTCACGACGAAGAAGGTCTTGGAACGGGAATGGGACATTGTGTGCCTCGCGAAAAACGGCATTGGTCACTTCGGTCCGCTGGCAACGGGTCGGTTTGTCTCGAATTCCTCTCTTGATCAAGATCAGCGGCAGGCCGTTGAACAGATACTGAGTTCGAGAGACTTCGTCACCCTCTTTCGGGGTGGGGCCGGCACCGGGAAAAGCTACGTGTTGCGAGATGTAAGAAACGGCTTGATCAACGCCGGGCATACCATCCAGGTCGTCGCCCCGCAACGTCAGCAGGTCATTGACCTAGAGCGAGACGGGATGACGGGCACCCGAACGGTGAGTGAACTTCTTATGAGGCAGATTATGCCTCGCGGGGCTGTCGTCATAGTGGATGAGGCTGGTCAGATTGGCGCGAAGCAAATGCAGCAGCTTCTCCGATACGTGAAAGATAGCGATGGGCGGATTATCCTCTCCGGCGACACTCGCCAGCATGGCGCTGTCGAAGCATCAGACGCGCTGCGCGCGATTGAGAAGTATTCCGGGCTGCGGGCGGCAGAACTCCACGTGATTCGTCGGCAGGATCCGGCCCGCGCGAAGACCGAGGCGGAGCGAGCGCGGATTGCGCAATACAGGCAGGCAGTCAAAGAGGCATCGGAAGGCAGGATCGCCGATTCATTCCACCGTTTGGATTCTCAGGGTGCCATTGTGGAATGTTCGCACGGTGACCAGCAGGAGCTGTTGGTGCGGGAATACCTCGAATTAGCGGAAAGGAACCACTCCATCGTCGTGGTTTCGCAAACATGGTCGGAGATTCACAAGGTGAATGAGCATGTCCGCTCAGTCCTCAAATCTCGGCGTCTGATCGGCAGCGAGGAAACGGCGGTGGCCGCTCTGGAGCCGGTTGACCTCACAAGTGCGCAGAAGCGGGACAGGCGATTCTACGATGAGAACAGCGTGGTGGTGCTGAACCGTAATGCAGGCGGGTTCAAGAAAGGCGAAAGGACTCGGCTTGTGACCATTACCGAGACCGGGGTGGTGCTGGAAAGCGCCGACAGAATCCGGACCGTTCCGTTCAGATTCTTGGATCGACTCACCATCTGCCGGCCCAAGGACTTGGGCTTGGCGCGAGGAGATCGCTTGCAACTGAAGGCCAATGGCCGCACCCGACACGGCCAGCGTCTGGCCAACGGCGAATTAGTTACCGTAGACAAGGTTCTGACCGGTGGTCGCGTCAAATTGCATGACGACCGCATCCTCGAAAAGGATTACCGACAATTCGTCCGCGGCTTTGCCATTACGTCCTACGCATCGCAGGGCAAAACCGTCGATTACGTTCTGTTTTCCGACTCGGCCATCAAACCGGCGACAAACCGTCAGCAATGGTATGTCACGATCTCGCGGGGACGCCGAGGTATCAAGATTTTCACCAGCGACAAGGAACAACTCTTGGAGAACATCGTCCGCTCCGGCGACCGCGCGTTGGCCATGGATTTGGCGAACAACCATACTGTCGAAACGATTGGGACGACCGGAGAATCGCGCTACTACTCGGGGATTCCCGCGAGTCAGGCAATGCCTGATTTCATCGCGTCCAGAATGGGAAGGGGCAATCGTCAGTCCCAATCACATTAGGCGAAATCTATGAAAGGGACTCACATTGGCAACCGGACTTGCAACGAAGTGGGAAATCAGAATCCACTGAGCTGGAACAAGGGTAATCAGCCGCAGGCATTGCGGCTGGAATTGGCGAATGGCAGCTTTTACCTGTTTCCCTACAGTCAACTCGCTACGGTGAAGTTTGAGCAAAATGACAAGAATGACCTGCTGAACGTGCAGTTCGCGAAGCACGAAGTTCAGATTACGGGGAAACATTTGCGTCCGCTCGGTTTGGCATTTCACAAGCTCGCTGTCGATTGGGTGAGAGAACTACCTGCGCGCTTCGCTGCGACGGCGACGGATGGCGCGGCGTACATTGCGGGCATCAAGGTCAATGAAATACCGAAGGGATAAGAACTGATCTGTGAGAATGGCAACACGCTTGCGAGCGATCAGATAGACTTGCGTTTGCCCTACATTGTAGTAATTTCTTGGTGTGTCGGGTCGCGAATGGGTGGGAGAAAAGGCGTTGGGGTATGGACCAGTCGCCGTTGGCAGGGCTGGAAGCGCCGCGCAAGCGGCAAGCGTTGGTGGTGGATGATCATCCCTCCGTGCGGATGTCGTTGCGTTTCGTCATTAACGGCGAGCCGGATATGTTCGTATGCGGCGAGGCTGAGGACGCTCAACCGGCGATGGCCATGATCGAGCAATTGTGTCCGGACGTGATGGTCGTCGATATTGCACTGAAGTCGTCACATGGGTTGAACCTGATCCGCGATGTGCATTCCCGCTATCCGACCATGCCAATGTTCGTGCATTCCGCTCACAATGAGGAATTGTACGCGCCGTTATGTTTCCACATGGGTGCGCACGGCTATATGAATAAGGGCGAGGATGTCCGGACGATCGTTCATGCCATCCGTACCGTATTAGATGGCGGCATCTATCTCAGCCCGCATATGCTCAAATGGTTCACCGGTTGCGCCATGAACCGCGAGACCGTTGACATGCGACACCCGCTGGGTGTTCTCAGCCCGCGCGAATTGCAGGTCTTCGAAATGATGGGCCGGGGATTGGATACAAAAGAAATCGCCGGGCAGTTGTCCTTGGATCACAAGACGATCGAGTTGTACCGTCTGCGAATCCGGGGCAAGTTGCACCTCGGGACATCTTCCGCTGCTGTCCGGGCGGCTGTTCTGTGGACCGATTCAGAGTCTTCGCAGATCGAATCGGCTACGATCTAACGACCTACATAAATCGTCATTCTCCGGGAAGCAGCGGTGTGGGGTGTGTTCACCACCTTAACAGCCTCTTTTTTGTCAAGGACCCTACTCCTTTTACTTACATGAGAATTTGCCTTTTCCTGTCATGACGGATTTCGTCCGCCGTATTAGAAAGGCGCACAATGGCAACCTTGTTGAGCATGGCTGGCGATGCGGCGCTGGTAAGCCCGATGATTCCTGTAGCATCGGGCATGCACAGCCCGCCCTGCATTGCGGTCTGGTCGGGTGCCGCCATGCAAACAGTCCGTTGGGCAGTCGCCCGTTTTTCAGTTGTGCCCGTTTGTGGGGCTGGGCAAAGGGGGCGAGAATGAAGTGCCTGAACATGATCGGCCCCCAAGTGCGAAGATTACGCTACCAACGGGGATGGTCTCAGGAAAAACTCGCTGAAAAACTGCAATTGCTGGGCTGGGACATCAGTCGAGCGGGCTTGGGAAAGATCGAATCTCGGTTGGTGCACGTGGAAGAATACGAATTGCTCTATTTCGCCAGGGCGTTCAACGTTCGTCTGGATGATCTCTTTCCCCCTATCGACACGGGACGTCAGATACACGAGGTCGTAGCAGAGTTGATGCGGCGAAAGCCTCAAAGGGGAGACGGTCCCACGAAGGCACTTGCGCTTGGACTGGTGGCGAGAGCTCCGCGCCGCTGGTCGGGTTGATGATTCACCGGCCGGAGTTCACCGCGCACAGTCAACGGGGGCAGATCCCGGGAGCGCAGCCGCAAGTCAGTTCACCGAGTCGTGAACGCGGCCTCGGTTGTTTCGTTGCCGTTCAGTCCTCACAGCTGCGTGGTTAATTATAAACTCATGGCAGGGAAATCTCGATGCGGTAGAATTCTTGTGGCCATGAGGCATTCGTGTCAGTGACTGTAATCTGACTCCCGTTGGTAAGCGGCCCAATGTAGGTTGTGAGCGGGAACCAAATTCTACTGGCAAGATTTGTGGTGAATTCTGGTGTGTAGGTGCGGCCCAAAGCGAGCGGGGCGAAGAACAGGGAGTATTGCGATAACTGGTTCGTGGGGACGATGTTAAGCAGGAACACCGAGGCCGGGTTGGTCGGGTTCAGTCCTGAGACGTACTTAAACAGGTTGTTTTGCCCCGTCCCGTCCGCGTCACAGGCGGCGCAGGACATATTGTTCGTCATCGTTCCGGTTTGATTGCCTGCAGGCTGATTGGGGAAGTACGCGGCTCTCCACCAGTTCGGGATGCCGTCGCCAACACTGTCGCCAGAGCTTTGTGTAACCGTGACTGTTTGGCCTGCGATAGACAACGTGCCAGAGCGCGCCGTAGTGTTTGAATTGTAGCCCACCGTGTACGTCAGCATGCCGTTGCCATAACCACCGTTACCCGACGTAACCGTAATAAAGCCGCTGTCACTGACCGCTGTCCAAGCGCAGTTCGAGCCGTTGGCTGTCACAGCCACATTGCTGGATCCTCCTGCAAGGGCGAAAACCATATTGGTCTGGCTGACCACGTAGTTGCACGATGTGGCGCACAGTAGCGCGAACCCGCCCCAAGCTGTCTGTTGGCCAGTAAATCCAGTATCGCTGGTGCTCCACACACCGATGATGACCGGGTCTCCGTTCTGCAAGCTCGCGCACCCTTGGCCATACGACCCACCAATTCCATTGATCACGATCTCATTATTGGACCAAGACTGGTAGTTCAAGGTCACGGAGCTCGCGGATCCAACGCCCCATCCAGCAAAGCCAGCGCCAAAGAGGGACGAACCGCCTGCGCAGTGGGTTCGGAAATCATTAAAACTGAAGTAATTCAGGTCACCTGTGAATGGCATGTTCGTCGGTGCGCTGCCAAATCCAGACCCAACGATGTAGATTTGCAAATTCGAACCGCTGCCGGAGAACGTCACCGAGGTGATTTGCGGTGTCCCTGAACCCCCGGGAACATTGCCGCCCCAAGTTGCGCCGGCTCCCGAAGTGGGGTTCCATAGCGCCACGGCGACGGCGTCTCCCGGCTGACCCCCAAATCCGCTCACTTGTATTTGCGTGTCTGACCAAAACTGGTAAGTGAGCGTGTTGCCGTCTCCCGAGTAGCCCCATTCAGCGTGTCCAATCTGCGCGTTGTCTGCCATACGGAAGTACGATGTGTCGCCCTTGAATGGGAAGTCGCCCTGCAAATCTCCAAATCCGACCCCGGTTACCGTAACCGTGTACGAGCCTGAGCTCCCAGAGAAAACTACGTTTGTGATTTGTGGTTCTAGCTGAGTTAACTCTTGAAAAGTCCCGACCAACACGGACGCGCTTCCCCCACCATCGTTAAAAACAAGGCCTAGCGAATACCAGCCTGGCAACAGAGTACTGGGCAGCGTGAAAGCCAAAACGCTAGCGGCAGAAGGCGCTACGGACAATGACTGCGTCGCACTGTAATCGAGTGCTCCGTTGGTATCAGTGAGAGAAATGGTGGCAGAGCCAGACTGGCTCGTCTCAGTCAAGTTGGTGATTGTGATCTGCAGTGAACTACCGATCCCTGATACACTAAACGGAATGCCGCCAATTACTTGAATCGGCGACATCACAGTGAATTGTGGCGTGCTTCCCTGCGCGTCCAAAGTATCACCACTCACAGGGTCTAACAGCGTCACCGCCGCCGCCGGAAGGGTAAAGGATGAACCGAGCGGAGCGGGATCGCTGAATGTGAGACTCCCGGTGATACGTGTGAACGGCATCAAAGTGCTCGTCCAAGTGATGAAAGAAGTGTTCGTTGTCCCATCTGTGCTCAGGATTGTATCGTTGGGCGGTACAGACTGTGTGATAGCCGCCGTTACGGGCAGATTGAATGGATTCGAGACTTGGATTTGCATGCCGTACGTTTGGTTACTAAAAATGTATGTATTATAAGCGACAACAGGATTTTCAATAGCCGCCACTGAGTTTGTGCTTGTCCCTGACCCTGAGTCTTGCAGAATCGCAAGTCCTTGAGAACGTAGCGACTCAGTCAAGCCGCTCTCAGAATAGGTACTGGGTAGCCAGTTGCTCGGCCAATTCGTCGACACCGCGCTAATGAAAAAGGCCCCCGACGCATTATACCCCAACACATTTATTGTGACGCTGCTTCCGGCATCCGGTGATGCACCGTTTCCGTTCTGTTTATAATAGGCACTCAACGTCCCGCTCTGGCCTGGGGCGATGCTAACGTTTGTCGAGATGACGACAAGCGGCGCACTGAACAGCCAGCCAAGACCAAGAACGAATTCTGTGTGACTATATTGCGCGATAGCGACAAATTCGGCTGAGTCTGAGCTCGTATTGGTAAGTGTAATGGCCGTGTAGGAACTCAACTCACTGGATGACCCGGTAAGATCGCTAAGAGCCCCACCAATATAGCCTATCGAGTAATTACCGATGGAGCCAATCTGAGCCGTCACTGTCTGCGGAAGAGCTTGGGATGAGATTTCACTGAACGCTCCGACCTCGTTCATCCAGATCGCGCTTCCTGCGTCAATGGACTGCTCCATCACGCTGAAGGCACTTTGATACTGTGTCTCAAAATAGGTCAAGCGCGCCACGTCGGCTTCGAGATCGACAGGGCCGAGAATAATCCCTGCGGCTCCATCAGAAAAACAATCGGCGCCAAAAGTCAGGGCCTCTGCGATGAGCTGCGAAGTCGCACTGTGCTCGTTCAAATATTGGACTTGACTTAAAAATTCAAAGTTTGCCCAAATTACCTCATTGTAAATCAACGGAACCTGAGAGCGGGCTGTCAAATCGTTCGCCCACGCAGTTTGTTCCTGGGTGCTCATGGATGGAATTCCACCAAGCAGCGTGGCGGTCTGCGCCTGCAGGTTCGACGTCAGACTTGGGATCGTGCAGGTGCCGAAAGTCGTTCCCAAGGAACTGAGAGCCGTTGAGTTACCACGAATATCGTCCAGCGCGCTTGAGACACTGCCGTTATTGTTGAGAGTCTCGATCGGTTGTCCCAGCCACAAAGCGGCCATAACAGTATCATCGTGTTCAATAACAGAAGGCGCCAACGACAACCAGTTACCCGCCTGCATTTGTGTTTGCCACCCGGAGTCGAACATATTCGCACCACTGCAGCTATTGCCTTGCGTGGATCTCTTGAATGCAGCGATCTGACCCCACCCAACATCCATCAGGCTGGGGAAAAATGTCTGCAAGGCATCAACCACATTATCCTGCAAAGTCGGCTCATCCGGGACGCCGTACGCCTGCGCTACGACGCCAGCCGTGAAGGAAGACAGATCATAAACGAAATCTGCAGTATTACCGGGGGCGAGGCTTTGAAAATAGTCACCCAGAACCCCCGATTGCTCTGCAAGAATACTTATGTCGTTCAACGCAGAGCGTGAATCGCTGTCGAATACGGAGATCGCGGAAGAGAGAGTCCCGTTCGGGGTGATCAGCGGGGCGGTGGTTGTGAAGCTTCCGTCATCTCCGAAAGAAACACCACAGGCGTTTGACGCGACTACGCTGAAATGGTAGGTAGTGCCTGGACTGAGGCTAATCAGGTTCCCATCGACGCCTACAGGATATGAGTAACTGCCGACTGACTGTATGCCAGCATCAGCGCCGTAGGATGTAGTGGTACCCCATGCGAAGTACACTGTGGTGATTAACGCGCAGGGTCCTACACTTCCGACAAGTGTCGCCGAATTCGAAGTAACGCTGGTGGCATATCCTGTGAAGGCTTGTGGCGCGGCTGAGTTGAACGGTACGTTTGGAGTCCCCTCACGAATTGTGTCATTCTGCGAGTCTGCGACGTAAACGTTCCCTGTGCTATCAACTGCGACACCGGCCGGACCATTAAATGTAGCTGCTGTGCCAGTGCCGTCGGTGCTGCCCGGGATTTCCGGAGAGCCTGCCAACGTGGTTACAACCCCTCCGGGCGAGATCATTCGTATTGTGTCGTTGCCGAAGTCGGACACATAGACGTTGCCGGCGGTGTCAATGGAGGCGGCACCCTCGGGGTTGTTGAACCGTGCGTTGTCGCCTGTGCCATCTATGTAACCACTGCTTCCAGCCAGTCCTGCCAGTGTGGTTACGACTGCATTCGGCGTAATTTTCCTGATGGTGTCGTTGTAGGTGTCTGTGACGTAGACGTTCCCAGCCAGATCAACCGAGACGCCATAGGGATAGAAGAATCGAGCACTGCTCCCCGCACCATCAGCACTCCCTTGACTACCAGCTTGCCCGGCCAGTGTTGTGACCACTCCTGATGGCGTGATCTTCCGGATCGTGTCATTTCCAGTGTCGGCCACATATACATTGCCTGAGCTGTCGACCGCTACTCCGTTGGGTTCGAAGAATCGTGCGTTGCTCCCTGTACCATCAGCACTCCCTTGACTACCAGCTTGCCCGGCCAGTGTTGTGACCACTCCTGACGGCGTGATCTTCCGGATCGTGTCATTTCCTGAGTCAGCAACATAAACGTTGGCTGCGCTATCGAGAGCAACGGCAGTCGGATAGTAGAAACGGGCGTTGCTGCCCGTGCCGTCGTTAGTCCCGCTGGCGCCTGCCAAGCCGGCAAGAGTGGTAACGACTTCACCAGGGGCTATTTTCCGGATCGTCTGGTTGGCACCGTCCGCAACGTACAGATTTCCCTGGGTATCAAGAGCAACACCAGTAGGGTAGTCGAAGCGAGCACTGCTGCCCGTGCCATTTGCACTGCCGGCACTGCCGGCTTGTCCGGCAAGCGTACTGACGTTCAAGGCTCGGGAGTTGAGCACTAGAATCGGGCCTGTCGCCGTCGCGGCAAAGGTCTCGTCTCCCCCTGTATTCGTGCCAGCACTATTACTGGCAACCAGTCGATAGTGATATGTCGTACTTTGGCTAAGGCCGGCTATTGTTGTGCTGATATTGGTGGTTGAGTTGCCGCTTCCCACATTCATGGACGCTGTAGTGTTGCCATAGGAGGTTGTTGGACCCCATTGAAAATACGCTGACGTAGCCAACCCATTCGGATTGACCCCACCATTCAAGTTTGCTGAAGTCGGACTGATACCGCTCGCAGACGTGGTCAAGACTGCTGGACCTGAGCCGCCTGAGCCGCTCGTGGTAAAACTCTGATCTGCACCGTAGGCGGTCCCTGAGCTGTTAGAGGCGACTAGGCTGTAATGGTATGCGGTGCCCTGATTGAGACCGGACACGCCTTCCGCGATGCCGACTTTCGTTGTTCCATTGCCTGAGTTTAGGGGCATTGTCGTGTTGCCATAGCTAGTGCTGAGCCCCCACTGGAAATACGTCGTCGTAGTTAGCCCGTTGGGGATGACACTACCATTCAGTGTCGCCGAGGAGGTGCTGATGCTGCTAGCGCCACCGGTTGTAACGGTTGGGGTGGACGCACTTGCCACCCGTGCAAACACTGAGAGAGCGATTATAATCTTGGAAAAGCGGATCGGTGTGAACTGGTGCTTTGTTCTCATGACTGGCCTTCTAGCTTCCATAATTACGTTTACAGCTATTCTTGCTATCGAGGCGATGCGGGTGCAAAAACTCATGTTGTTTGGGAGTCACTCCGCCTGTCTCGGATCGGGGTGCGGGAGCCAGCAGCAGAAATGGACCAAGGGTGGGGTAACCGGTCCTTCTTCGACTGGCCACGGCCAATCGGATTCCGGACCAAACCCAGCATCTCGCATCTCACCCGCCTCCGCATTCACAGGTCGCTCGCCCCAACTCGCAAACCTGATGTAAACCTCGCGCGGACATGACGCTTCGCTAGGCCAGAGGAGTGGCCTCAAACGGGGCGGCCTACAAAATATATTCAAATACTTCAGATATGGCAGGTCAAGAAGATTCCGGTCACGATGACCCTGAAGGGAGGCGGGACCGAAAGCATGCCTCTACGGCAAGCCGTAAACTCGGGCTGCTAGGGAAGGCGCGCCCTATTGATTTTGTTCCCAAATGGGAACAACTCGCCAGTGGGTGACGGGTACACTCTCGGCCATGTCAGGGAATAACGGAGCAGTTAGCAGCACGCCACAGGGACCTGCGTCAGCGCTGCAGGATTCGGAACGTCTTGCATACTCCGTCGAGGAATCCGCGCGGCTCTTGGGGGTTCATTATTTCAGCGTCTATCGGATGATCCAGCGCGGGAAGCTCCGCCCCTGCCGGGTGCTACGGGGCAAACTGCTCGTTCCTCGGTCAGAACTGCTGAAGCTGTTGAAGACCGAATAAGGGGTAGGGAAGGAGACGCATGATCAAGAGAAGAGGCCAACAACGAGATGGAGTCGCCCCGCCTTCGTTGAAGCGGATGAGCGACACCGAATACACAGCGTATTCTGAGGCCTTCGGGGTGATCAAAGGCGATTACCAGACGCTCTGTCTGATTGGCGACAAGCTGCGGGCAGTTGAGACGACCGCGCGTGGCATCGGCTCGCTGGATTCCCAAGCAGAGAGCGTTCATGCCGAATTCCCCGATTCCGCTGGTGACCGCAGTCCGTGGGAGGTTTGCGCTTCGCTGATGAGGCTGGACCAAAATGAAGTTCTGTTGTGCAAACGGGTTTGCGAGCACGGACTCGAATATGCCGTCATCGACCATGCGCCAGCGGCATCGGCATACGCAAAGGCCCACGGAGCCTTGGACATCCTTCGGACTGGCGACAACCCGCGCCAAGTCCTTCGCGACTACCTGCAGAGCGAACGCGAGACGCTACAGTTGATGGCAAGCGACATCACCGCCAACGTCCGACTGCTCATCGCCGAGCGTTTCCCCAGGCAGGACTTACGGCGCGTCGTCAACGAGATCGAGCATATGTGCAAGAGAGTTGCCCGCCTCGGCTTCTCGGACTCGTTGGCTGAAGATGTGAATACGACAACTCACAAACTGCAACACAGATTTCATATCTGAGAGGGAGTAGACTTGCCGACGACATCTCCGTCCGAGCTAGTAACGTGCGCCGTGCCGCGCATTCCGGCAAAGGAAAGCACCGCTTCCAAGCTGCTCACCATCCAAGACGTGTGCAGGCGGCTCAATCTAAGCCGAACCACCATTTGGCGTCTGATGAACCAGCACGGGCTGAAGTTCATCCGCATCGGCGGCGCCCGCCGCGTGCGCGAGAGCGACTTGGAGTCTTGGCTTGAGAAGCACACAATTTCTTTGAGCTCTGATTCGTCCCCAAAGCGAAGATGAGCAGATGCGGCCCTCTTTCGTCAATCACCGCACCTGACTGTGCGGTCCGTCCTCTTGCGTCATTCTGCTCAGTCGCTCTCCGAGCCGGGTTTGGCGACTGGTATCACTTTCGGTATCACAAACGTATTTTATGGGCAATTGGTCGGGTCGGAATCTTGCGGAACTCCCTGATTGAGAATTGGCTGCCTCGCTAGGACTCGAACCTAGACAAACTGATCCAGAGTCAGTTGTGCTACCATTACACCACGAGGCAGACAGGTGACAAAGCAGAGAGTAGAACGCGGCAAAACGGGTGTCAAGTTCCGCAGCCCGGAAATGGGCGCAGGGCGGACGGCCGCAGAACTTCTAGCTGAGCCGCATCGGCATCAGCACATAGAGGAACGGAGCGTTTACCTTGATCACGCCGGGGCTCAATTCGTCGGTGAGCTCAACAAACACCTCGTCGGCGTCGAGGTTCCGCAGGGGATCCATCATGTACTGCGGGTTGAAGGCGATGGTAATCTCCTTCCCTTTGTAGTTGATTGACATCGTCTCCTTGGCTTCGCCGACCTCGGGAGTGGTCGCGGTAATCGTCAGGGTGTTCTTGGCGAAATTGAGTTTTACAGACTGCGATTTCTCGCTGGCGAGAATGGACGCGCGGTGCAATGCGGCAAGCAGCAGTTCGCGCTCGACGGTGATCCGTTCTTTGGTTTCGGTGGGAATTACCTGACGGAAATTCGGGTACGTCCCTTCGATCAGCTTGGAGGCCAGTGTGGTGCCGTCCAATTCAAAGACAATCTGATTCTCGCCGATGAACAGCTTTAACTCGCCCTTGTCGGAGAGCAACCGCTCAAGTTCATTCACGGCCTTGGTGGGCAGGATCAACTCCGCCTCGGCCCCCTTGGGAATCTCAATATCGTGCTCCATCAGGGCCAAGCGTCGACCATCGGTGGCGACGACAGTGATTTTGTCCCCTTTGATTCCCATGAACACGCCGTTCAAGACGTAGCGGGTTTCATCATTGGAGACGGCGTACGCGGTCTTGGTTAGCATATCGCGCAGCACGCTTTGCTCGATCTTCAGGGCCTTGCCGGTCCCAGATTCCGGAAACCGGGGAAACTCCTCCTCGGGCAGTCCCATGATCTTGTAGAAGGATGATCCACAGCGGATGGAGGCCGCGTTGCGATCGTCCACTTCAATTTCGATCTCCGCAGCAGGAACTTCCTTGAGGATCAGGAAGAGCTTTCGCGCCGGCAACGTTGTAGACCCTGCCTTTGATACTTCGGCTTCCACGCGGCAGCGGACACCGACATCCAAATCGGTCGTGGTCAGATTCAAGCCTCCGTTGGATGCCTGAATCAGAACGTTGGACAGGATCGGAAGCGTGGTGCGGGTACTGACAACATTCTGCACGCGCTGCAGTCCGTCGAGAATCGCCTCTTTCGTAACTTTCAGTTTTACCGGCATATGGACAGAATAATTACTACTACTGCTTATATAAGGAAAACAAAAAATCGTTGCCGTTCGGGCGGTGAATATCTCAAACAACAGCCCGTGTCAAGGGCACAGCAAGTACTTGTGACGGGAGTCGACCTGTGGACTTTCCGAGAAACCGCGACCAAGTGTGACCTGGACACCAGATTATGCGGAGCTTTCCCCAAGCGATTCACATGTTGTTGAGACGTTATTCTCGTCGGAGCGCCTGCTCCAGGTAGGAGACCGTCTGCCTCAACCGTTGATCTTTCGACGCGCGCTTTTCGATCAGCCGGCATGCATGAAGTACCGTGCCATGGTCCCGACCGCCAAATGATTCGCCGATATCCGACAGCGAGCGGCTGGTCAGGGTCCGGCTCAAATACATGGCGACCTGACGAGGAAATGCCACATTCTGTGGGCGTCGTCGGCTGGTCATATCGGCGATGCGGATATCAAAGTGCTCGGCGACCTTTTTCTGGATGGATTCGATCGTAATCGTGCGTTTGGCTTCTTCGTGGAGCGCATCGCGGAGCAAAGATTCCAGGGCGTCGCGATTGATTTCTTTGCCCGTGAGGGAGGCGTAGGAGGCCACACGCACCAGGGCGCCTTCCAAGCGACGGATATTCGTGCGGATCTTCTCGGCAAGGAACTCCAGCACCTGCTCGGAAAGCTTGACGTCGATCATCGCCGCCTTCTTTTTCAGGATGGCGATGCGTGTTTCCAGCGCGGGCGGCTGCAGTTCGGTGACCAGCCCCCATTCGAAACGGGAAACGAGGCGGTTCTCCAGGTTGGCGATTTCGGCAGCTGGGCGATCGCTGGAGAGCACGATCTGCTTGTGGGCATCAAACAGTGTGTTGAATGTGTGGAAGAACTCGTCCTGCATCCGCTCCTTGCCGCCGAGGAACTGAATGTCATCGATCAACAGCACGTCGGCCTGGCGGTACTTCTTGCGGAACTTCGTCATGGTACTGTTCTGGATGGCCTGGATGAAGTCGTTGGTAAACTGTTCGCAGGTGATGTAGCAAACTTTGCGGGCCTTCCCACCGTTCGAGGACGCGTGACCAATAGCCTGCATCAGGTGCGTCTTGCCGAGGCCGACGCCGCCATACATGAACAGTGGATTATAGGCTTTGGCGGGTGACTGGGAGACGGCGAGCGCCGCGGCGTGGGCGAAATTGTTATTGGGCCCCACGACGAACGACTCGAACGAGTAGCGCGGATTCAGTTTTCCGTCCAGATCCGCTTTGACCGGAACGCGCTTCTCGAGGACGGGGCTTGATGGTTTGGACATTTCGGGGGGCGGCTTCAATCCCTGGCTGACGGCAAGGCGAACCTGAAGCGGCTGGAGGGACACCTGATTGACCGCCTCGCGGATCAACGGCAGAAAGTTGTCCTGGAGCCAGATTTGGTAGAACTCGTTGGCCACACCGAGGACAAGCGCGTCCTCGGAGACCTCCACGGCCCGAATCGGTGCGAACCATCGGTTGAAAAGCTCCGGGTTGAGCATTCCTTGCAGGATTTTGCTCGCCTCGCGCCATAGTTGGTCGTGCCCCGTTGTCATAATTCCTCCAATACACGCAACAACACGCCTGACTTATTCACAGGCTGTTGACACTGGCGCAACAGACAGCATACGCGCGTGCCGGACAGCCGGGGCGAACGGACGGAGTGACCCCGCACACGAACCCAAGGAGACAAAAACCGTGAAAATCCCCCTACCTTGATCGTCCAACCCGTGCAACCGCGAAAAAACGTCTCTACCGGGCTTTACACCGTGTTGCGGCTGCGATTTCCCCTCACAACATTCGTGCAGGATCCTGAAGAGATGTGAACCGAAAAATCCGCGCTTCTTGAGCCATGCGAGCGCCCTAAAAGCAAGACGCGTCAAGGCGTCCAAGCTGTTCACAACTTATTCACAGCACTCTCTTCATCCTCGCCTTCGCCTTTGCTGTTCGCAGCATAGTCACCGCGCGGGTCGACTTCAAGAAAAAAGTGAGAGGGCTGAGAGAAATTTCACCGGCACGGTCCATCGCAGAAAAAAGCAGGGCCGGATGTTCGTGCGAACACCCGGCCCCGCGAGCAGCGCAACTTGTTTTACGCGTCGTAGTACATGTGGAATTCCCACGGATGCGGCCGCAGGCGAACCTGATCCTGTTCCTTCCGCTTCATCTCGATCCAAGTGTCGATGACGTCCTGCGTGAACACATCGCCCTTGAGCAGGAATTCGTGGTCTTCCTCGAGCTCGTCGCAAGCATCGGTGAGGCTTGCGGGCATCTGCGGCACCTTCTTGATCTCCGAAGCCGACAACTCGTAGAGGTTCTTGTCCATCGGTTCACCCGGGTCGATCCGGTTCTCAATGCCATCCAGGCCCGCCATCAGCAATGCGGCAAAGGCGAGGTAGGGATTCGCGGACGGATCGGGTGGACGATACTCGATGCGTTTGGCCTTCGGGCTGGGCGAATACGTCGGGATACGGACGGCCGCCGAGCGGTTTCGGCTTGAGTACGCGAGGTTCACGGGCGCCTCGAAGCCCGGGGTCAACCGCTTGTAGCTATTGACGGTCGGGTTGGTGATTGCCGCGACAGCGCGGGCATGTTTCAGGATGCCGCCGATGTAGTGCAGGGCCATATCGCTCAGACCGGCGTATTCTTTTCCCGCAAAAAGGGGTTTGCCCTTCTTCCACAAGCTCTGATGCGTGTGCATTCCGCTGCCGTTATCCCCAAACAGTGGCTTGGGCATGAATGTGACCGTCTTGTTGTGGCGCTTGGCGACGTTCTTCACAATGTACTTGTACAGCATCATGTCGTCGGCCATGTCCACCAGCGGGCTGAAGCGTAGATCGATCTCCGCCTGACCAGCGGTCGCCACTTCGTGGTGCTCACGTTCGACAGTCAGCCCGGAATCTCTCATGACGAGGATCATCTCGTTGCGGATATCGACCTGCGTATCCTGCGGTGCCACAGGGAAATACCCTTCCTTGTGGCGGATCTTGTTGCCGAGGTTCGGGAACTCCTCGCGGCCGGAATTCCAGATGCCTTCGTTGCTGTCGATGTAGTAGTAGCCGCTATTGGATGTCTGACCGAAACGGATGTCGTCGAAAATGAAGAACTCAGCTTCGGGACCGAAGTAGGCTGTGTCGGCGACGCCGGTCTGTTTCAGATACGCCTCGGCCTTGCGGGCGATGTTGCGGGGATCGCGCGTGTACGGCTCGCGAGTGATGGTGTCGATCGAGTCGGCGACGATGCTCAGCGTGGTGGCCTGCGGAAATGGGTCGATGATGGCCGTGGCGGGGTCGAGGATCAGCAGCATGTCGCTGGACTCGATGGAGCGCCAGCCGCGGATGGAGGAGCCATCAAAGCCGACGCCGTCCTCAAAAGTCGCCTCTTCCAACTCGGCAACGGGCATGCAAAAGTGCTGCCAGGTTCCCAGGAAATCGCAAAACTTGATGTCGATGAGCTGTACATTCTTGCTTTTGCACAACGCCAGAACTTCTTTGGGTGTCATTCTGTCCTCCTGACCAGTTGGTGGGATGGTCCACCACGCTGGCTGAATTTTTGTTCGTCGTTGATCCAGTTTTCGGCGGCGTTACACGGCTTGGTCGCCGCGTTCTTCGGTACGAATGCGTACGGCCTCGTCAATCGGCAGTACAAAAATCTTGCCGTCGCCGATCTTGCCGGTTTTGGCTGTTTTCAGAACCGCAGTGACAGCAGCTTCCACGGCGCTATCGGGCAGGACGATCTCCAACTTTAACTTGGGCAGGAAATCGACTGTGTATTCACTCCCGCGGTAGATTTCGGTATGGCCCTTCTGTCGTCCGAAACCCTTGACTTCGGTGACCGTCATACCTTCGACGCCCACGCCCGCCAGGGCTTCCTTAACGTCTTCGAGCTTGAACGGCTTAATAATGGCCTCGATCTTCTTCATTGATCTCCTCCCCAAGTGCGGGTGCGAATACTAGAGAAGCGGCACTGGCATGTAAACAGAAAAAGCGCCTCATCCGGCCCTCGCGGCCGGCACCTTGGGGTACGCATATTCGTGTGGATGTGGGCTTAGCAATGGATGTGCCACCAAGAGAATGGCCTTTGTGTGATTACGTGTGGAAGTATCAGCGAGTGAGCCGGTTGCGCAACGTAAAGATCCGGTGCTCGAGCGGGTTGATGGCGTTGAGTTGTGTGTTCATTTGGCCAGCATGGTCAAAACAAAACGCGCTCGCGGTTTGCTGTTGATGCGCCTTTCCGGAGCGTGCTACTTTGGCTCGTTATGGACGCGCCCGGCAAGGTGCCCGACTCAATCAATTGCCATTCGTGCGGCGCGGTTCTGGACCTCGCCGGACAGGTGGGCTTTACCCACATCGAGTGCAAACAGTGCGGAGCGCCGTCGGTGGTGCCGCTGGAGTTTGGCGACTTTCTTCTGCTCAACGTGATCGGCACAGGTGGTACGGCCACGATTTACAAATCCATCGACGTTCTCCTGAATCGGTACCTGGCCTTGAAGGTCCTCCGTTCGGATCTTGCCGCCGATCCCGTGATGGTGGCGAATTTTTCCGCGGAAGCGCGTGCGGCGGCGACGGTCAATCATCCCAACATCGCGCAGGTGTATTCGTTCGGTGAGATCGATCACTGGCATTACATGGCGCTGGAACTGTGCGAGCAGGGCAGCCTCGACCATCGCATCACGCAACTCGGACGGATTCCGGAGAAGGAGGTGCTCGAGATTGGCGTGCAGATTGCCTCGGCTTTGCGCAGCGCGCATCAACGAGGACTTCTCCATCGGGACGTCAAGCCGGGGAATGTTCTCTTCAACGAAGACGGGGTACCCAAACTGGTTGACTTTGGCCTGGCGCCCGGGGACAGACCGGAGGGCGAGCAAATCTGGGGGACACCCTATTACGTTGCGCCGGAGAAACTTCGTGGCAAGCCGGATGACGAGCGTAGCGACATCTACTCGCTGGGCGCGACGCTGTTTCATGCGCTGGAGGGGAAGCCGCCGGCATCCGATGCGGCGGCGACGGGGATCGCCGATGCTCCCATGGCCGGGGAGCGGACGGTTCAGGTCGTCGAGCGGATGCTGGCGCTTGATCCCGCCGAACGATACGGCTCATACGACGAGGTCATTGAGGATTTGTCGGAGGCGCTGGATGCCCTGAAGAAGCCGGGTGCGTCCGCACCGAAGGCGACAGCGGGTCGCAAACGGCTTTCGGCGCTGCATCTGCTCGGCATACTCATTCTTTGCGCCGCGGTAATTTGGTTTGTGTGGAAGTACGGCATCGCCGTGTTTCAGTCCGGTCGTCGGCCGTCGCCGTCGGCAACGATCCCGGCGGAACCATCGCCAGATTGAGGTCGCGCCGGCGTCACCGGATGGGGTTCGGGTTGTTCACGATAATCTCATTAACGACGGACTCGACGCCCAGGACACCGCGGGCGGCGGTCTCCGCGCGCGCGGCCACCGCCATGGTTGGGGCTGTCCCGCGCAAGACAACCTTCCGGTCCTGGACTTCGGCAACAATGCCGACGGCGGTTGTGGGGTCGGCATTGAGCCGACGTCGAATCTCGTCGCCAATCGACTCGTCTGTCGGAGCTTCACCGGAAGAAGGCGCCGAGATAACTGGTGCCGGGGTGGGCGCAGGCGCCTGGGCCGTCGCGGCTGGGGCTTCCACCGGGCGCGGCGCGGTTTGAGGAGACGCGGCCTGGGGTGGAGTGAGGGGCGACACAGAAATGCAGCCGACGCAAAGCGCAACGATTGCCGCCGTGATAATCGAATGAGACACGAACCGAGCTCGCATTGTCCTCCCGCCTTTCCGCCGGTACCGTAGCACAGAGGCGCCTGGTCGTGTAGCGATTTCTTCACGATGGTGATCACGGCGGCGGTGCCGGGACCAGGTAAGAAGTGGTGCGCGGGACAGGACTTGAACCTGCACGGCTTTCGCCATACGCCCCTCAAACGTACGTGTCTGCCAGTTCCACCACCCGCGCACGATAGGCTCAGAACGTCGATAAATTATATGGAAAACCGCCCCTCAGCAAGCTAAGATTTCTCCACCATGTCAGGCCATTCCAAGTGGGCGAAAGTCAAGCACTACAAAGGCGTTTTGGATTCCAAGCGCGGCAAGGTCTTCGCCAAGCTCGGGAAGGAAATGAGCGTGGCCGCCAAGCATGGCGGCGGCGATCCCGGCTTCAATCCTCGCCTGCGGACCATCCTGATGAAAGCCCGCGCCGTCAACATGCCCGCGGACAATATCGATCGCGCGATCAAGAAAGGCACGGGCGAACTTCCCGGCGTCTCGTATGAGGAAATCACCTACGAAGGCTTCGCGGCCGGCGGCGTGGCGTTGCTGATCGAGTTGCTCACCGACAGCAAGAACCGCACGGCGGGCGAGATTCGCAACATTTTCACCAAGCACGGTGGCAACATGGGTGTCGCCGGCGCGGTGAAGCATCTGTTTCATCGGAAGGGGCAAATCCTGGTGGCGAAAGAACAGATTTCCGAAGATGACCTGATGTCGCTCGTCCTCGACGCCGGCGCCGAGGATATGATTTCACATGCCGAGGCGTACGAAATCCTGACCGATCCGCGTCAGTTCGAGGCCGTCCACAAAGCGCTCGAAGCCAAGAACATCAAACCGCAGTCCGCCGAGATTGCCCAGCTGCCCCTCACGCCCGTACCCGTCACGGACGAAAAAACCGCCCGCGCCGTGCTCGGGCTGATCGAGGCGCTCGAAGACAACGACGACGTCCAGAACGTCTTTTCCAACTACGACATTCCCGACGAGATCATGGAGAAGGTTCAGGCCGCGGCCGCCTAGTTGAACAGGCGTCTCGCCTGCCGAGACCATGATTATCCTTGGCATCGACCCCAGCCTGCGCAGCACGGGCTTCGGCGTGATCGAAGTCAACGGCAACCAGATGACCGCGTTGTGTTACGGCCACGTTCCCAATGCGCCAAAGATTCTTCCGTCGCGCTGTCTCGTGGTCATTGGGGAGAAGGTTGCTCAGTTGATCGATAAGCACCAGCCCGAGGTGGTGGCTGTGGAGGGGCTCGTCCACGTGCAGAACCGGCAAATCGCCTTCACCCTCGGCCAGGTCCGCGGCGTTGTGATTGCCACCGCCGCAAAGAACGGCCTGCCGATCTACGAATATGCTCCGCGCAAGGTGAAACAGGCGGTGACGGGCCTCGGCGGCGCCGGCAAAACCCAGGTCGGCAACATGGTCAAGGCCGTGCTCGGCCTCCCTGAAATCCCGCAAGCCGACGCCGGCGACGCTCTCGCCCTCGCGATCTGCCACGCCCACAATTGCCGCGGCGTGCAAATCCAGCCGCCGAAGCAGATCTAATCGATCACCGCCGTCGATCGTTCCCGCGCCTCCGCTTTGGCGTTGTAGCCACCGCGGCCTGCCCCGAATGCTTTCGGGGTCTGCCGCCGCGATTCCCTTTTCTATGGTAATGAGCGATCTCCACGCGCGCCGCATGGCCGAAAACGCGTGAAATACCCCCGAACGAAGCCAAACGAAGCCAATCAGTTTTTGACAGATTGTCCACACGCAGATCCCTGCCGCCAAACGACATCGGAGATTTTTCCACCCCGAAAACCATTGGCTTCGTTTCGCAGATCTATACCCCCCCGTCCGGGGGCTCGCTCCGGCCAGCCGTCGACCGCCGAACGCCCCGACTTCAAAGCCAGGCCGCTGGGAGCGGCGCGACGCAACACCGTCGGTGGCCCACAGGGCGAGCCAAGCGGGCGCGAGCGGAGCCGAAGCGTAGCGAAGACGCGACCACGACGTGCCCCGGTCCCCATGCAAACAACCGCTATGTCAAAGAACTCAATCACGCCCCATCCTAACCCGGGCGGAACCGAAAAAAAACAGACAGCTACCATCAGCACGTGTCTGATTTTCCGCCCCACCGCGCTCGCCATCTCAAATCCCCGCCCGCCACCCCGTCCCTGCCGCCCATCCCCGCCCCCGCCAGCCACGTATGCCGAAAACATCACGTGGCCGCTCCGACATCATTTCCCTTGATCCCTCCCCCTCCCGCGCACCCCTCACGCTCCGGGCGTCACGAGGGGAGAACAGAAAGAAAGGGGCGGCGACTTCGGCGGCGTGGCGCAAAGATTAATACCGGGGAAGAGAGGGCAGCCGCCCATACAGGTCGACGCGTGCCTACAGCCGATACACGACGGTTCAAGAAGTCTCCGACGCACCTTTGAGAACAAGCGGCTGCGCCGCCAGACGCGCTGCAGGTTCTCCGAGCCGACCGGAACTCCGCGAAAGGTCGGCTGCATAAATGAGCAAGGAAAAGCCAGAGATTCCTCCGAAATGAACATCGAGAACCGTGCGGCTTCACAGCCATCGAACCACACGGGATTGACGCGGGAAAGGGCAACCAGCCCGGACACGAGGCAGCTGTCAAATCCGACCTTGAAGGGATGACGGTGATTCGAGGCCAAGTCAAAGAACTTCGGGACTGAAGGACTTTCACGGAGGGGGCGGCGATTGCCCGATGCCCTTCCCACAGGCTTGTAGTTGAGGAAGACCAAGCCATTAATTCCAAGGAGCATTTCTGGAGGAGAACGAAGCCAGTCAATGGCGATTTCAACGGTGCTTGCGTCCAATACGAAATGAACATTCGTTTTGACGCCGGCGTCGACAAGTATACGAAGTGCCCCTCGCATATTGTCGTATGGTGCATGTGCTGATACAGCCACGGCGCCGCAGAAGGCGGCTGATGCCCTTAGTACGCGAGAAGTAAGCCCTCTCCCGTTTGTGGTGTAGGAGGGCACTACCCCGTATTCCTCTCGCGTCATCTTGAGGACATCCGGGAATGATGGGTGTTGGTTGGGATTTCCGCCGCCGAGGGCGACTTGGAGGACGCCGATCTTGGAAGCTTGCCTCAGAATATTCCTATAGGAATTGACTGACATGTGGCGGCCACGGGTGCTCGAGCTTCGGTAGCATACTGCGCAGGCGCGATCGCACCAGTTTGTCAGAGCAATATCGATTAGCTCTGGTCCATGCTCGGCCCATTTTGGCTCGGCATACCCAGAGTCCTCGACTCGGGCGAAGAAACCGGTACGCTGGTCGAACAGGGTGGAATAGTGCTCCCTGCGGTAATGCTTAACGGAGAGCCTGGCTTCTACCATGCGCATGGCAGTGCGTTCATATAGAAATCAGCGCGCTCAACCTCGAAGCTCTCACAGCAGAAGAAACGCTCAGCCGCACCCCCCTCGCTAGCCAAGCGCCCGTACCACACGTCTTCACCGTTTCGCATCGCCGATTCCGCCCGCTTGGCTGTGTTTTCGGAGAATTCCTTCTTCACAAACTCGAAAAGACTGCCGACCTCTGCAAATCTTGGCCAATCTCTTACCGCCCCCAAAGGCTCTGCCTTCTCGAGGATCACCTCGTACAGCTCTTCGAACAGCGCTGCGAGTGGCGATCTCTTCTGTATGCCGACGGCCGCGAAAAATTCTTTAAGTGTTGGCTTCCCCTTGCAAACAATAAGGAATGACGTTGAGGAACTGTTTGTCACAAAATCTGCACGGATTTTCACTTTGCACCTACCCATCTGGCCCCGAGCACACGGGCTGCAATCGCATCGCCGCCCTCCTCGTAGAGGAAATTCTCAATTCGTCCTTCCCAGTCGACAGAGTCGAGAACCAGCGCCACGCGTCGATTTGAATCCAAGTCCCTCCGCATCGCCCTTATATCTCGAAGGGAACACCCCTGCTTAAAAAACAGGAATGTCTCCAGCGATTCGTACTCGGCCCTGTAATACTTCGCGTATTCTGCCCTCAGGTCCAGTGCGTTTCCTAGGTACCACTCGTAAATGACCTCTACGAGCTCCGCCGCGTAGGAATCGGAAGCTGCCTTCGCCCGCTTCATACAGTTCTCGAGGGTGGGACGACGGTTGTAACAAATGACAACCCCCATGCTGGTCTTGCGCATTGTGAGTTCAGGCTTTGTCATCATACGCGCCGAGGATGTTGGTCATGGACCGGCTCCAGGGACTACTGCCCTTAAACCCCTTCCGTGCGTTCTTAACGTGTTCCGCGCACAGATTCTGCGCTATTGGCGCATGCGCCTTTTCGAAATCCGCGAAGAGTTCCCGCGCGAGCCAGCGGTAATCTCGGTCCCTCACATCCCACAGGTACAGCAGCAGCCTTGCTAGGTGTACTGATGATTTCTCCCACTTTCTGTCTCGGGCCAGGAGCGATGGACGAAGATGCTCGGCCAACACAGATAGAGGATAAACTGCTTCCCGGGCGGAGAAGGGTGACTCGTCGAAAATCACATGCAAGAGCCGCCTGTAAGCATCCTCTGTGAGTGCGTCGATAATCTCGAATAGGAGCAAGATGCTTGCGTTGCGAAAACTATCGGTATCGCACCGCCAAATTAGGTGCGCGAAGATGCTGGCCGCGTTCCGGTTCTCGGGAATGGTCATCTGGCGGATCCTTGCGATGTCCTCTGGCGTAAGGATTGCGTCCGGCAAATCGAAGGCATACGGCACAAAGAGATGATCGTACCATGACTGCTTCTTAATAACAGTTAGGCCGACGGCCTCTGCGATGTAGCGCGAGCCGAAGAACAAGTACTGGCTTACGCCCTCGGCAACGCTACAGGTGGGCTGAGTAAGCTCTTGCACCAGTGCTTCGAATCGCTGGGCATCCGCCTGGAGCACCGTGGTTAACAGGTGATCCGCCAAGAGGAAATCTCTAAACTCATCGAATGTGAAGCTTATGACTTCCTCCCGCCGTCCCCCGCCTTTTGCATTCTCACCTAGATCCTTCCGAAGGAAGATGTCCTCGTCGATGAGCTGGGTTAGTATACCGAGATCACTCTGACCAAAGCCGTCAACAGGCACGTTGGCAAATCTGCGGTTGGCAATCATCCATTCCGCGATGGTCATCAGCAGCTTCTTGTAAGGGTGCTCTCCTCCGACGAGAAAGCCCGTCCGCCTGCCGGCCCCCTCGGCGACCGCTGTAAGCTTCTTACTCAGATACTTGCGAAAGAGCTCGTCCTTGCAGATGCTCCGCACGAAGCCGATAGAAACACGCCTACCGATCTCCGGATCTCCGTATGCCTCGCAAAACAGGCGCAGCAGGAATGGATCGTTCGTCAGCTTCTCGAAGGCAGCTTTCGAGATGGTGCATTTGATATTGAAGAACCCCAGGTAGCCCCAGAATAGACGCTCCTTGTGCTCGATCCCCATGCGGATGTGAATATCCTTCTCAACAGCCATCCGGTTCCCGAAACTCGAGTTTTCGAGATTTCCAAATCGCGCTTCGAAGTACTCCGACCGGCATGTCAGAAGCACACGCAGATGCCCGTAATCCATACACCGTTCGATCAGAGTTTCCACCTCTGCGGAGAAGCTATCCAAGTCATCATGTTCGTTCAGGGCGTCGATTACGATCACCCCGGCCACATTTCTCTTGGCTGCTTCCGCCTCCATGTCCCCGAGCAGCTTGTCGAGGCACGCCGAAGGCTCAGCGAAATAAATCGCGCGTGCCAAATGTTGGCAGAGCTCACCGCGCCGCACGCCGCGAAGCTCACGGCCCGTGAAGAAGGCGCAAGGGATTTCCTTGGGGAGAGCAAAATGCTCCACGAAGTCGCATATGAAATTCGTCTTCCCCTGACCGGCGCGGGAGGTAATCACCAGAACTCTCGCCTTTGCGATTTGGAGGCGCGTAAGAAGTTTCGGAATCCTATACGTACAGACGCCATGAGCACCCTGCCTTAGCCACACAGACATGTGGTCAAACGCCTCCAATTTGTCTGTGGGCACCTTCGTTCGCATCTCTTCTATACCGCCTCTCCCAGCGATCTGGGATGCCGAATTCAGTAGGTGCCGAACTCCACGCGCCAAGGCATCGGTGTTGGCAGCCACCGTTTTGAAATGGCCCGTTGCAACTCGGCGTCTTGGGATCCCGAAAGAAAGGCTGCCAAGCCTCGCCTTCCGCAACATCCGATTGAATCCGCGGAGATTGAACCGCCGGATTTCATCCTCCAGTTGCTGCAAGAACAGCGCAGGATGGCAAAACAGCCGAGCCCCGTCCTTAATCTCCTCAATCTCGACGAAAACACTTGGTATGTACTTCTTGCTGTTCTTCTCTGCCGCGACCCTGTTTCGGATCTGCCTCCGTAACAGCTGCATGACACTAGCGCCTGCTCGTCGCAGGGCGGGCACGCTGAAGGACGCCCTTTCGGCGATCCTTGCTGCGATGGCGTCGCGTGTGATCGTTCCCGCTTTTGGCGCGTACTCGGCACACATCCCAAACAGTATGTCAAATAGGGCTTTCGCGTGTCTCGGATCAGGCGCCTCCAACGAGTCCAGCACACGATTGCGGTACGTCTCTGAGTCTCGTCCCGTAATGGTATCGAAATCGAAAGGCAAGACAAAGAGGTGCTTTAGGAAAGCATGTGTCTCGGGGGCGGCAAGCTTTCGTCCTGCTGCGCGCCCCAGGACCTTCTCGAACGCTCGGAGCACCTTTACCTTGCTCGGGAAGTTACCGACTTGTTGGTAGTAGCCCACCGCGTCGTCCGCCGCCCTCGCCCAGCTCAGCACGTCGTTAACGTGATTGCGTACAGTGCTATTGTTGCACGCTTCACCTATCGCCAGCCCGATCCTGTCAACCCCACGTTTGAAATCCGCCTTGCTGAATTGCGCGTAAGCTGCGGAAATCACCTCGCCGAATGGTGGGTTGCTTGAGAACTGGATCCTATGCTTCGCTTGCACGTACAGGTGCTGGTGCTCAGATCCGTAAACTCCCTCAACTATGATGTCGTCGACCGGATTCCCTCGATTCCGCTGTTGTAGTCGCACAGCACAAGGTATCCCTTCTAAGCCCCGGCAGAAATCCTGCTGCAGTAGTGAAACCAGGTAGGCGGTTGCAACCAGCCATTCGAAACCTTGGCCCCCACCCCCTGTGCAAAACGGATGGACAGGCTTCGATTGCTTCGCTCCTCTAGGGTGACGCTTCTTCACGCCTTCAAACCCCAAGCCTCTGCACCATCGACCTACAGAATACCCGATCTGTTAACACCGCTTGTCTACACCCGGCGGCGGAGGAAGCATACCAAGCATCAGGACTGGCCGGCAACCTCGAAAGAACCCGCGGGCGCGTCCACGTCTCCCAATCATGCTGCCGCGCCATTCGTGCTGAAAATCTTCGTGTCATTCGCATCGCGTTCGTGGTAATTCGTGCTGCGATGATCGCGTATCTCCACGGCAAACTCGCGGATGCGACGCCGACCCACGTCGTCGTGGACTGCCATGGCGTCGGCTATTCGGTGTTCATCCCGCTATCGAGTTACGACAAACTACCCGCGCCGGGTGGCGAGGTGAAGCTGCTCACATATCACCACGTCGTTTCCCAGGATGGCACGCAGCAATTGTTCGGGTTCGTCACCCCCGACGAACGCGAGATGTTTCTGCTGCTCATCAGCATCAGCGGCATCGGCCCGAAACTCGCCATCAACATCCTTAGCAGCACCTCAATCTCAGCGTTGCGTAACGCGCTCGCCAGCGGCGACACCAAAACACTCTCCACCCTGCGCGGTATTGGCAAGAAGACTGCCGAGCGTCTCGTGGTCGAGTTGAAAGACAAGATCGGCGGCACCGCAGCGTTTCAGACCAAAGGCCGCGCGGCCACACCCGAGGAACAGAAGCTCACCGACGCCGTTCTGGCCCTTGTCTCGCTCGGCTACAAGCAGGTGGACGCTCACCGGGCTGTCCTTGCGGCCATGGAAGAATCGGGCGCGCAGGCGAGCGTGGAAGAACTCGTCAGGGCCGCCCTTCGCGGTCAATAGCCAACCATCTGCTGCCGAGGCGCTTGTGCTGGAGGCTGAGCCGTTGGCAGCTCAGGCCCAAACCATTAAAAGGCGTACTTCTACCCATCGAGCTTTGGCGCAGGCTGTCGATATACCATGTGAGGAACTGTGCACATAAGAATCGAACAGAACCCAGTGGCTGCAGAGGACAGGTGGGAACCGCGCGCGTCCGGCGCATTGAGTGTATCGACCCACCCCCGCTTGCTCCCTGCAACCCCGACGGTTTTCACGGAACGAGTCTTCGCTTTGTTGCGTTCCGTATATCGCAAGGCTTCGACCCCGGGATGTTCGACCGCGTTTTCTGAGGACTAACTCATGGCGGCACATCACAATCTGCTGGCGCGTCAGCTCCGTCAATATCTCGGCTGTCTGGGTACCAGCGCGGAGGAGTTGAAGGCCGGGTTCGGTTGTGCGGGAACCTGCTCCGCCAGGCTGAGCGATTTGTTGAACGCGGTCAACGAGGCGTACACGGAATCGGACAACGAACGCACGATGCTCGAACGATCCCTGCATCTGAGTTCGCAGGAAGTGTACGCCGCGATGTTGGAAATGCGCGGGCTGCTCCAGGCGTTTCCCGATCTGTACTTTCGCCTCGACGCTTCCGGCAAGATCCTCGACGTGAAAACGGGGTCGGACGTCGACCTGCACGTCCCGTCATCGCAATTGCTGGGCAAACGGATTCAGGACGACCCCAGCAAGCGCGTCGCGGAGAAATTCGCTGAAGCCATCGCCCAGATCCAGCAGACGCAGTCTCTCGTGAGTATCGAGTACGCGATGAAATTGCGTGGCGAACAGAAGTATTTCGAAGCCCGGCTGCTGCCGTTGCCGGAAAACCAGATTCTGGTGGTGGTGCGCAACATCACCAAGAACAAACAGGCCGAAGAAGCCCTGCACGTGAGCGAGGAACAGCTGCGACAATCGCAGAAGATGGAAGCGATCGGGCGATTGGCCGGGGGCGTCGCGCATGATTTCAACAATCTTCTGACAGTCATCCTGGGCCATTGTGAGTTGTTGGTGGAACAAATCCAGACGGGGAAACTGTCTCCAGAAAGCGTCGAGGAAGTTCAAAGCGCCGCGCAACGGGCGTCACAATTGACCCGCCAGCTGTTGGCCTTCAGCCGGAAGCAGGTGTTACAACCCAAGGTGCTGAACCTGAACGACGTGGTCGTCGGCATCGAGAAGATGACGCGGAGGCTGATTGGGGAAGACATTGAATTGCGCACGGTTCTCACCCCGTCACTGGGCCTGGTCACGGCGGACCCCGGGCAAATCGAACAGGTGATTCTGAATCTGGTGGTGAATGCGCGTGATGCCATGCCACACGGAGGCCGAATTCTGATCGAAACCAACAATGTCAACCTGGATCAAGCGAGCAGTTATAAACATCGCCAACTCGAACCAGGCGACTACGTCATGCTGGTCATCACCGATACGGGCGTCGGCATGACGGACTCGGTCAAGGAACATTTGTTCGAGCCGTTCTTTACGACCAAGGGACCCGGGAAGGGAACCGGTTTGGGGTTGGCAACCTGTTTCGGCATCGTCCGCCAGAGCGGCGGAGACATCCGCGTGTACAGCGAACCCAATCGCGGAACCGCATTCAAAATCTTCTTCCCGCGGACCGGCCAATCTGCGGCGACCGAGGTTCCAGCATCCGCCAACGCGTCCCCCAACCGCGGATCGGAGACGGTGTTGCTGATTGAAGACGAAGCGTCGGTGCGTCGGCTGGCCGGGTCGGTCTTGCGCAGTTGCGGGTACATCGTCCATGAAGCCTGTGATGGTGCCGAGGCGCTGCAATTGCTCTCGAGCGAGCATAGTCCGAGATTTGATTTGATTGTGTCCGACATGGTCATGCCGCGGATGGGCGGCAAAGAGGTGCTCGAATGCGTTCAGTTGAAGCAGCCAAGGATCAAAGTCCTGTTGGTGTCGGGTTACACGGACGACGCCCTGGTGGATCGCGGGGCACTGGGACCCGGAGTCGCGTTCCTGGAGAAGCCGTTCTCGGCGCGACAACTCGCCCAGCGCGTCCGCGAGGTGCTTGATGAGCCATCCGCGTTCCTGGAACAAGTCACGCCCTGACGGCTATCGCTCGATCCCCAATTGCGTCAGGACGAACGCGTATTCGAGCGCCGTGTCGCGGATGGCATCATAGCGGCCGCTTTCGCCGTTGTGGCCGGCGGGCTGCAAATTCATCTTCAGCAGCAGCGGATGAGAATCGGTTTTGGTGGCGCGAAGTTTGGCGACGTATTTTGCCGGTTCCCAGTACATCACCTGGCTGTCGTTGAGCGATGACTCCACCAACATCGCCGGGTACTCACGAGGCTGGATATTGTCGTACGGGCTGTACGATTTCATGTAGCGGTACTGCTCGGCGATTTTCGGGTTGCCCCATTCTTCGAATTCGCCGACCGTCAGCGGCAACGACTCATCGAGCATCGTATTGACCACGTCGACGAACGGCATTTGGAGTACGGCGGCGCGGAACAACTCCGGCTGCATGTTCAGCACCGCGCCGACCAGCAACCCGCCCGCGCTTCCTCCTTCGATGGCCAGGCGCGACGGATCGGCGTAATGTCGGGCCACGAGCGTTTCGGCGCAGGCAATGAAATCGGTGAACGTGTTGCGCTTGTTCATCATCTTCCCGCCGTCGTGCCAGCGTTTGCCGTATTCACCGCCGCCGCGCACGTGAGCAATGGCCACAATGACCCCGCGATCGAGCAGGCTCAGGCGTTGCGAGGAGAACCACACATCGGTCGGCAGACCGTATGAGCCGTAGCCGTACAGAAACAGCGGATTGCCCGTCGCGCGTTTCAAGTCCTTGCGATAGACGAGCGAGATCGGGATTGGGGTTCCATCGGAGGCGCTGGCGAAGATCCGTTCGGTCTCATAACGGTCGGGGTCGTACCCGCCCTTGACGATCTGCCGCTTCAACAACTTCCGCTCGTGCGTGATCATGTCGTAATCGTATACCGAGCGGGGCGTGGTCAGTGATTCGTAGGTGATCCGCAGGACGTTCGTGTCGAAGATGGCATTGTCGCCCGCCTCGACGTCGTAGGCCGCTTCGGGCCAGTCAATGGTATGCGAGGCGCCGGAGGCGATGTCGTACACGCTGATCCGTGGCAGGCCGTTGGCGCGTTCGATCAGGGCGACGTGATGTGAGAACACGCCGAAATCATCGAGCGACACATCGTCACGGACCGGGACGATTTCCTTCCAGTTCGTCGGGCGCGGATCAGCGGTCGGCGCCGTCACGAGACGGAAATTCCGTCCCTTGTCGTTGGTGCGGATATAAAAGAGGTCGCCGCCATCGTCGGCGCTGTATTCACGGCCCTGCACGCGCTCGGACAGTACTTGGAGCGGCTCGTCGGGATGATCGGCGCGCAGATAACGGACCTCGTCGGTGATTTTGCTGCCGATGGCGACGTAGATAAACCGTTTGCTGTGGGAGCGATCGACCTCGAGCGAGAACAACGCATCCTTCTCTTCGTAAACCAGCGTGTCGTCCTTCCCGCCGAGCCGGTGCCGCCAGACGCGATACGGGCGTTTCGCGTCGTCCTCGGTGACATAGAACAGCGTTTGGTTGTCCGCCGCCCACACCGCGCTGTCGACCCGCGGGATCTTTTCGGACAGCAAGGCGCCGGTCCGCAGGTTCTTGATATACAGCGTGTAATCGCGAAAGCCGGTCTCATCCGTGCTGAAGGCGAGGAGATTGCCGTCATCGCTCACTTCGGACACGCCCAGGTCGAGGAACGGCTTGCCCGCGGCCATGGCATTCAGATCGAGCAGGATTTCCCCGGTCGCGTTCGTGGAGGCGCGCTTGCGCAGGTAGGTGGGATACTGTTTGCCCGGTTCGGTGCGGCGAAAGTAGAACCAATCACCGTCGCGATAGGGGACGGTGTCGTCGGGTTCCTGGACTCGCGCCAGCATCTCTTCATAAATCTTCTGCTGGAATGGCTCGATGGGTTTCAAGAGTTTGTCGGTGTAGGCGTCTTCCGCGCGGAGATACGCGAGCACGTCGGGATTGTCCTTTTCGCGGAGCCAGTAATAATCGTCGACGAGGGTATCTCCGTGGATCTGCGTGACGTGGGCGATGCGTTTCGCTACAGGCGGACGGTCCGCGACCGTCTTATTCGGCGGCGAGGCGGTCCGGCAGGCGGATACAGCCAGCAAGAGAACGGCGACGAGAGCCGATCTTCGGGACGTCAGGTCGATTTGCCTCATCGCAGAAGATCGTTGTACTGGTTGAAGTAGGAGCTGTACATGGTGAAAATCTGATGCGCGACGTACAGCACGACGAGTCCGTAAGCGATGCGCGGCAGCCATGTCACGGTCTGGTCAAGAGCGCGGCGCCAGCGATCCTCGTAGTAGACGCTCAAGCGGTCGAGCATGTCATCCATGCGGCCGCTTTGTTCGCCCGTGGACCAAAACTGGATGACGTGGTCGGGAAACACGTTCGTCAATGCAAGGGCCTGACTGACGGGTAGTCCGCCCATGATGGCCGGCCCGGCCTGCTCGTAGGCGTGGGCGATGACGGGACTGTTTGCTCCGCGGCTGGCGTATTCCAGCGCCGGCACGACGGCAATCCCCGCCCGCAACATGAGGCGGATCGATGAGATCCACCGGCTCAGCGCGTAGTCGGACCGAAGCTGGCCCATCACCGGCACGGCGCGCAGCAGTTTGTCCACCGACACGTTCAATCCCGGCACGCGCAACGCCCAGCGCACGAGCCAAATGGCGGCAGCGATGATCAGGATGAGCAACGTGAGGGAGCCGGCGGTGTCGCGGAGGTAATCCACCATTGTGTACGGGCGCCCGTTGCTGGATCCGAGAAAGAACGCCGGGAAATGGGACACGAAGACTGCCGCGGTCAGCAGGACCGCCGGATACAGGGAACCGGTGATCAGCTTGATGCGCGCCGACGCAAGGCTTTCGTAATACTTGCTGAGCGACAGCAAACCGACGTCCAATGCCCCGCCCCGGGCGCACAGATCGATCATGTGGCGGTCGAACGGTGAGAAGAGTTTGCCGCAACGTTCCATCCCCTCGGACAACGGGCAGCCTGCGTCGACGGCCTCCGCCATGATGATGGTCGCGAGCCGCATCGCCCGCGGACAGGATTTCTGCATCGAGCGGAGGGCGGAGCGGATCGATACGCCCGCCTGCACGAGCGTTCCCAACTGGTAGTAGAAGGTCGCCAGCTTTTTCGACGAGAAACTCACAGCGCGCTTAGCGTAGCACCATCCAACGATCCGTCACAATGAAATGAGCGGTGCGCGGGCAGCCTTTTCGTCTTGCGTCTTGCAGTCGCGTTTCGCATCTTGGCCGCATGCCCGAGCGGTTCGTCACGGAAACCATACACGATAAGACACTGGACGTGTCGCTTCGTCCCGGTTTGTTTGCGGATTTTCAGGGTCAGGGCAAGGTCAAGGAGCGGCTGGAGCTGGCCGTCGAGGCGGCGCGGCAGCGCAAGGAATCGCTCGATCATATTTTGCTGAGCGGTCCGCCGGGTTTGGGCAAGACGACGCTCGCGTACATTCTCGCCAAGGCGATGGGCGTGAACATCGTTGTCACCAGCGGACCGGCGCTGGAAAAGGCGGCGAATCTGGCCGGATTGCTGACCAAGCTCGACAAAGGCGACGTGCTGTTCATCGACGAGATTCACCGGTTACAGAAGGTCGTTGAGGAATACCTGTATCCCGCGATGGAGGATTTCCGGTTGGACATCGTCATCGACCAGGGACCGAACGCGCACAGTGTGCGATTGAATTTGCCAAGATTCACGCTCATCGGCGCGACCACGCGGAGCGGATTACTGACCGCGCCGCTGCGGTCGCGGTTCCCCGTTACCGAGCGGCTGGATTATTACACTGCGGAAGAATTGACGGCGATCGTGCGTCGGTCGGCGTTGATTCTCAATGTGGACATCGACGATGCGGGGGCGACGGAGATCGCCGGCCGTTCGCGGGGCACGCCGCGTATCGCGAACAATTTGCTGAAACGCGTCCGCGACTACGCGCAGGTGAAAGCCAAATCGAAGAAGATCACCAAGGAGATTGCGGACAAGGCGCTGGCGATGCTGGAGATCGACGAACACGGGCTCGACGAGATGGACAAACGGATTCTGGAGACGCTGGTGCACAAGTTCGGCGGCAAGCCCGTCGGCATCGGTTCGCTGGCGGTGGCGGTTGGCGAGGAACCCGACACACTTGAAGAAGTGTACGAACCGTTCCTGATCCAGGAAGGCTACATGAAACGCACGCCGCAAGGCCGCGTCCCGACCGAGACGGCGTACAAGAAACTCAACGTGAAACCCGGCACGAAGCAGAACGAGTTGTTTTAGTGAGAAGGGTTGGACTGGAGTTGTAGCGTATCAGCAAAGAATTTTGTTGGATCGCTGTGGGGCACCATATTCGTACTTGCGACATTTCGCTCCTTCAAGTAGCTAATGTCGTTTACTTGGAAGCCCAGAATCCACCAGCGTCCAAATTCCCTGACAACGTCCACCCGGATATTGGCCGAGCCGTTCACAAAGCCTGCGTGAGAAATGTAAAATCCCCAGACTGTGATGCCTTTACCGGGATCATACCTCGCGGTCAAAGTGCCCTTGCAACTTCCGCACCGAACCAAGGAGCCAAGTTGGGAGCGACACGCTGTAAAGTAGGTAGTAAGTTTTTGCGGGGGTGTTACCCTCTGAAATTCCGAATGCGCTTCCTTCGCGAGAACCCGATCATCCCAATTCGATAAGATCTTCGGCAGCACGCTGTCAACCCAGGCTCCTGCATCCTTGTCCGCGTGCTTTAGGAGTACAGTCACCGCTCCGTAAGCAGTCAGAATCAGAAGCGAAGCATATAGTAATTGCCGACCGAAACGCTTTAGTCTCTCAGAGCTCATCGTAGGTCCGAATTCGGCTGTGCGGCCCAAGCAGACCAGAAACCCGCCGAATGTGCGAAACAAATCCTACGCCGTTAGCAGACCGACCCGGCCTCTCAACCGAACGTCACAAAGCCGCGGCGGAGCAGGTCGATCAGGCAGGTGTAGGCCTCGAAGTCCGTTCCCGGGAAATTGTCGATCACGGTTTCCAGCACATTGTGGTGGACGACGAGTTCAAACAAATGGATTTCTTCCGTGGCGAGGTCGCGCAGATTTCCGGGGAGTGGTTCGGCCACGTGCAGCCGGGCGTCAGGCTTCGGCAACTTCGGTTCGAGGATGTGAATCTCGTCCAACTGGCGGACGCCTTCGAGAATCAACGACGTCGTTGATTCCGTGATCTCCTCGGCGACGCGGTGGTCGGCAGCCGGTTTCAGATCGAACGTGCCATCGGTCCAACCGAACACGCGATAGAACGCCTTCCGCGGTTTGACAACGGGGTTGCCCTCGATCTCGGCGTGGTAGATCTGGCCTTCACGGAGATAGATCCTGCCGGCGCCGTGATTGGAGCGAATGGTCATGACGCCGCTCTTGCGGGAGTTGTGGAACAATTGCAACAGGTCCGAGAGCGGCATTTCGCGGATGGAGCCGGAGATCAGCGCTGTCCCCGGGGACGGCTGGGCGCCGGCGTGATCCGCGTCGGACGGCGTGGCGGATGGCGTCGGCCGCGGCTTTGGCTCGTTGACGGACACCAGCCGGATGGTCGACGAGCCGATCATGATCTGGTCGCCTTCCTTGAGCTCGGTGCTGCGGATGCGGGCGCCGTTGACGAACGTGCCGTTGCGCGAAGCGAGGTCCTCGATCATGACCTTGCCGCCGTGGGTGGAGATTTTCGCGTGTTTGCGCGAGACTTTCTCGTCGAGCAGCAACACATCGACGTCGCTGACGCGACCGATCACGATATACAGATCCTGGGGCAGGGGGAATTCCCTGCCCTGGTCTTTGCCGGCGACAAAACGAAGGACGTATTGCAGCATGCGTTTCTACCGAGCCTTGTTCGGCGGTTGTCCGCCGCGGCGAAACTGTACCGACGCGCGCGGGGCCGGTCAAGCTACACTGGCCGGCGATGGTTTTGGTTGGCCGATTCGCAGTGTGGTCAGCGTCAGCAGCGCGGCAGCGATCGAGCCAACGCCGAGCCACAACATGATTTGCGGCGCGGGCGTGCGCTGGAAGAGTTTCGTGCCGAATTGGAGCCAGAACGCCACGATCATGGTTGCCGAGGTGAGCATTCCGCGCGCCGCAAAGACGGCGCCGCGGCGCACGTCGTGGACTTCCTCCTGGAGGCGCGCGTCGATGGGGATCAGGATGGTCGCGGCGATGGCGCCGAGCGCAAAGAGCAGGAGAACCGTGATCCAGACGCGCGCGGTCAGGCCCATCAGGATGAGCACACCGCCGACGAGCAATAATTGGACGAATGGCAGCCAGGTCGCCTTCGTCCATGGTTGGCCGCGTCCGACCATGCCGATACCGAGCGCGGCGCCGGCGCCGGCGGCGACGAGCAGGTAGCCGAACCCGCCGGTGCGCAGGCCGAGTGTTTCCATGGTGTAGCCGACGATTTCGACGGCGAAAACGCCGGCGAGGAAGGCGAACACAGCCGACAAAAGGGACAGCGACAGGGCGCTGGGATGTTGCCAGAGATAGACAAGGCCCGTTTTCAGGTCGCCCCAGCCGCCGGGTTCTTTGGAATCGGCGCCGCCCGTGGTGGCATGCGGGTTCATCTGGATGCGCCAGACCAGGATGGTAGCGATGATGTAGGCGACGGTGTTGGTGAGGATGGCCCATTCCACGCCGATGCGTTCCGCGACAAAGCCGCCGATGGCGCGTCCGCCGACGCCGGCGATGGCGAGGCTGGTGGTGAAGAGGGTGTTGGCCTGGATGAGGCGGTCGTTGCCGACGAGGTTGGGGATGAGCGCGTAGCGGGCGGGGTAGTAGAAGGTGGTGATCGAGCCGATGATGAGGATGAGCACGTACACGGCGAACAGATTGCGGAAGGCAGTTCGACCGAGGATCACCGGCAACAGCCACAGGGCGATCACGCCGACGATCACAGCGCGCGACGCGTCACTGGCAATAAGCACGTGGCGGCGTTGCCAGCGGTCGACATAGGCGATGGCGAGGGGGCCGAGCAACAGGCCGGGGAGCGCGACGGCAAAGAACATTTTGGCGGTTTCGGTTCGTTCGCTATATCCGTGCGCGCGGAAGTATTCGAGCAATCCCATCTGCATGATGGCGTCGCCGAGCGCGAGGGCGATTTGCGAGATCCAGAGGCGGCGAAAACCCGTGTTGTCGAGGAGCGAAGTCATTTACGCATGCTCCTCGATGAAGGTTTGCATGTCGGCCGGCAGCGGTGCGGAGAAGGAGGCGCGTTCGCGTGTGTGCGGGTGAAGGAAGGAGACGCGCTCGGCATGCAGCGCGTGGCGCGGCAGCAGAAGTTGGTCGAGCATGGCGTTGGTGACACCGTCCTTGATGAACTGCAGGTACAGGTTCTCGTCCGGGCCGTACACCTTGTCGCCGACAATCGGGTGGCCGAGCCAGGCGAGATGGACGCGGAGCTGGTGGGCCCGGCCCGTGCGCGGCGTGAGACGGACGATGGTAAAGCCGCGCAAGCGCTGTGCGACGGCGAACTCGGTGCGGCTGGGTTTGCCGGTGGCGGGGTCGACGACGCGTTTGGTGTAGACGACGGAGGATTGGCTGACGGCGATGGGTTGGTCGATCACGCCGTGGTCGTCTTTGAATTCGCCCCAACAGATGGCCAGATACTCCTTTTCGATCTCGCGGCGGAGCACGGCTTTGCCGAGCGTCTTCGCGGCGTGCTCGGTTTTTGCGACAACGACCAGCCCGCTGGTTTCGCGGTCGAGGCGGTTGATCATGCGCGGGGTGGTGATGCCGTGGTCGCGCAACCATTCGGCAAGCGAGCCGTATTCGGGTCGCTGGGCCGAGTGACAAACCATCCCGCCGGGTTTGTCCGCGACGAGAATATGCTCGTCTTCGAAGAGAACTTTGGGAGCGACCGTTCTGACCATGTGCACGGTGGCATGTTAGCGGTAGCGCGAAGCTGCTGGCAATGAAAAGCGCCGGGGCTCGGTTGGCCATTCGGCGGGACTGCGGCGGACAGCCGATGATCAGAACGTTTCGCTATTCCAGCCCCAGAGGTTGGTGGGGATGTCGGCGAAGTTGATGTAGACGCGGCTCGGGGGGATGCCGGCGTGGGACTCGACGAGCGAACAGAGGAGTTGCGAGAGTTTTTCCGTGCGGGAAACGGGCAGGCCGATGCCGCGCAATTCGAGGAAGGCGCACGGCGCGTCGATCCCGCCGAAGAGCATGGGGACCGGAGATTCGAGCGAGACCATCATGTATTGCTCGGGCTTGGCGAGTTCCGCGGCGATGGTCTTGGAGAGGGTCTTGAGCAGTTTGGTTTTGGGTTCGGCGTCGATGGATTTGTTGGTGGTAATTCTCAGGTAGGGCATGATGCGCTCCTTCTGGGTGTGACAGTCTGATCGTTTGTGGGGGCCGTGCGCACAGGTCAAGGCAGTTGGCGGACGCGGTAGAACCGCTGGCTTTGCGCGCTGGCGGATGGATCGGCAATAACGACCACGCCACCGCTGCCGGGCACGTTGTTGGTGAGCGGCGTCCAATTTGGCGCGGTGAGATCGTCGGTCATTTCCACGCGATAGAATTGTTTGGAGACGGTCGTGAAGGCAAGCTGAAGATTGGCGCCGACGAAACCGACGGAGGTGACCTGGGGGCGGATGGGGAGGACGACGTAGTTGGTGTACGAACCGATCTGGGCCATCAATGTATCCGAGCCGCCGTAGGCCACGCCGGCGTGAGCGAGGATTTCCTGTTCCGAGAACAGGGGCACGTCGGTTTGGTAGCCGAGCGCGAGCGCTTCAAGCGCCATATTGGCGAAGAGCCCCTGGATGGTGGTATGCGGATGCGCACCGTCGGCGACGAACGCGGCGGTGCGGTCGGGGGCGTTGGTGGGATTGGTGTCGGAAGCCTGCAGATTGATGGCGACATTGCCGATGTAGAGGTACTGCTGGAGGTTCGTGTTCGAGCCGAAGATTTTCAACTGAAGCCCGAACGCGTCAACCAACGGGACCTGATGTTTCTGCGCGAGGTAGGCCAGCCCGGCGTTGGCCTGCTCGATGGCGGCGGACACGCGTTCGCGTTTGCTGCCGTTGGTGTACAGGAACTCATTATAGACGGCGGGGGTTTTCCCGTAGTCGAGGATGTTGAACAGGACCATGTCGACGCCGGTGGTTTCGACGGTGACGAGCGCGGTCTCGATGTTGGTGAGCGTTTGCGCGACGTAGTTGCTGATCTGGGAGGCGGACCATGAGCCGTTGTAGACGGGGAAGTAGGCCGAGCCAGGGTAATCGAGAAAGTCCGGGTTGAAATCGTTGGCGCCGATGGCCAACACGGCGTGCGTGATCCCGTCGGGGACGACTTGCGCGGCGAGGCCGGTGTCCTGGCCGTCGCTGAGGAGGTCGGCGGACGTATCGCCCGAGAGGGCCCAGTTGAATTCGTACCCCGTGTCGCGGGGACTGCCCCAGGTGCCGCCGGGCTGGCCGGCCTGGGCGGCGGTCGGGCCGACGTTCACGCTTCGGTAGTTGACGAGCTGCTGGACCCAGTTCGTGGCGTAGGTGCCGTAGGACTCCTCGAAGTACTCGTCGCTCAGGCTGTCGCCCATCACGCCCAGCGCGCCGATTTGGGCATGGGCGGACACAGCGATACAGAGCACAAACGACAGGATTGCCACCTCACGCCTCATGGGCGGATTTTACACGAGAATCGTCACCGGCGCAACGGCGAGCGGCTACGGCTGGTGATCGATTGCGCCGTTGGGTCTGGAGACGGCCGGGTCCTGGCGATAGTACAGCTTGAGTTCGTCGTAAAGCTCGGGATGCAGTTGCTGGAGTTGCCGGGGCTGCTCGAAGAAATATTCGGTGACGACGGCGAAGAACTCGGCGGGATTGGTCGCGCCATATTTGTCGAGGAACGTGGGGTGATCGGCAGTGGCGGCCTCGGTGAGCGCCTGGTATTCGCGTCCGAGGACGCGGGCCCACGTGCGATACATGGAGGTGTGCGGGAGGGCGGGCGCGCCGTCGACGAACCCGTTCTCGCCGTCGAGCTGATGGGCGAATTCGTGGAGCGCGACGTTGCGTCCGCCGGTCGGGTCGGCGGGCCGGTGGAGGACATGGTTCCAGGAGATCACGACGGCGCCGGTGCGCCAGGATTCGCCGACGCGGCGTTCGTGGGTTTCGACGATTTCGTTATTGGGACCCCATTGCGTGACGCGGACGAAATAGGCGTCGGGGTAGACGAGGATTGAGTGGAGGCGGGGGTAATAGTCGTGATGTTCGACGTGGAGGAGGAGGATGCAGGCGTAGGCGGCAATGGTGACCTTGATTTCATTGGTGATGTCCAGGCCGCCGCAACCCTCGAAGTTTTTTTCGGCGACGAAGACCTGGATGAGGGCCTGCAATTCCCGCTGCTCGGCCGGGGTGAGGCGGTGATAATGCGGGACATTGCGCTGCAGGATGTCGAGCCAGGGCGCAGGGAAGGGCTGCGAGCGGAGGCGCTGACGGCGTTTGGTCTTGAATCCGAACATGGTCAGGTGACTGAAGAGAAGATAGCACGTTTTGGGAAGGGGAGCAGCGGGCCGGTGGTTTGCGCCTGCTCGTTGGCGACGGCGGAAAGGCGGGCAATTGTCAAGAACCAATGTATCGTTTGACGATATTTTCTAATTGGATCGGGTTGGTATTTGTGATAGGGTGGCGGGCAATGTTCGGACGTTCTTTGACATAATGGATGGTTCAGGGTTCAGCGTTCAGCGTTCCGTGTTTGGACGGAGATCCGTCCCGTCGGCTTCGCTCGGGGCAGGCTACCAGTTCGGGATGACGGGCAGCGCGTTGGGCCGGGCAAGGTTACGGCAGAGGCATGCACTTGATGGGGGGCGGGATCGGAAAACGAACCCAATTGGACGGTTCGATGCTGGTCCGACGATGGTTGTGGGAGGGAATACCCCCCACCCCCCTATATCTGCGAAACGAAGCCAATTTTCCGGGCTGTCAGCAAAGCTCGATGTGATTGATCTGGAGAATGTTGTATTGCCGAGTGAGACAAAATGGCATCTGGCTTCGTTTTGCCGGAAATGGCTTCGTTCGGGGGGTGAATCGATGCTGGGCGTGGGGTGGGCGGCAAAGGTGTGGGAATCGCGTCAACGTTGTCCTTGGACGGATTTCAACATCTGCGCTGCCAGCCAGTGCGCCTCCTGCGAATCGCGAATGGCGCTGCCGGCGACCGTCTCGCCTCCGTCCCGTCGCACGACGGCGATATTCAGGTAGGCGGTTTGGCCGGTGGTCGTGCCGATCCTGGTTTTGATGTCTGCGACGTCAGCGGCGGGGATGAGTTGGGTCCGCGCGACACCGGCCATTCTCTTGGTAATGGTCAGGCCGGATGAGTCGGCAACGACGCGGGTCGCGCCTGTCAGAAAATGCAGCACGCCGGCAAAGATCAACAGGTCGAAGAATCCCCACACGATCGGGAAAAGCATGGGGGCCTTCGCATGAACCAGGAACCAGAATGATGCCGACCAGATCGCAAAGAATACGATCAACCCGAAGCCCGAGCCCACATTGCGCATCGGCGGGAAGTAGAATTCCTGGCCGCCGCCGGATGTGGGGCGGACGCGAATCCGCGAATTCGCCGCTGGCTGATAGCTCTCCGTGGATGCCTGTTCGTGCGAAAGGACAGCTTTCGCTTCGGCGATTTGCTGCGGTGTCTGCGCAACCCTGAAAACGGGCACCTCGAATCGCGCGGCGTAACCCACGCCGGCGTTTTTGGCTGTCACCTTCAGGCGCCAGAGCACAAGATTATCTGGATCCTCGGAAGACGTTTCCCGGCAATCATCTGGAATGTAGAACGCGACCTTCACGCGGTCGCCAAGGCCGGCTTCAACATGCTGATCGTCCGTCCACAGCACGCGCTCCGAAGTCGACCGGTTTTTTCCGCTGCCCGTCGTGACGCGGTTCACGCAGGAGAGCTTTACGGAGAATCCGTCGGTTGTTCGCACAGGTTGGGTTAATCGGATGGTACCCTGCAACGCGCCGCCCACGACGCCGGGCACAGAGGCGATCTCAAAGACCGAATCGCCGAACTCGAGCCACCGCGTCGTTACTCGTATGGCCCACACGATCAGTCCGATACCAATCGCCGGGAATAACAGGCCGATGAGCAGCGTGTTATTGCGAGATTTTATCCATTCGCTCAGCAGGATGACCAAGACCGGTAACGACAGCAAATTCCAGCACACCGCAAAAATCCATGCGCCGATTGCGGCGGGCCTGGCTGAGGAGATGATGTGACCGTTGGCCCAATCTTCCCGGCGCAGCCACGGTGGATCTCCGTCTTTTCCTGCCGTCTTGGGCGCACGGCCTCCCCCGACGAATGTCCAGACCAACCCGCCGAGACCGATGAAAAAGAACAGGGCAGGAAAGAGGCCGACCAACATTCCCGGAGTAAAGTCGCGTTCGAGAACGGCGTCGGTTGGATCGTCGGGGTTGACGAAGCATCGGGAGGTCGCGCCGGGCGGATAGCGCGCGACGATGGCCGCTTTGCCGCTGTAGCCGCTGGACGATCCACCCATGAACTCATACCGATTCGACGTATGCACTTTTCCGTCGACAGTATAGCGATACGCGATATCCACACTGTATGTCGTCCCGCCTTTGCTGCCCGAATGGCTCTGCACGCGACTGGAGATGATGTGGCAGGGAACCCAAGGCCAGTGGCGGGCTTTCGATACGTCGAGCATCGGACGAAGGAAAAAGAAATAGGTGAGGGTACCTCCGAGAACGAGAAACACGGAAAAAAAGGCGGCCAGAACGCCTCGGGCAGCCTTGGTCGATGCGGTACGTTGCGGATTGCGCATCGGCTTGCGGCGCCATGTTGCGTAGATTCCGCCGCCGCCCACGAAGACAAACAGCAGCGGAATGAGGAGAAACGGAATCATTGCCAGACTGCCGCGCCGCAGCACGGCGTCGGAAGGCGACGAGGGATTAACGAAGCAGGTGGTCTTGGTGCCGGCGGCGTAGGTATGGAGGATACGGTCGACGTCCTGATAATTCGACGTGCTGAATTTGCCAACGTTGTATTGGGTGCCATGGTAGTGGTGGCCGCCGAAATCGTATTCGTATTCGATCTGGACGCCGTAACCTTTCTGCAAATCGAGCGCGGAGCTCGAGGTGATCACGCAATCGACGGTCTTCCAACCATACGTCTGCGCCTGCTTGAAAAGCTCACGCGACAGAAGAACCAGGAAAAGCAGTCCCATGCCGAGAAAGAAGGAGAGGAAGAGCGTGCCGAAGAGTCGGCTCGCAACCGTTGGCTGTGAGCGGCCCGCGCCTGACGGGATGTTGAAGGTCAGCCCCACCGACGGTTAAGCTATATCACATCCCGACCCGCGAAGGAAAGTCGTTACTTGCGCACAGCCATCGCCGGCGGCCCGATTTGGACTGGCACGCAATGCGCTCATACGGCGTCGGATATGAATACCAAGGGCGTTGTACTCGGATTCATGCTGTCGGCGCTGGCTTCCGTGCCGTTGTTCTCGGCGGAATTAAAAGCGTCCGCACAACCCGTGTCCCAAACCGGACGCGGCGATTCGATCTCAGAACTGCGAAATCAAGACGAGGCGTTTACGCTTTTGATCGAGGCATTTCGGATGATCCAGGGGCGCATCATCCAGAACGACTACGAAGCCCGGATTCGTGCGGCCAGCGCGCTGAGTGACGTGAGGACACAACACGAAGTCGCCGAGTTGGCGAAGGAAGAGCGGGACCTGCGGGCGGAAAAACTCTCGCGCCAGATCGGCAATTTGGATGTCGCCTACGGGAGTGCCCGCCGCGATGACGAGCGCGTCCTCGCTGTGGCAGACGTACCTCCGCACATCGACACCAAACACGCGGCAAAGACGCTGATGGATTTCGTGTTTGTCGCGCCGACCGCGCCGGATAAGAATGGCGATATCAAGGCGACGACAGTTCCCGCAAAGGACTACCTGCTGGACAAGCCGCCCGAGCCGGTCGAGTAGGTTCTACTTGCGGATGAACATCTGGGCGAATTGATCGTAGAGGCGCGCCGATACCGGTCCCGGTTTCCCCGTTCCGATTTGCTTTCCGTCCACCGTCGCCACAGGCGTCACTTCCGCGGTGGTGCTGCTCAGGAACACTTCCTGTGCGGTGAGAAGGTCCTGTTTGGTAATTCGCTCCTCGGCTGTTTCAATTCCGGCCGCGCGCGCCACAGGGAGAAGTTTGTCGCGCGTGACGCCGGGTAATATCCGCTCGCTCTTGGGCGGTGTGCGAAGGCGTCCGCCCGTTACAACGAACACGTTGCCCGCTGTCGATTCGTTTACCGTGCCATCTTCATCGACGAAAATCGCGTCGTTGGCGCCGGCTTTCTTCGCGGCGTGATAGGCCAGCACGCTCGGCAACAGCGCGATACTCTTGATATCGCACCGCGCCCAACGGAATTCAGGCAAAGTGATGACCGCGATGCCAGTCTCGCGAATCTTTGCCGCGGGCGGCGGCAATTGGCGCACGGTCAGCACGACGGTCGGTTCAATGCCCTCCGGTATGCCGCGATGACGTTTCGCGCAGCCGCGGGTGACCTGCAAATACACAATCGCTTCCGGAAATTCGGAGCGTTTGATGCCTTCGCTGATGATGGACTTCCATTTCTCGGTGCTGAGCGGGTTTTTCAGTTCCAGCGTACCGAGGCTGCGGGCCAGGCGCGCGAGATGTTCATCCATGGCGAATGGTTTGCCGCGATAGGTGCGCACGACTTCGTACACGCCGTCGGCGAACTGGAAGCCGCGGTCTTCGACGTGGACCATGGCGCGTTCGAGAGGCAGAAATTCTCCGTTGACGTATGCAATTTCAGACACAACCGGTCATCCTCCTTGTCGGGAAAAACAACGGGCCGACTATAGGACTGCGGCGATTGCGTGTCAACGGCCCCGCTGCGGCGACGAATTTCGGCCATTTTTGCATTGAAATTCCGGGGCGCTTCCTCTAGGTTCCGCCTTGGGGAACCCTGAACGAAGGAGGAAACGTAGTATGAGCCCGAGACCGCTCTCGGCCGCTGCCGCATTCGCTATTTTCGTGGCGTTGTCTCTCTGCGCCACCGTCCCGATTGCCTTCGGGGCCACGGATACCAACTCGACGACCTCCGCCAAGGATGAGGCTGGCGCGACCGACGCCAAGTTGGCGCAGCATGTCGTCCAGTCGTACCAGCAACTGCAAGAGCAACAACAAGCGCTGATACGCGAGGTCGAGCAGGAGCGGCAGGATTCTGCCGCCACGGCCCATGCGGTCGAACAAGCCCGCGAGGACGCCGAAGCGACCGCGAAACGCAACAGCGAGGAGGTCCAATCACGCCTCAACCAGATCGAGCAATCGGTGACTGCCGAGCGCAGTCGCGAGATCGAGGTAATGCAAAGCTCGCACCGGTTCACGCTCATCATGGTGAGTGTGTTTGCGGGCGCGGGCTTCTTCGGGATGTTGTTCCTATCGGTTTTCCTGCTGCGCATCATGAACCGTCGGACGGAGACCTTGATCGCGCAGTTCGCGGCGCACGCGCTCAATCCCGCTTTTGCGCCGCCCGCGCTCGGCCCGGGCGATACGCAGGTTGTTGTTCCGAATCGAGTCGATCAATCCACGGCACGGTTTCTCAACACCATCGAACGGCTGGAGCAGCGGATACACGAACTGGAAGATTCCTCGGAAACCGCCGCGATTCTGGAAGAGGCCACCTCGAGAAGATCGATTGAACCATCGTCGAATGGCGGCACGAACGGAGACGAGTCGGTCGAGCCCAAAAATGGGAACGAGGTGGATTCGGCGACCGTGCGCGCCAAGAATGAACGGGCGGAACGGGACGCGCGGATTGCGTTGTTGCTCGGCAAAGGGCAGGCGCATCTGAATTTGCAGCAGGCCGACACAGCGCTGACGTGCTTCAACGAAGTGATCACGCTGGACTCGACGAACGCCGAGGCATTCGTCAAGAAGGGCATGGCGCTGGAGCGGCTGGGGTCGTTGGATGAGGCGATCGACTGCTATGACCGCGCGATTGCGTTGGACCACTCGATGACGATGGCATACCTGAGCAAGGGCGGCGTATTCAATCGGCTGGAACGGTACGGCGAAGCGCTACAGTGCTACGAGCAGGCGCTACGCGCGCAGCAGAAACCCAGCATTGCTTAGGTCGACGCGGGTCGCGCCGTGGGCGCGGACGTTTTCGGCGACGGATGCGGCGGCGGCGTTCTCGGCTTCGAGAGCTTTGCGGGCGAGCTGGAAATTCTGGCGCATCAACTCGCGTTTCTCTTCTTCGGCGGCGAGCAATTGCTTTTCCAGCTCGGCGATACGGTTTTCGTAGGCGGCGAATCGTTCCTGGACGGTGACCTGCGCTTTGGCGATGCGTTCTTCCAATTCGATCATGCGTTTGGTGGCTTCGGCCTGCGTGTCGATGAGGGTTTCGCGCTGCGCGAACAAGGCCTGGACGAGCCGGTTCATCATCATCCGCGCCAGATGCGGAATCAGGGCGACGCGCAGGGCGGACTGGGCCTCGCCGGTTGGCGTGATCACGGGCCGCAACAATTCCGCAGCGCCGGCGGCAGCAATGTGCGCGCGACGGGTGGATTCGGCCGGGAACATTTCGGTGATGGAATACGGGGGCACGACGATCTGCTGTGCGCAATTCGAGCAGGAAACGACGGCGCCAATACCATCCTCGGTTACGGCGAGCTTCTGGCCACAATTCAGGCAACGAAACTTGATCACGGACCTGTCACGGCCCCTCCTTGGTGAGACCGTGGGGCGAGAATGCCGCGGCCAATTGCAGGAGTCAATGCAAATTCCAGTGCTGGGCTACTTTTGAGATGGCGGTCGTGCGATCCCGTCAGTCCGGCTCTTGCGATGCGCCGCTTTGAATTGTTCGGGAATGCGTTATGATTGCTGGGGACTGTTGAACCATGGATCACCACGAAAAAAAGCACAAGGTCAGAAGGAACGAGACTTGTCCCTGCGGCAGCGGGAAGAAATGCAAGAAATGCCATGAGCGAGGATGCTCGATAATCCCTTCTCTTCGTTGAGCGCCACCGCACCTGACCAAAGCCCACCTCTTGGCGAGAAATAGACCCGCTACGAAAGCAGGCAGCTGGTTGCTTCTGGCCTGCCAGTTCGACGGCAGCTTGCCCGCGCCTGTAGCGGCGCCCGACTGTGATAATAATCGCGCGGGTACGGGACTCGGGATCGAGGATTTACAGCGGGAGATGCGGCGGGAAGCCGTCACCAGCCGAGGCGACGGAGGCGGGGGACGAGGTCGAAGTGCTGGTCCTGAGAGATGATTGGCTGATCGTATTGGAGGGCGAGGGCAGCGATCCACACGTCATTTTCGGGGAGCGGCGTCCCGCGACGGCGGAGTTGGTCGCGGACGTCGGCATAGACGGCGGCGGTGTCGGCATCGATGGGAAGGACATCGGACTCGCGTTCCAACTGATCGAGGAGTGATTCCAGAGCTTTTGGGTGGCGCGAGCGTTTCAGGCCGTAGCGATATTCGCCGAGGACGATTACCGGCAGCTGGTGCCGCGGCGAGCCCGAGAGGACGCGAGCGAGATTGTTGTCGCCGACAAAGAGGGCGGAGACGGCATTCGTATCGAGGATCATCGCCAGTTCTCAGGCTCGATTTTCTCGAATTCGGCCTGGATGACGGCATCGACGTTGCGGATCTGCCCGGCGGAGGCCTTGCCCCAGACGGTTTTCCAGCCGGTGTCCCGGCCATTCCCCCGATTCCGGCCCGCCAATTTCTCCTGGAGGGCGCTGGTCAGGAACTCTTTCATGCTTTGACCGCGTGCGGCCGCGGAGGTTTTCCATTTGCGGAACAGACTGCTGGGGATTTCGACGGTTGTCTTCACGCTGGTAATCTCCCATAAATATGGGTCGATTTCAAGCGGAACTTCGCTCCAACTGGTCTGTCAAAACTGGATTGAATGGTGGGGCGCGCCACAGCGGTCGGCCCGGCGGGTCGACCCTGCCAACGACCTTTGCAATGTGGTTTGACGCAGCACTAGATTGCGAGGCGCGTCACCCCCACGCTTGCAGCGGCGAGGGGGTGTGTTAATAATCGGCGCGCTATGGGACTAGGGATAGAGGATTTTCAGGCGGAGATGGCGAGCGCGGTGAAGAACTACGACAAATTCGTCGTGTGCGTGGAGAAGACGCCGGACGAATTTCTCAAGAGCCTGCAATCGTTGATGGGCAAGGCGATCGCGGCGTTCGAGAACCGCGCGCCGGGGCTGCGGCACGGCATCGCGCTGGACCGGCACGTGACGATCATGATCAGCGAGAACGAGGATGCGCGGCCGCTGTGCGGGATTTATTTTAATTTGCATTCGCCGTTTCGGAAGAAGGCGGTTCAAGGCACGCCGCAAGCGTAGAATCTGAGTGCATCGCGGGGCGTCTCCCGTTAGAGTGCGAGTTGCGAGTATGCCCAAACGGACGGACATCCACAAAATCCTGATCATCGGCAGCGGGCCGATTGTGATTGGCCAGGCGTGCGAGTTTGATTATTCGGGGACGCAGGCGTGCAAGGCGCTCCGCGAGGAGGGATACAAGGTCGTGCTGGTCAATTCCAACCCGGCGACGATCATGACCGATCCCGAGTTCGCCGACGGCACGTACATCGAGCCGATCACACCCGAGGTGGTCGAGAAAATCATCGAGCGCGAGAGCCCCGACGCGTTGTTGCCGACGCTGGGCGGCCAGACGGGCCTGAACACAGCGATGGCGTTGTGGCGGAACGGCGCGCTGGATCGGCACAACGTCGAGATGATCGGTGCGAAGGCCGAAGCCATCGAGAAGGGCGAAGACCGGTTGAAGTTCAAGCAGGCCATGCAGAAGATCGGGCTGGATGTGCCCGTCAGCGGCGTGGCGCACACGTTGGAGGAAGCGCGCGAGATCACGCGGACGATTGGACGGTTCCCCGTGATTATCCGGCCGGCGTACACCCTGGGCGGCACGGGCGGCGGGATTGCGTACAACCGCGAGGAATTCGATGCGATGGCGCAGGCGGGGCTGGATGCGTCGCCCGTTACCGAGATTCTCGTCGAAGAATCGCTGATCGGTTGGAAGGAATACGAGACCGAGGTGATGCGGGACAAGGCGGACAATTGCGTGATTGTCTGCTCGATTGAGAACCTCGATCCGATGGGCGTGCACACGGGCGACTCGATCACGGTGGCGCCGATCCAGACGCTGACCGACAAGGAATGGCAGCTCATGCGGGACGCGAGTTTTGCCTGCATTCGCGAGATCGGGGTCGAGACGGGCGGGTCGAACATCCAGTTTGCGGTCAATCCCGAGAACGGGCGGTTGTGCGTGATCGAGATGAACCCGCGGGTGAGCCGGTCCAGCGCGCTGGCATCGAAGGCCACGGGATTTCCGATTGCCAAGATCGCCGCCAAACTGGCGGTGGGCTACACGCTGGATGAGATCCCGAACGATATTACGCGGTCGACGCCGGCGAGTTTCGAGCCGACGATTGACTACGTGGTCGTGAAAGTGCCGCGGTTTGCGTTTGAGAAATTCCCACAGGCTGATCCGACGCTGACGACGCAGATGAAATCGGTCGGCGAAGCGATGGCGATCGGGCGGACATTCAAGGAATCGCTGCAGAAAGCGTTGCGATCGCTGGAGATTGGCGCGCAGGGTTTGAGCGGCGGACGCTGGGGTGGCCGCGAGATTCCGCCACGTGACGAGATTGAGCGGAAGCTCATCACGCCGTGCGCCGAGCGCATCTTTTACATTCGGCATGCGCTGCGAGCGGGATTCGGTGTCGACGCCATTCATCGGCTGACGAAGATCGACCCGTGGTTCCTCACCAACATCAAAGAGATCGTGGACATGGAGGAGCAACTGGCGGTGGCGGGCAGCCTGAAGGCGTTGGCGTAGGGCCGATGGCCCCGCCTACTGGGGCCAGGCGGGAGATTCGAACGCGCCGAGATCGGGGGCCGTGCCGGAAAACGGCAAGCCGATATTCGCTCCTTTATCCACCAACCGGCCATTCGGCACGGGACGCATTAGCGGAATCTCGGGGAGACTCCCGTCGTCGCGGCGCGGGGCGGTGGCGAAGGACGTGTCGATGCTGATCACGTCGCTGGTGCCGGCGGGTGGGGACGAGATTACCTGCCAGCTGTTGCTGACGAGAATGGACCCGCTGGTGAAGCTGTCGGCCTTTCCGCCAGCGATAGAGAGATTGTTGCGGACGATGTGAACGACGGATGTTTCCGTGTTGTGATTGAGATCGAAGTTTTCACCGCCATTTGCCCACGACGTGTTTTGGTCCACGGTCAGGCCGTCCTGATTATCATTTTGATCGAAACCGTTCTGCGGATTGCCGAACGCGAGTGAATTGTAGATGCGGTTGGCTGCGCCGATGTTGCCGCCGCCGAGTTTGAATCCGTTGCCGTCGCCGGCGAAGTTGACGATGTTCAAGAGGTTGGTGCCGTTGTCGAAGCTCCAGCAGTTCGTGATGACGACCGGGAACGGCGCGGCGAAGAGATCAAACCCGTCATCGCAATTTTCCCAGGCGCGGCAGCCGCTGAGCACATTGTCGGGGCCGAGGCCGGCGAGCTTGGCATCAATGCCATCGGCGTTTTCGCCATCGGTGGGACCATCGCAATTGTGGTAGCCGTCGCAGTTCAGGACGAGGTTCGAACTGGCGGGGTGACTGAGCTGCAGGCCGGTGTCGCTGCAATTGTGGAACGAACAGAGTTCGATGATGTTGGAGCTGCCGGAGACATTCATGCCGTTGTCGCCCGCGTTTTCGACTTCGAACCCGTACACGTGCCACCAGCTGGCGGACATATTGATGCCGCGGTTGCTTGAGGAGAACGCCTGCGGGGAGAAATCGAGGATGGGGTGTTCGCCGGGATAGGCGTAGAGGCGGATTGGACTTGCGGCGCTCCCATTGCGGCTGATGGAGATCGTGGCGTTGGTCGTGTAGGCACCGCCGCGGACGTAGATCAGGTTGCCGGGGTTGGCGACGCTGACGGCTTTGGCGACCGAACGGAAAGGCGCACCGATGCTGGTGCCGGATGCGGTATCGCTGCCGTTGGTGGCGACGAAATAGGTGGCGGTCTGCGGGCCAGCGAGGAGCAATTCGATATTGCCGCGGACAAAGAACAGGTTCGTGCCGGGCAAGAGAGTGGTCAGCGATTCGCGGACGGAGCCCGGCGGGTCGGTGGGGAGCGAGTTGGTGACGGTGCGGAACCACCATGGTCGTATCCAATTCGTCACGTCGATGGAGGCGTCGACATTGATTTCCACACCGGGCACGTGACCGGCCAATTCCAGCAACTGCACGGCATACAAGCCATTGCTGCCCGTTACGAGCGCCTGGATGGCATTGCCCAGGCCGGTTGGCTGGAGGGGGTCGGTGCCGAAAGCGAACTCGGCGAGATTGGGCGCGCCATCATTGTCGGGGTCATCGAGCGGTCCGCTCTGAAGGGGCACGGTGTTCAGATTGGTGGCGGCCCAGTCGTTGAAGAACTGCGCGTGGGCGGAAGCGAACGCGAACCCGAGCGCGACGAAGAAAGAAATCAAGCCTCCGAGGTGGCCGAACCGTGGGAAACGCCCCGCTTTTCCCGAGACAAACATGTGGTTATTGTATGAAGCGGACGGGAAACGGCAAGCAAGATGCCGTAGCATGAAGAGGGTCAGAGGGAGCAAGCGCCGTGTCCTCGCAAAGCTGCGAAAGTTCGATGGATGGTGACCGCCATGTTACCAGTCGCGGATTTTTCCCGAAGATTTTTCGGAAAACTTGCTGAGAGGGATTGACCCGGCATGAATTTCGCGTAGGTTGATGTAGCATGGCGGGACGAAGCGCAGGTCGCCCCGCGACTGCGAGACTCATGGCGGTCGTAGGGGCAGGGATGCTGGTGGGGTTGGCCAGCGGCACACGGGTCTACGCGCAAAACATTCTCTTTGCTTTCACACACGGGAGCCCCAATGACGCGGTGGAAATGCGGGCGGTTGATATTTCGCCTGCGCCGGCGGAGTCGGGGATGGCGTTGCGGGTGGATGGCGGGGACGATCCGTCGTGGGCCGGGCTTGTTTTGAAGGCGCCGCACGGGCGATGGAACCTTTCCGAGCATGACGGGCTGTTGCTGGACGTTCGGAACGTGGGCAGCGGCGAACTGACGCTCGAATGCCGCGTGGAAAACGCCGATGCGGATCCTCCATTGCACTGCAACCAGGGCGAGGTGACCCTGGCGCCGGGCGCGCGTGGCACCCTGGATGTACGGTTCAAGCGGTCGGCGTTCAGTCTGGCGTCACTGCCGATGTTCGGAATGCGGGCGTTCCCGCCGCCGGACGCGGGCGAGAACACCATTGATCCGTCCGCGATTGCCCAGGTGTACATTCTCGTACCGACGCCGAAGGGCAAATTCAGTTTTGAGATTGGCGACGTGCGGTTGAGCCCGCTGAGCGCGACGGTTGGGCGGCCGAGCGAGGATTTGCGGTGGATGTTTCCGTTCATCGACACATTTGGGCAATACATGCATGCGGATTGGCCGAACAAGGTTCATTCGGTCGACGATTTGATTGCGAAACGCGCGGCGGAAGCGGCGAACCTGGAGGCCGAACCGCGGGCGCGCTCGTGGGATCGTTATGGCGGCTGGAAACGCGGGCCGCTGCTGCTGGGGACGGGCTACTTCCGCACGGCGAAATACGGCGGGAAGTGGTGGCTGGTCGATCCGGAGGGGCGACTGTTCTTCTCGAACGGGATCGATTGCATCTGGCCGGGCGAATCGACGCCGATCAACGGGCGGGCGGCGTGGTTCCAGGATTTTCCGGGCAATCAGGAAGACTTTCGGCAGTTCCTGTCGACGCGCGGGCAGTCGGAGTGGGGGCATTACCTTGACGCGACGCCGTCCACATTTGATTTTGCGGGCGTCAATCTGAAGCGGAAATACGGCACGGATTGGCGGAAGGATTTTTACGACACGACGCAATTGCGGTTGCGGAGCTGGGGGTTGAACACGATTGGCAACTGGTCGGACCCGGCGTTGTGCGCGGAGGATCGGACGCCGTATGTGGCGGCGGTGCATTTTGCGAGCAAACCGCTCGAAGGCACCCGGGGTTTGTGGGGACGGTTCCGCGACGTATTCGATCCGAATTTTGGGACGCAACTGCGGGCGAGCATGGCGGACCAGGCGGCGGCGAGCGCGGACGATCCGTGGTGCATCGGGTATTTCATCGATAACGAGCTGACCTGGGGCACGGATGTTTCGTTTGCCCTGGCGACGCTGGATTCGCCGGCGTACCAGGCGGCGAAGCAGGTGTTCGTGTCGGATTTGATGGCGAAGTACCGGGCGATCGGCAAGCTGAACGCGGCGTGGGGCATGCACTACAAATCGTGGAGCGACGTTATTGAGAGCCGCGAGCTGCCGGACAAGACGCGGGCGCACGACGATCTGGCGGCGTTTTATCGGCACACGGTGGCCGAGTATTTCCGGTTGTGTCGGCAGGCGGTGCGCGAGACGGCGCCGAATCATTTGTATCTCGGGTGCCGGTTTGCGGCGGTGAACGCGGAGGTGGTCAAGATCGCGGCGCGGTACTGCGACGTGCTGAGCTACAATATTTACCGGCGGTCCGTGGCGGATTTCAGTCTGCCGTCCGGCGTCGATGCGCCGGTGATCATCGGCGAATTTCATTTTGGTGCTACCGACCGCGGGCAATTCAGCCCCGGGCTGGTGAGGGTCAAGGATCAGGCGGAGCGCGCCGCCGCCTACGAGAGTTTTGTGAGCGACGCGCTCCGTCATCCCAATTTTGTTGGCTGCCACTGGTTCTCATACCGGGACGAGCCGACGACGGGACGGACGTTGGACGGCGAGAATTATCAGAACGGGTTTGTCGACGTGGCCGACACGCCGTATGGCGAGACGGTCAACGCAGCGCGGGAGATCGGCTACAAGATGTACGAGATTCGCGCGGGGGTTGAGCAGCCCGTACACGCGACGACGACGCAACTCACAGCGAAGCGGTAGAGGACCCAACCCTCACCCTGACCCTCTCCCTTGAAAAGGGCGAGGGGGCGGCCAAGGGGTGCCGCGGCCACAACCACCACCGCGAATGAAATTCGCGGCTACAAGCCTACCTTGATTCTACGAATGACCGGCGATGGCGTGCGGGAGGTAGGGTTCCTCCAACGATTTGACCTCGTCGGGTGACAATTTCAGCGATGCCGCGGCGACGGCGTCTTCGAGATGGTTTGGTTTCGTGGCGCCGATGATGGGCGCGGTGATGAACGGTTTGCTGAGCATCCACGCGAGCGCGATTTGCGCCTGCGGCACGCCACGTTTTTTCGCGAGTTCGCCGACGCGGTCAACAACGGTCTTGTCGGCGTCTTCGGTTTTGCCGTAGAGCGTCTTCGCGAAACCGTCCACGCCGCCGCGGTCGGTGCTTCCTTTTTGATCCCAGGGCCGGGTCAAGCGACCGCGGGCGAGGGGGCTCCACGGGATCACGCCGATGCCTTCCGCCTGACAGAGCGGCATCATCTCGCGTTCCTCCTCGCGGTAGAGAAGGTTGTAATGGTTTTGCATCGAGACGAATCGGGTCCAGCCGCGGCGTTCGGAGATCTGCAGCGCCTTGCAGAACTGCCAGGCGAACATCGATGACGCGCCGATGTACCGCGCCTTGCCTGCCTTCACCACGTCGTGCAATGCTTCGAGGGTTTCCTCGATGGGCGTCTCGTAATCCCATCGATGAATCTGGTAGAGGTCGACGTAATCCATCTGCAGCCGGCGCAAGCTGTAATCGATCTCGGCCATGATGGCTTTGCGGGAGAGGCCTTTGCCATTCGGGTCGGGGCGCATTTTGCCGTGGACTTTCGTGGCGAGGACGTATTCCTCGCGTTTGGCGAAATCGTGGAGCGCTTTGCCGACGATCGTCTCGCTGGCGCCGCCGGAGTAGACGTTGGCGGTGTCGAAGAAATTGATGCCGAGTTCCAGTGCGCGCTTGAGGAATGGCCGGCTCTCGTCTTCGCGGAGGGACCAGGTGTGGGTGCCACGGTCGGGTCCGCCGTAGCTCATGCATCCCAAACAGATTCGCGACACCTTCAATCCCGTCCTGCCCAAATTGATGTAGTCCATAATCGGCTTATCCTCTCTGTAACCAGCAATTGCGCATGATACGGCAAGACGCGCCCGCAGGCAAAGCCGAACCCGCCCCCGGCCGGGGGTCAGTTATATACCTCACAGTTTGATGTTGACAAGCATCACAGTTATAGGTATAGTGGCGGGCATGAAGAAGACCAACCCCAGTTTCCTCAACGGCGTCCCGGAGTTGCTCGTGTTGCGACTGCTGTCGCGGCGCGAGATGTACGGGTACGAAATCGTCGAGGCGATCCGGACACAGACCCGGGAGACCCTGACGTTTGGCGAGGGCTGCATCTACCCCTACCTGCATTACCTCGAAGCCGAGAAGCAGGTGAGCAGTCGGCGGCGGGAGGTGGATGGGCGGAGCCGCAATTACTACAAGCTGACTTCGCGCGGGCGGAAACGGCTGGAGGAGTTGGCGTCCGAGTGGAAGCGTATCACAACCGGCGTTTCGCTATTGATGGAGGAACAACATGCCTGAGACCAAATACCTGGCGCGATTGCGGGGGCGGCTGTTGGATCTTGGCTGTCCGGTTTTTCACGTGCGGCGGTTGGTGCGGGAGGTGGCGGACCATCGCGACGACTTATTGCGAAGCGCGGTGGTGGAAGGATGTTCGGCGTCGGAGGCCGAGGCGCGCGCGGATGGGCAGCTCGGCGACCCGCTGGATTTGGCGGAACGGTTGACGGTGGTGGCGAGACGATCGTCGTGGTGGGGGCGACATTCGTTGATCGGCTTCGGGCTGGTGCCGGTGGTGGTGATTCCGTTGCTGTGGGGTTTGCTGACGGCGGTCGGTATATGGCTGGAATATGCCGTGGGCTGTGGCCTGAATGACGAACGACTGCATGCGGCGGCCGGCCGACCGGACGGATTCCGCCATATTTGCGCGGCGGTTCACGGCGCTGACTATGTCGCTATCGCCCTGGTGACGTTTCTGTTTTGCTGGCTGACGTACCGCGTGGCGGCGAGTTTCAAGTGGACGGTGACGGTATGCGCGGTGTCGGCGCTCTACGCGCTGGTCACTGGTGTTTTCATTCAACCTCACATACCTTCCATTCAACCGCACAATCTGACGTTGGGGTTTAACGCCCACTGGCCTCCGTACACGATTTGGAGTCCGCAATTGATCCGATTTGCCATTCCGCTGGCGATCCTCGGCCTGACGTACGCGATTCAGCGGCGGGCCGCCGAGCGTTTCCGCGAGAGCGCGGTGGCGTAGCCCCGAAGTGATCGATTTGACGGACGAAGCGGCGCGACATGCGTGCTATCGCGGGTATGGCCAGCCGCGATGGGCCTGGTCGTTCGTGTTTCTGCTGGATGCGGTGGTGTGGGTGGCGATTGTTGCCGTTCTCCTGTGGCTGGCGGTGCGTTATTTCCCGGAATTGCGCGAGGCGGTTCGGAGCGTCCCGTCGGTCGCGCATCAAGCGGCGGACGATATCCGGGCGTGGTGGAAGGGGAAGTGAGATACAATAGGGTTTGGGTGAGACATCAGGTCGGCTGACGGACCGAACGGGCAGGATGCCCGTTCCACTATAGGCTTGGGCGGGCGAGATGTCGCCGGGGGCGACCAAGGCCGGTTCTACCATGGGCACAGGCGGGTGAGCGGCAGCCGAAAACGACTGGGATTCTTCGCTGCGCTCAGAATGACAATTCCAGGCGATTGCCCCAGAGGTGGGGCCGTCGATGACGCAAAAAGCAGATTCCGTCAAGGCCAAAAGTATCGTGGGGCGATATTTTTCGCTGGGATTTGGTTCGTATTTGTGATAGGGTGGGGGGAGAAGTTGAGAGGTTCTTTGAAATAGGAGCGAGGCAAGTGCCGGATCCGCGCCCGTCGTGCGCGGCTACACTAGCGGCGCGGCCGCGCTGGGCCAGCACGGCCTACGAACAGAACGGCGGGATACGCCCGTCGAACGGGGCATCCCGCCCCACAACAATCGAGGCGACGGGAGCGGGCGGGGGTACCCCCCCCAAACTATATCTGCGAAACGAAGCCAATTTTCCGGGCTGTCGGCAAAATCAGATGTGGTTGACCTACAGAACGTTATGTTACCGAGTGAGACAAAATGGCATCTGGCTTCGTTTTGCCGGAAATGGCTTCGTTCGGGGGTTTTAAGCGCGCCGGATGCGACCGTGAAGGGCTCAAAGCATCAATTGAGGTCGCCCCCCTCACCTGTATCCTCTCCTCCCGCCAATTGCGGGCGAGGAGGTGAACGCGTAGGCAGACGGCCGCAAGCACGGAGGCTTCGCGGCTACCCTCGCCGCTCGGCTGGACTTCGTTCGGGGAAATTGCCGGCTCTGTCTACCGCCCTCACCCGAACCCTCTCCCCTCCGTGGGCGAAGGATCTCCTTGGTTACGGCGCGGCTAGGTTGTTGTGCCGAATTGGAGTTCGCAGACGCGGGCGTAGTGGCCGCCGCGGGCGATGAGTTCGGTGTGTTTGCCGCGTTCGACGATCTGGCCATCGTGCATGACGAGCAGGAGGTCGGCCTGGCGGACGGTCGAGAGGCGGTGGGCGACGACGAACACGGTGCGGCCCTTGCGGAGACGGTCGAGGGCGCGGAGCACGGCGGCCTCGGTTTCGGCGTCGAGGGCGGCGGTGGGTTCATCGAGGATGAGGATCGGGGAATTTTTGAGGAACGCGCGGGCGAGGGCGAGTCGCTGGCGTTGACCGCCCGAGAGCGTCACGCCGCGTTCGCCGATGGGAGTATCGTAACCCTGGGGCATGTCGCGGATGAAATCCTCGGCCTCGGCTTGGCGGGCGGCCTCGACGATTTCGCCGAGGGATGCGTCGGGTCGGCCGTAGGCAATGTTGTCGCGGACGGTGGTGGAGAAGAGGACGGGTTCCTGGGGGAGGATGCTGATTTGGCGGCGGAGCGAACGATATTGAAACTCGCGGATGTCATAGTCGTCGACGAGGATGCGGCCTTTCTGCGGGTCGTAGAATCGGAGGAGCAGGCTGAGCAGGGTGGTTTTGCCGACGCCGCTCGGGCCGACGAGGGCGATCAACTGGCCCGGGCGCCCCTCGAAGTCGATGCCTTTGAGGACGGGGCGGTTGGGGTCGTAGCCGAACGAGACGTTGTCGAAGCGGACGACGCCCTTGCAATCCGTGAGCGGGCGGGCGTTGGGGAGATCGCGGATGGCGGGGTTGGTTTCGAGGATTTCGATGACGCGACGGAACGGGGTGAGCGCGCTCTGGACGGCGGTGGCGATGCCGGTGATGGTGCTCATCGGGCCGTAGAGCATGCCGACGTAGGTGATGAACACGAGCAGTTCGCCGATGCTGAGCCGGCCTGCGAGGACGCGTTGGCCGCCAATCCAGATCATCGCGACGGTGCCCACGGCGGTGATCAGGCCGACGACGAAGGACGACATGACCTGGACCTTCGTCATGCGCACGTTGGCGTCGACGCTTTGCGCGGCGCCGACACCGAAGCGGCGGACTTCGTCCTCTTCGCGGGCGAACGCCTGGATGGTGCGGATGGCGGAGAGCGATTCCTGGATCATGGCGCTGACTTTGCTCTCGCGCGTGTAGTACTCGGTCGAGACGGCGGTGATGAGGCGGTTGTAATGTTTGATCGTGAGCGCGAGCGCCGGGGCGACGGCGAGGGCGAGCAGGGTCAGGACGACGTCGAAGCGGAGCATGATGACCATCATGCCGAGGAGCATCGCCGCGGCGGAGACGAGCGGGATCAGGCCGCCGTTGAAAATCGTCTGGATCGAGTACGTGTCCCACGTGACGCGGTAGATCGAGTCGCCGACGGCGCGGCTATCGTGGAAGACGAGGCTGAGTTTTTGCAGGTGCTCGTAGACGCGGTAGCGGAGTTCCTGGGTCATGCGGAGGCCGGCGCGGACGAGGTGGGTGGTGCCCCACGCGCTGAGGCCGCCACGGAGGAAATTGATGACGAGCAACGCCAGGCAGACGACGAGGAGCGCGGCGGGTTTGTCGTTGGCGAAGGGGGCCAGCCAGGCGGGCATCGGTTTCGAACCGAGGACGCTGTCGACGATGATGCCCGGCAGCAGGAGCGGGAGCAACAGGCTCGCGCCGATGCTGAGGAGCGTGAGCAACAGGCCGACGGTGGTCGCGGTCTGCTGGCCGCGAATCAGCGACCATGCCTGCGACCAAAGTTTGGGCGATTCGTTCATTCGGTTCCCACTGCATCGGCGATACTGCCAAATCCGTCGCGTTCCATCAACCGCAGGAGTCCGCAGTTGATGTCGCGCACGATGAAAGGACCCTCATAAATCATTCCCGTCCAGATTTCGATGAGGCAGGCGCCCGCGCGGATTTTCTCGTAGGCGTCCGCGGCGGTGAAAATGCCGCCCACGCCGATGATCGGGACGCGGCCCTGCGTCTGGCGATGGATGTGGCGGATGCATTCGGTCGCGCGCGCGCGCAACGGCGCGCCGCTGAGGCCGCCTTCGGGCGGGGTGGGATGATTGGTGGTCGTATTGGTGGCGACGACGCCGGCGAGTTTGTGGTGCCTGATCAGGGCGACCGCGTCATCGATTTGATCGAACGTCAGATCGGGCGCGATCTTGAGGAGGATCGGCGTTGTTGTTTGCAGACTGGCGAGCCGGCCGAGCAACTGGTCGAGCAATTCCTTGTCCTGAAGCTTGCGCAACCCGGGCGTGTTGGGCGAGCTGACGTTGATGACGAAGAAATCGGCGAGATCGCGGAATTGGCCGATGGTCGCGGCGTAATTCTCCCCCGCGCGCATCAGATCGATATCGCGATTTTTGCCGACGTTGACGGCGATCGGAATCCGGTGCGGGCGCGGCGGGATGCGCGCGGCGATTGCGTCGGCGCCATCGTTATTGAAGCCCATGCGATTGATGAGCGCGCGGTTGGTGGGTTGTCGGAAGAGGCGGGGTGGTTCGGTGCCGGGCTGGGAGTGGAGCGTGACGCTGCCGATCTCGACGAAGCCGAACCCGATGGCGGGCCAGAAGTCGAGTCCGACCGCATTCTTGTCGTAGCCCGCGGCGAGTCCGACGGGATTGGGGAACTCGATGCCGAAGACGGCCTGGCGGAGGCGTCGATCCTCGAAGGCGAAGACAGTTTCGATGGCGTCGCGCGTGATGCGGCGTCGCGCCATGGACACGGCGAGGTTCAACGCATGCTCATGCGCGGCTTCGGGATCGGCCTGAAAGAGCCAGGGGCGCAGCAACGCCTCGTAGAACATGGGGCCAGCATGACAAAACGGGGCGATGCTTGCTATATTTTTGTGGGGGTGCGATAATTTATTGGGAGTTCGAGCCATGACGCCCGAAATTCAGAAACACATCGAGTATGCGTCCGGTTATCTGGATCTGAAGATGTACGATGACGCCGTGCGGGAAGCGGATCTTGCGCTGGCGTTGTCGGCGAATCTTCCCCAGGCGATTGCCATCAAGTCGGCGGCGCTGTGGCAATCCAATCGATTGACAGAGGCCGAGCCGTTCGTGGCCAAGCTTGCGGAATTGAATCCGCGCGACTCGGGAATCTGGATCAATCTGGCGTACATTCGCCGGCGGACGCAATCGCTCGACGCGGCAGTGGACACGCTGCGGCGGGCGTTCGAAGCGAACCCGAAGAACGCGCTGGCGCACTACAACATGGCGTGCTATCGCGCCATGCAGCACCGCGAGGGCGAAGCGATCGAGATGCTCCGCAACGCCCTCTGTCTCGACCCGAAACTGAAAGCGCTCGCCAGGGCCGAGCCCGATTTCACCGAACTGCGTTTGTCGCCGGCGTTTCAGGAATTGCTGAAAAGCCATTGAACGTCCGCGCCGCGCCCGCGCATTTTCTCGCATGGCACGGTAATTCGCCTTGTCACCATCGGCGATTTTTGCGATTCTGACGTGAGCGAGTTTGGGCGTGGGGCATGGCGTCTCGGCCCATGGAGCAGAATGGGAGGATAATCTTATGGACAACAACGCAGTTCCGCAGTCAGTCATTTCCAGCGAAGTCGAAATCACCGGCACGATCAAGGGTACGGGATCGCTTCGCATCGACGGGAAACTCGAAGGTGAGTTGCATTGCGCCGGTGACGCCGTCATTGGCCAATCCGCGCAGATCAAGGGCAACATCGTGGTCAGTTCCGCGACGATCGAGGGGACGATCCAGGGTAACATCACGGCGAAAGACCGCATCGAAATGAAATCGACGGCGCGCGTCACGGGCGACATTCGCGCCAAGCGGCTCAGCGTCGAGGACGGCGTGACGTTCGTCGGACGATCCGAGGTCAATCCGTCGGGTTCGCCCATCAGCGGCGTGGCACCAGTCGTGAGCGCGGCGGCGGAAACGTCCGAAAACGACCGCGCCGAAGCGGCGACGGTCCGGTCGTTTGCGCGACGGTAACATCGTCGTGCCGTTGACGGCGCGCACCAAGCCGGGAGCGAGCGGTGAACAAAAACCGCAAGGTCAACACACTCGATAGCTACGCGACCATTCGCGCCGTGGCGCGCACCAAGCCGGCTCCCGGCACACCCGCGCCCGCGGCGGACCAATCGACTCCGTCCGCCGACACACCGCCCGATGCCGTGAAGTTGGGCGCGCGCGTGTCCCGCACGACCGTTCCCGTCAAACACCAGATCGACTGCTACGAATGCGGGTATAAATTCCAGGTGCATGGCCGCGCGACGACGACGCATTGCCCCAAATGCCGCGCCTTGCTCGATCTCAGCGATCACGTCATCGACACGGAATGGGTGGACACGATCAAGACCGCGGGCACCATCCGCCTCACGCCGACCGGCGTCCTGAAAAATGGCGATCTCATCGGCGCGGACGTGATTCTTGAGGGCATCATCGAGGGCGGACGGGCCCGCGCGTTGCGGACGCTCGAGCTCGGCGCGGGGGCGATCTTCTCGGAGAAAGCGGTGTCGGGTCCCGATCTGCGCATCGCGCCGGGAGCGGACTTCAAATTCAAACACGATGCGAAGTACCGCAATGTCGACGTGCTCGGCACGTTCCGCGGGCGGCTGGTGGCGACGGGTCTGATCACCGTGAAACCGGGGGGCCTGCTCGAGGGCGAGATTCAAACCGAGCACCTCGTCGTGGAAGACGGCGGCGGTTTGAACGCCGACCTGCACATCGGTCCGAAGGCCGAAGTGGCTCCGGACAACGTCGAAACGGCCTAATCCCCGGCCCTTTTGTCGTGATACTCCTGCAGCGTGCATACACTCAGCCCCTTTTCCCGTAGCGCCTTGATGCCGAGCAACGCGGCTTTCGCGCCCGCCAGCGTCGTCATGATCGGAATTCTGTGAGCCACCGCCGCCGAGCGAATCCGCACTTCATCCGCGCGCGGTGACTTCCCCGCGGGCGTATTAATAATGAGCTGCACTTCGCCGTTCTTGATCAGGTCGAGCACGTTCGGCCGGCCCTCGGCGAGCTTGAACAGCGTCTGGACCTTGACCCCGCCATCCTGGAGCACTTTCGCCGTGCCGCTCGTGGCGCACAATTCGAATCCCAACTCGCCGAATTCCTTCGCCAACGCCGCCAGGTTCTTCTTGTCCGAGTCGCGCACGCTGATGAAGATCCGCCCGCTCTGCGGCAACCCGGGCGCGGCGGCCATCTGCGACTTCGCGTACGCCTCGCCCCAGTCCTCGCCGATCCCCATCACCTCGCCCGTCGACCGCATCTCCGGCCCGAGCAAAATGTCCTGCCCGGGAAACTTGTTGAACGGGAACACCGACTCCTTCACCGAGTAATACTGCGGCACGATCTCTTCCGTGAACCCGAGTTCGGTAAGCTTCTTGCCCGTCATCACTTTCGCCGCCAGCTTGGCCAGCGGCACGCCGATCGCCTTGCTGACGAACGGCACCGTCCGCGACGCGCGCGGGTTCACTTCCAGCACCCACACGTTGTAGCCTTTCACGGCGAACTGCACGTTCATCAATCCCGCGACCTTCAACTCGCGCGCCATCGCGTCCGTGTGGCGGCGCATCGTCTCGATGTTCTCGGGCCAGATCGAGTGCGGCGGCAACACCATCGCCGCGTCGCCGCTGTGGCAACCCGCGAACTCGATGTGCTCGAGCATGCCGCCGACCACCACCGTGTTCCCGCCCACGCCAATGTCCGCCAGGCAATCCACGTCCACCTCAAACGCTTCCTCGAGAAATTTGTCCACCAACACCGGCCGCTCGGGCGACGCCTCGACCGCGAACCGCATGTAATGCCGCACCTCGTCGTCGCTGTACACGATCTGCATGGCCCGACCGCCCAGCACGAACGACGGTCGCACGAGCACGGGGTATCCAACCTTGTGCGCCGCCGCCAGCGCTTCCTCTTCGTTCGTCGCGAGGCCGTTTGGCGGCTGCGGAATCCCCAGCCTGTCCAGCATCACGGAAAACAGTTTCCGGTCTTCGGCGATCTCGATGCTCTGCGGCGACGTGCCGATGATGTTGACGCCGTTCTTCTGCAACCCGAGCGCCAGGTTCAACGGCGTCTGCCCGCCAAACTGCGCGATCGCTCCCCAGCATTTCTCCCGCTCGTAGATGTGCAGCACGTCCTCGAGCGTCAACGGCTCGAAAAACAGCTTGTCGCTCGTGTCGTAGTCGGTCGACACCGTCTCGGGATTGGAATTGACCATGATCGTCTCAAACCCGAGCTCCTTCAACGCGAACGCCGCGTGCACGCAGCAGTAATCAAACTCGATCCCCTGCCCGATCCGATTCGGCCCGCCGCCGAGGATCATCACCTTCCGCGTGTCGGTCTTGCGCACTTCGTCGTCGCCGGTGTCGTACGTCGAATAATAATACGGCGTGTAGGCCTCGAACTCCGCCGCGCAGGTGTCCACCAGCCGATAACTCGGCACCAGCCCGATCTTCTTCCGCAACGCCCGCACCTCGTCCTCCGTGCTCCCCACCAGCGCCGCAATCTGCCGGTCCGAGAACCCCATCGACTTGGCCTTGCTCAGCAACGACAATTTGTGTTGGCTCGCCATCGCCCCCGACCTTAATGAAGCAGCCGAGTTTTGACAAGTGGCCGCACTCATGGAATGCGGTAACCCAACGCCGCTTTACCCCCATTTCGCATCGTTAACCCCCGAACGAAGCCAATTTGAGGGGCGAACGAAGCCAAACGAAGCCAACGCGTTTTTCGCGTTTTCAGTTTCCATAACATCCTTCATCACAGCCATATCTGTTCACGCCATCGCCTGAAAACCATTGGCTTCGTTTCGCAGATATAGGGGGGTGGGGGGTATCCCCGCCCGCAACCCATTGTCTCGCCATCACGGAGCAGGCCAAATTGGGTTCGTTTTTGGCTTCGTTCTGGTAACTTTTCCTCACCGGCTTGACCGGATTTGGGTTCGTTTTGCAAGATTCCCCCCTGTAGCGGCGGTCTGTGACCGCCGGTCGTCCTGTCGCCCCGGCTCACTGTAGCGTCGCCTGTCTCTAGGCGAAACGGCATGCCGTTTGGAGGTTCACCCGCCTTCGGCGGGACGAGCCTCCCGGCGAGCCTAGCCTCCTGTTGTGCGAGGGTCTCCCGACCCCGCACTTCCGCGTGGGGCAGCGGGCCCTGCCAGCGCGTCCGCGCCGCTGTTGTAGCCGCGCACGATGGGCGCGGATCCGGTACTTGCCTCTCCTTTATGTCAAAGAACCTCTCAACTTCTCCCTCCACCCTATCACAAATACGAACCAGATCCCAGCACAAAATATCGCCACACGATACTTTTGGCCTTGACAGAATCCGCTTTTTAAGTCATCGACGGCCCCACCTCTGGGGCAATCGCCTGGAATTGTCATTCTGAGCGCAGCGAAGAATCTCAGTCGTTTTCGGCTGCTGCTCACCCGCTTGCCGCCAAGTAGAACCGGCCTTGGTCGCCCCCGGCGACATCTCGCCCGCCCAGGCCTATAGTGGAACGGGCATCCTGCCCGTTCGGTCCGTCAGCCGACCTGATGTCTCACCCAAACCCTATTGCATCTCACTTCCCCTTGCCCCACGCCCGGATGTCGTCCGCCGCTTGATGCGCGACCGACGGGACGCTCCGAACCGCCTCGCGCAATTCCGGGAAATAATGCACCGCCAGCCACAGAAGAACGGCAACAATCGCCACCCACACCACCGCATCCAGCAGAAACACAAACGACCAGGCCCATCGCGGCTGGCCATACCCGCGATAGCACGCATGTCGCGCCATTTTCAGTGGCGCCACCAGTATCCCGTAGGCGATGCACAGCAGCAGCGCCGCAACCCACACCGGCACGTTCGCCGGCAGCGCCACCCCAAACACCGTGCCCGTCGCCAGCAACGCAATCAGCGCGCAGATCCACAAAATCTTCGCCGCACCGTACGCCAACGAGAGAAATGGCAACGCGACGCCCATCCCGGGATGAACGGGGGCGCACCCCGCCCAATAGCCATGCCAATTCCGCCGCCACTGGTCCGCGTTCGCCCGCATTTCCTGGTCAAACGACAGCCGCCACCCGCGCATCTCCCGCTTGAACCGCCGCTTCCATTCCCGCCGCGACTTGCGGTCCGGAAACCCTTTCATCGCCTCGTAATATCCTTCTTTCGCCCGCCGGATGAATTCCTGCGCCGTCGGTGGCGCGCCCGATGCCGCCGCCTTTTCTTCGGGAGAACATGCCTCGGGCACCACGACCGCCATCACCAGATAGACAAACAACCCGGTGCCCCCGAATATCGTCAACAATACAAATCCAAGCCGCACGAGTGTCGGATCGAGGTTCACATACGCCGCCAGCCCGTTGCAGACGCCGGCGATCATCGCCCCATCATGGATTCGATAAAGCCGCCGTGGCGCCGCTCCGCCACCGGCGGGTCGTTCTTCTCCCGCCGTCTTGTGTCCGCCCTCGCTGCCCGACGCGCCGGCGCCGGCACCGCTCGCGCCTGGGCCCGGGCCCGCGGCTTCGCCTGTTTCCGCCTCAACCGGCCCCAGCTCCTCAAGAACCGCCGCCACTTCCTTCGTCACCACCACCGTCTTGTGACTGCTCAACAGCGCGCGGAACTTCTCCGCAATCGCCTGCTCGATGTCCGAGAGGATTTCATCCCGATCCGGGTTGCCTTGCAGCCGCGTCGTCGCGGTCTCCAGATAGGCGCGCAGCGCGTCGTAGCCGCCTTCTTCAAGTTGATACGCCGTGCCGCCCAGATTGATCGTGATAACCTTGTTCATGGTGGGGATTATCTCCGGTTCATTTTTGTCCCAGCTTCTTCACCGTCCCGTTGATCTTGGCCCAATACTCCAGCGTTTCCCGCAGTTGCTCCCGGCCCTTCTCGGTAAGCTCGTAATACTTGCGGGGCGGGCCGGTCTCGGATTCCTTCCATTCGTAATCGAGAAGCCCGTCGCGGCGCATCTTGCTCAACAGCGGATACAGCGTGCCTTCCTGGGTGGCGAACTCCGTCGCGCTCAACTGCTTCAGGATGTCCGCCACGTAGACCTTCTCCGCCGCAATAATCTGCAACAGGAGAAACTCCAGCAGGCCCTTCCGGATCGCGGAAAATTTTTCGTTCACACTCATCGTCCGACATCAAGCAAGCTACCTTCGTCTGACAAGGTAGCGCCTCCGCAAACTCAAAGCAATAGAAAAGTTGTCCTCCCAAACAGACCCCGAAAATCCCGAATAACCGGACCGTCCAGCGAACGAGCCGCGCGCCCTCCAGTCCATCATCCAGATCTTCATCACCTGGAAGAACTTCCAGGTCCGCGCCGACCGTTTCCCTCGTGCCAGCCCGGTGGTTGACAATCAAGTGGCGCTTGCTATCATGCGCGTTCCCTAAATCGGGGGCAGACACACATGAAACGGACATATCAGCCGTCCAAAATTCGGCGGCAACGCAGATTCGGGTTTTTGAAACGGACGCGCACGAAGAGTGGCCGCGCGACCCTGAGCCGCCGTCGGCGCAAGGGACGCAAACGCCTCTCGGTCTAGGGCGCGGTCGCTGTGGCGGCCGGGCGGAGACGGGCTTGCATGGCAGCCGTACATTGCCGAAGAATGAACGAATCCAGCGTGGTTCGCAGTTTCGGCACGCGTATGAACACGGACGCAAATTCGTCGGCAGAATGTTCGTGCTCTACGTGGTCGATCTTCCGCCCGAAAGTCGGCCCGCGTCGGATCGCGCCGCCCGGGCCCTGGGCGTCGTGACCAGCCGCAAGGTCGGCAACGCGGTCACCCGAAATCGCGCGCGACGGTTGTTGCGCGAGGCGTACCGGCTGAACAAGCAGAAACTCAAAACCAGTTTGCAAATTGTGATGGTTGCCCGCAGCGCAATAAACGGAAAACGGCGCCAGGACGTCGAGACGGAATTGTTGCGACTCTTCCAGGCTGCGGGTATCCTCAGCGAGACGTGATCAAACGCCTACTTCTATTGCTGCTGCGGCTGTATCGGTGTTTCGTATCGCCGCTCAAGTTCCTGCTGCCCGCCCCGCCGTTGGGCGGCCAGTGCTGCCGATTCTATCCGACGTGCTCGTGCTACGCGTCCGAGGCCATCGAAAAACACGGACCCGTCCGCGGCCTGTGGCTCACGGTCAAACGGCTGGCGCGATGCCATCCGTTCCATGAAGGCGGATTCGACCCGGTGCCCCACCGATGATGGACAAGAAAACAATGCTCGTGGTGGCCGCCTGCATCCTCGCCCTGATTCTGTCCCAGGCGGTGATCAACAAGATGTATCCGCCCCGCCCCAAAACCGTCCACCCGCCGGCGGCCGCGGCCGTTTCGAATGCCGTCCCGCAACCGGCGACAGCCCCAACACCACCCCCGCCGGTCGTCCCGCCCGCCCGCGAGAGCAAGCCCGAGTCTGCCGCGCCGCTTCCCCCGGAACAAATTGTCTCCCTCAGCAACGATTTCATCCGCGTGGATTTCACCAGTTGGGGCGGCGGCGTCCGATCGGTCGAGCTCCTTCAGCACAAAGGGCCAAGCAACGATGTCGAGGTCTTGAACGGAGTGAAAGCCACACCCGCCTTGTCGCTGATCGGCGTGCCGGACGCGGGAAGCAATAATGTGTTCTCCATTCAGCCGGTCGATGCGCGCACCGTCCAGATGCGCAGCAGTAATGGCGTGGTCAAGACCATCACCCTGAGCAACGATTATCTGATGGCAGCGAGCATCCAGTTGCCCGCCGCGCTTGCGCCGTCCGGTATCCTCGACGTGGTCGTCGGCACCGCCGCGCCGACCCAGTTGCGCGAGATCCCCAGTTATCTGGTGGTGGACTGGGAAAACGCGTCGAAGTTTCGCAACCGCACGCTCCCCCGCGTGACCGACCGGCTGAAGGCCGGCAAGCCCCACGAGGACATCACGGCGGGGTGGATCGCGGTCAAAAGCCAGTATTTCACCATGGTGTTGTCGCCCGTGTCCAACGTGACCGGCGTGACCTACGGCACGGTGGACCTGTCGCCGACCGGGCAGGTGCCGGTGGTGCGCGGTCTGATGGCCGCCGCCGATGTCCCCGTGACCCGCCGGCCCGACGGAAACGACACCTGCTCGTTCACCTGGTACGCCGGGCCCAAGGACTACAACCGTCTCGCCGCGCTCGGCAAACACCAGGAAGAGCTGATGGATTTCGGGACGCCGATGGATTTTTATTCCGGCTTGTTCGGCGTGGTCCTGTTGCACAGCCTGAATTTCTTCTACGGCCTGATCCCCAACTACGGCGTGGCGATCATTCTGGTCACCATCGCCCTGAAAATCATCTTCTGGCCCATCCAGGCCAAGAGCATCCAGTCGATGAAGGCGATGCAGAAATTCCAGCCGTTGATGAACAAGCTGCGGGAGAAATACAAGGACGACCCGCAGAAGCTCAACACGGAAATGATGAAGCTCTACAAGGAGCACAAGATCAATCCCTTCTCCGGCTGTCTGCCCGTGGCCGTGCAGTTGCCCGTCCTCATCGCGTTTTATCGCGTCCTGCTCAACGCCATCGCCCTGCGCGGCGCGCCGTTCTTGTGGATTCATGACCTCTCGCAGCCCGACACAATCGCCGTGATCGCCGGTTTGCCGGTCAATCCGTTGCCGCTGGCAATGACCGCCGGAACGTTCTTTCAGCAGAAACTCACGCCCACGGGCGGCGACCCGCAACAGCAAAAGATGATGATGTTCATGCCAATCATGATGCTGTTCTTCTTTTACAGATTGGCTGCGGGATTGACGCTGTATTACACGCTGCAGCAATTGCTTTCCCTCCTGCAACAGTGGCACAGCATGCGCCAAAAAGACGCCGCCGCCGCCGCGGCACTTCCGGCTGGAAAAGGGAAATAGCTTTCACTATACTCATTGACAATTTGGCATCCAAAGGCGTCGTAGCCCGACCCAAGTAAGGGAAGGCCGAACGCCTCAAAACACGGGAGCATACATAATGGAACCTGAAACGCCCGCACCGGTGGCATCGCCTGTCCGGCCCTCCGGCCCTCCGCTCGATCCTCGCGAAGTCCTGCAAACAATGCTCGATGGTCTCGATCTGCAAACCAAGGTCGAAGCCTTTACCATGGACGGCTCAACCTTGTTGCACATCGCCACCGTCGAGCCCGGCCGCCTCATCGGCAAACACGGCCAGACCCTGAGCCAGTTGCAATTCCTGTTGAACCGCATCCTCCAACGCGCCAATCCCGACGCTCCGCGCGTCACCGTCGATTGCGAGCGCTACCGCGAACGCCAGCGCGACGACATCCTCAAAAAGGTCCTCGATGCCGCCGACAAGGTCCGCCGCTGGGGCGACGCCGTGAAGATCGGCCCGTTCAACGCCTTCGACCGCCGCGTGATTCATCTCCACATGGAGAAAGACCGCGAACTCGAAGCCGTCAGCGAAGGCGAAGGCGACGAAGCCGGCATGAAGAGAATGATCATCCGCGTCCGCGTGGCACCGAGCACACCGCCGGCGGCGTGATTCACGGACGCAAGATCACCGTCAGGGGCAAGCAGTGATTAAGTTTGTATGTTTCAAGTGTCGTAAGGTTTTCAACAAGCCGGAAGGGCAACTGTGGGTCTCTGGGACTCCGCCCAAGTATGCTTGCGCTGTGTGCGGAGAAGAACTTCATTACGTCGGTTTTGCGTTCCGTGCGCCCCCCCGCCAAAGTGCCGACCAATGGCGAAAGGTGGAGCTTCTGGTTCGCAACGGTTTCACTTTCCCCAACAGTGTGGGAGGTTATCCGAAGACACTTTGCGATGCCCGCCAGTTTGTGAAAGATCGAAAAGAGCCGAGCCGTCTACAGAGGCGAACGCGCGCAAACAAGCGTCGCTAAGTTTGAGCGTTCGGCGCAGGTCTCCTGATCGCGGCGATTACTTGTAACGCAGCAACCGCATTGCATTCAAAATCACAATGACGCTGCTGAACTGGTGGGCGATGGCGCCGCCGATCATGTGGAGGTGGCCGCTGGACGCGAGCGTGACCATCGTTACGTTGTAGACGAGCGCGAAGATCAGCCCCTGTTTGATGATCCACAACGTCTCGCGGCTGAGTCCGACCGCAAACGCGATCTTCGAGAGATCGTCGGCCATCAACGCAATGTCCGCCGCTTCGTGCGCGACATCCGTGCCGGTCACGCCCATCGCGATCCCAATATCGGCCACCGCCAGCGCCGGCGCGTCGTTCACGCCATCGCCGACCATCGCCACGCCCCCTTCGCGGCCCGCCCGCTTCAGCGATTCGATATGCTCGGCCTTCTGTTCCGGCAACACTTCCGCCTTCACTTCATCGAGACCAAGCCTGCCCGCGATCTGCATCGCCACACGCTTGTTGTCGCCCGTCAACATCACAACCTTTTCAACCCCAAGATTGCGCAGATCGCGAATGGCCACGTCGGCCTTCGCCCGGATCGTATCCGACACGCAAATCGTGCCGCAGACCTCGCCATCGTGCGCCACAACAATCGTGGTATGGCCCTCGCCATGATGTTCGTCCATGTGCGCCTGTAGTGCCGTGCTCATGGCCACATCTTCATCCCTCATCAACCCCGTTTGTCCCACGACCAGTTTCTGGCCGTTGCGCTCGGCGGTTACGCCGCGGCCATGGTGCGCTTGGAATTGCGACGGGTCGGCCGTCGAAAGACCCAGCGCCGCCGCCTTGCGCAGAATGGCCCGGGCAACGGGATGCCCGCTCATCTTCTCGGCAACCGCCGCCATCCCGACAATCTCCGCTTCGGTGTGCTCATCAAACCGGCTAACGTGAGTAACTTCGGGCTGGCCCTGCGTGAGCGTGCCGGTCTTGTCGAACACGATCGTGTGCAGGCGCGCCGCCGCTTCGAGATATTGCCCGCCCTTGATGAGCACCCCCGCCCGCGCCGCGCGGGCAATCGCCGCCATCATCGCCGTCGGCGTGGCCAGAATCAGCGCGCACGGGCAGGCCACGATCAATACCGTGATCGCCCGCGTGACATCGTGGGTGAACGCAAACACCAGCGCCGACAACGTAAGCATCACGGGCACCAACCAGCCCGCCAGGCGGTCAAGCGAGCGTTGGATCGGCGCTTCGCGTTGCTGAGCCTGCTCGACCAATTGCGCAATCCGCGCCAGGGTCGTGTCCTCGCCAACGCGTCGCGCCTCAATAATCAACGCTCCCGTCTCGGCCAGCGTGCCGACAAAAACCTCATCGCCCTCGCTGCGGTCGACGGGCATGCTTTCTCCCGTCACCGGCGCCTGATTCACCGACGCCATGCCGCTTTGCACGACGCCGTCCACCGGGATGCGCTCGCCGGCGCGGACAACCACGACATCGCCAACGGCAAGCTCTGAGGCCGTCACGTCCGATTCCTTCCCGTCGCGCCGAATGTGCGCCGTTGGCGGGACCAGGGACATCAAACCGCCCAGTGAACGACGGGCACGGCGCACCGTGTATTCCTCAAGTTGTGCGCCGAGCAACATGATGAACGCCACTTCGCCCGCGGCGACAAATGCGCCCACGGATGACGCGGCGATGACCGCGATGATCACCAGCACGTCCGCGTCGAGCCGTTTCGCCAGCAGCGCCTTCGCGGCACGGATGAAAATCGGGTACGCCGCAAGAACCAACGCGACGATGATCATGGATTTCGACGCGATCGGCGGCGCCAGCTTCGTTTCGCCGAGGAGCCAACCCAGAAAAAGCAACGCGCCGGTGCCAATGACCTTGACGAGCTGCAGCCGCGCCTGCCGGGCTTCCTCGGCATCTCGATCCTTCACGGGCACGCGCGCCCCGTATCCCGCGCGCTTGACGGCCTCGATGAGCGATCGCTCGGTTGTCGAGGCGTCCTTCGTGTCAACCGCGGCGATTTTCGAGACGAAATTGACCGACGCTTTTTCCACGCCAGGCACCCCGCCCAACGCTTTCTCGACCGCCTTCGCGCAACTCGCGCACGACATGCCATCGATCTGGAGTTTGACCGTTTTCATCTTGGTTTGGCGCGACAAGCATAGTCCTCATTGCCAGGAAAGTCGAGGTGGCCGGTCGGATGTTATGCCGGAGAAAGCGGGAAGTGACGGTGGCTGCTCGATAATCCGGACGGCGCCTGCTCGGCGGCCCCGCGCGCAAACGGAACACCTGAGAAAATGGCCTCCCGCGCGGCGAGGAAGTTCGTCCATGATTCTCCGAGAAACTCCAGGGCCGATCCGCCCAACGCGCGGAACGCGTGACGGTGGTCCCACGCGACCACGATACTCGCGGCGGCGAACAAGGTTGTCAGCGCCCACCACCACGCCGCGCGGACCGGCCGGGATCGTTGGGCAAAGACATCGTGGAACCGCTCGCAATGAAACCGCACATGGAACTTCTCGTCGGCAAGAATCTGTTCGCAGACGATCTCGAGCACGGGCGCGCCGCACCCTTCGCGAACCGCGCCGTAATATTTCAACGCAATGATCTCGGCGATCAGCAGGATCGAGATTTCCTCGTAAAATCCCAGCAGGTGGCGGCAAAGACGGAACAGCGAGTCCGACCAATGGTGGCACAGCAGGGGCGCGTTCAGTCGGCGGAGGACGTTGGCGAGGAGGCGGGAATGCTCCTGTTCCTCGACAATGAACAAATCGATGGCGTCCGCGTACGCAACATCGCCGGTCCTCCGGACAAGCCGGCGCGCGCGATATTTCAGGTGGGCGCCGTTGGAGCTTTCGCCAAGCTGAAAGCGGGCCAGCGAACGCGCCAGCGGAACGCGCAGCGGGGGATCGAGGCGGATCCCCTCGTGCCAGGCGATGCCACGGCGGTCGCGTTGGTTTTGGCGGAAGTAAGCGAGCCAGTCAGACGAATTCATGATGGGGCCTTTCGCTTTGTGTTACAAAGTAAATGCGGGCACGGCGGTCGTTCCTGGAACAATGATCATCAGTTGTTACCGGTGGCGCTCGACGATGTGCGCCAGGCCTTCCAGGTAGCGCGTGAAAGCCTGTCGGCCCGTGGCGGTCAGCGAGATCAACGTGGTCGGCTTGTTCGGATTGCCCGTTTTGCGTTGACGGATCAGCCCCGCGCCGCCCAGCGCTCGCAAATGCGCCGCGAGGTTGCCGTCGGTCAGGCGGAGCGCGTCGCGCAATTCGATGAACGACAGCGATTCATTGGCGGCCAGCAGCGAGACCATGGCCAGGCGCGCCTTCGTGTGGATGGCCGGCAACAGCTTTTCAAATGCCTCCAGGTCGGCGGCCAATGCCTTTTGGTTCAAGGTGGAGGATCTGTCCGTCATGGTAGGTTATTCCGTCAACGTCTGGTCTCGGGGATTTGTGGCAGCCAAATGATCGATGTCGGCCCAAAACGCGCGGTCGCGGGCTTCACGTCGTTCGGCAACGAGGACACCGACGCCAAACCCCGCATGGGTCACGCCGAACCCCACGGCCATGGTAAGAATCGGGTGGGTGTGAGTGGCCAACAAGGCAATGCAGCCGAGCAGGAAGCACGTCCCACCCAGCCACGCAATCGATCGCGGAGCGAAGAAGCTCGTCGCCAGCACCCCGCAACCATACAAGGTCAGCCAGATCGACGGCAGCAGGTCCGCGCGACCCAGGCGCCAGATCAGGGCGGTGACGGCCAGCGCGGCGCCAAATGCGGGCAGTGTGGCGAGCAATACCGTGCGCGCCTGACGCGACCAAACAGGCTCGCCCCGCAACCGGGCCCGCCCGAACGTGAACAGCACATGGCCGGCAAACGCAATCGCAAACACACAGCCCCAAACCAGCGCGAAATCAGCGGGGTAGACCAGCGGCAGCAGGCCGAGACGGAGAACCGCGCACCCCAGGAGCACCGCCAGCCCGCCGACCAGGCCGGAATAGCCCGAGATGTGCTCGTAGCGCTGACTCCGCTCCATCAACGTGCGGATGGTTTCCAGTGTGTGCTCGGCGCGTTCCAGTTGCATGACAGCATCTTCTCATGCTTTGTGACACAAAGAAAGTGACAACGTTCAAAGATTTGTGGCGGACCGCATCACAACGTGCGGCGGAACAGGAACGTGGCGGCGGCCATCGTCAGCGCGGCAAACCCCAGCAGATACACGATATCGTAGCTGATCGCCATCAGCCCCGTGTTCTTCAGGATCAATTCCTTGAACGCGTGGACGGCATAGCTGAACGGATCGACCGTCGTGATTACTTTCATCCAGGACGGGAAGGACTGCGTCGGGTACACGGCGCCGCTGGGGAAAAACAGCACCGTGTTCAGCACGCCGAACGTGGCCCGCGGCACCAGCGGATCGTTCACCCGCACCATCAGCAGGAACATCATGCTGATCAACGCGAGCGCGGTGGCCATGACCACAACGAGCAACCGGGCCATACGCATGAGGTTCAGCGGATCGGGAATTCCCGCGATGATCGAACCGAAGGTCACCAGCACCATCCCGGCAATGATGGCTTTGATGGCGCCGGCGAGATTGAAACCCATGATCAGTTCGAATTTGCGGATGGGCGTGACCAGATAGCCTTCGTGGAGACCGCGGGCCTTGTCGTCGATGTAGATGATCCCGCCGCCGATCATCGCCGACACAAAGATCGCCAGGGTGATCGTGCCCGGCAGCAGGAATTGAATGTAGGGGACGTACGGGTAGATCTCGACGATGGACAGCGTGGCGTTGGACGTCAGCCGGGGCTGGATCGACTTCGAGTTGTACGGGACGAGCAATTGATCGAGCGTTCCTTCCAGCGCGGACGCGGAGAACTGGTCGGTGTTGTCCTCGACGAGCGCGATGCGCGGGGAAGCGCCTGCGAGCGCGTCGCGAGAAAAGTTCGGCGGGATGTTCAGCACGCCGTTGATCCGTCCCTCGCGCAGGTCGCGCAGGGCCGTTGCCTGGTCGCTGTAGGGAATCGTGTCGAACGTGCGCGCGTTGGCCGCGACCGCCTGGAACATCTCCTTCAGTTTAACGGCCGGGACCCCGTGATCCTCGTCGACGACACCGACCTTGAGATTCTTGATCTTGCCGCCGAAGGCATAGCCGAGCACCACCAGCTGCACCAGGGGCATGATCATGGAGACGACGATGAGCGTCGGGCTCCGCCGGAACCGGCGGAGATCACGTTCGATGACAGCCCAGATGCGGTTCATGGCTATCCTCGCGGCATGATAAACGGGCTGTTGCTGGCGGTTGGTGTTTGCAGCGCGTCGCGCAATTGATGTCCCGTGTAATGCACGAAGACGTCATCGAGGGTCGTGCTTTGCACCGACAACGACGTCACGGCAACGCCGGCCGCGCGGGCGGCCTCCAGCAGTTCAGTGGTGGTTCGAGGGCCGTTGTTGGACGAGATGCGGAATACGTGGTCATCGCTCTTGATGTCGGCCACTTCTGGCAGGCGTCTCAGGACGTTTTCCCAGCCCGGCGGAACCACGGAGAAACTCACTTCGAGGATGTTCTTTCCGGGGATCGACGCTTTCAACTTCAACGGCGAATCCAGCGCGACGAGTTTTCCGTGATCGATGATGGCGATTCGGTCGCAGAGTTTGTCGGCCTCATCCATGTAATGAGTGGTGACGAGGATGGTCAGGTCGCGTTCCCGTTTGAGCCGGGCGAGCATCTCCCAGACCGCGACGCGCGAGACCGGATCGAGACCGGTGGTCGGCTCATCGAGAAAGAACAGTTTGGGCTCGTGAACGAGGCCGCGGGCGATTTCCAACCGCCGCCGCATGCCGCCGGAGAACATCTTCACCGGTTTGTCGCTCCATTGATCAAGGTCAACGGCCTTCAGCAATTCGGGGATGGTTTTCCGCCGATGTTCGCGGGAGATGCCGTACAACTTGGCGAAGATGCTCATGTTTTCGTCGGCGCTCAAATCGAGGTCCGAGGTCATCGCCTGCGGAATAACACCGATGGACTGGCGCACGTGATTGGGGTCGCCGACGATGTCGAAGCCGAGGATGCGCGCCGTGCCCGACGTGGGCGGCACGAGCGTCGTCAACATGCGGATGAGCGTGGATTTGCCGGCCCCGTTCGGCCCGAGCAGGCCGAAGATTTCCCCGTGCTCGACGTTGAATGTGAGCTTGTCCACGGCGCAGAAATCGCCAAAGCGCTTCGTGAGGTTTTGGACTTCGACATCGAACATGGTTACGGTTTTCCCAGCGGCATGAGCACGTAGGCGGTCATGCCGACCGCCAGGCTGCGGTCGCCGTTGTCGCAGCGGAGACGGATTTCAAACGTCTTGATGTCGCGCTTCGTGCGGCTGACGTCCCGCTGCGTCGCGTAGTCGGCGTCCACGGCCCGGTAAAACACGGTCCCCTCCCGCGTCGCGCCGGAGGGCAGGCGCACGGTGAATTTGTCGCCCAGACGAATCTGGTCGATATAGGTTTCTGGAACATCCGCGCGGACCCACAAATTGTCGGGATTGATCAGCGTCACGATGCCCTGGGCGGGATTGACGACTTCCCCCTGCAGCGCGGCGCGTACATCGACGATCCCATTGATCGGCGCATGGATGTCGGTGTAGCCCAGTTGTACTTGTGCCTTCTCCTGTTGGGCGCGGGCCGCCTGGATCTGGCGGTTGAGCGCATCGACGCGCGCCTTGGCGGCATCGTACGTCGTTCGCGCGTTGTCGTACTCCTGCGCGGAGTTGGCCCCCGTGGCGTACAATTCCTTCTCCCGTTGGAAGTTGAGCTGCGCATTCTCCAGGTCGGCTTCGGCCTGGGCCAGCGTCGAGACGGCCTGTTTCTCGTTGCTGGAGTAAAAGGCAAGGTCGGCCTGCCATTCCTGGGGCTGGATCACCGCCAGCAACTGGCCATTGGTGACGATGTCGCCTTGCTGAACATACAAGTGCTGCAGTCGTCCCTGGATCTCCGAACTGACGATCACTTCATCCGTGGTGACAATCCCGGTGATGACGAGACTGTGGGACCGGCGAACCATGGAGAGATAAACGCCCGCGCCGATGGCAACGAGGATGACAAGCGGAAAGAGGATGTTGCGTTTCATATCAGGGATTCACGAACAGACCGTGTCGGATGAAGTCGACGACTTCCTGTTTGCGGCGGTTCAAGCTGGTTTCCGTGTAGGCGTTCGCGTAGCCGAGCCATTCCATGACCTGACCCGCCGAGAAATAGAACACGATGAGGGCAATGATGGAAACCGTGGCCTGAAACGGATCGACGCGACGAAAATCGCCCGCGCGCATCCCGCGCAGGAGGAGTTTGTGCAGGGCCCGACTCCGCGGGGTGAAGTATTTGCGGACCAGGCGACGGACCGGTTGGCCGCCGGTGATCATCATCTGCTGAAACAATCGGGCCTGCCGATGGCGGGCGCTGATGAAATCGATATGCAGATTCACGTATCGCAGCAGGATCGTGCGCGGACTGCCCGCCGCCGCGAGCACTTCCAACGCGACGCGGTTGAATTCCCGAAGATGACTCTCCACCACCGCCTCGTACAGGCGCTCTTTGCTTTGAAAATAATAGTAGAGCAGGGCCTTGTTCACGCCGGCGGCAGTTGCGATGGCGTCGGTGCGGGCGCCGGCCAGGCCGGACTCCGCGAAGGCGCGTTCGGCGGCGGCAAGGATCGCCGCGCGCGTTTTATCGCCGCGCGCCTGCCGCGTGGCTGAGGGTTGATGGGTCGGCATAATTAACTAACTGGATAGTTAATTTCTACACGAGAACCGGCGTCGCGTCAACCCCGACCAGCCACCGGTGCATTTCTTTCTCGCCATGGCGGGCGGAATCGGCTACGTTGGACGAGTCAGTTTGGGCCGATTGCAGAGGATGTACCGGGGGACGATCAGATGGACATCTATTTTTTCTGCGGATCGTGCGGACAGCACATGGTGATCGATGGCGCCGGCGCAGGTCTTACCATCCAGTGTCCGAGATGCAGCCGTGACGTGACGGTGCCCGGGGATCCCGAGACAACACCATCCGCCGTTCCTCCGCCCGCAGCCGCCTCCCGCTCCGAAAAGGAACAGACCGTCGCGTTGAAGTGGTCTCCGCCCGTTGCGCCGCCGCGCAAAGACAAGAATGGCTGATTGCGTCTCCTGCGCCGCGCAACGCCCGGGAGGCCGGACAGGGTTGACCATCCCAAGGTGCATGGTAGAGTGACTGGGTGGATGTGTCTGGGTCGATAGTGAAATGGATCAGGGAACATCGGATGCGGCCCGGGTGGTCGCCCGAGGACACGCCAAACCAGCATCAACCGTTTGCCTTCCCGCCAGCGGACGAAAGCCGGCGATGTCGGCAGGAGGTTTTCCCACTGCCACCGAAAGAGAGGACGTCGCCAGCCCCATGAACGGCGATCCCGCTCCCCTGCTTCTGGTGGAAAGCGACCCGGCTTGCGCGGAGAAGCTCCTGCGACTGTTGTCGTCGCTGGACGCGGACAGGCAATTCGCTCCCAAGTGCGTCGACACGGCCGGGAAGGCCATCGAGGAAATCGCGAGCACACGGTATGCGTTGGTGGTTCTGGACGACAAACTGCCCGGCGCCGACGGGATGGCGGTGCTGGGGCATATCCGCAGTCTGCCGACGTCGCGGCAGCCAGCCGTGATCATGTTGACGGGCGTGGGAAACGAATCCGCCGCGGTGGAAGCGATGAAGCGCGGCGCGAAGGATTACCTGCCGAAAGACGGGCTCGACGCGCCGTCACTGATGCGGGCGATCCGCAGCGCGCTGGAGCGCCGGAACCTGGAACAGCAGGTGGCCCGGTACACGGAGCAGTTGCGGGAGAGGAACGCGCAGGTCGAAGCCGACCTGAACATGGCGCGGGAGATGCAAGAGGCGTTCCTGCCGGCTCGGTATCCGATATTTCCGCGAAACGTCCCGCCGAAGGAAAGCGCGCTTCACTTTTGTCATCGTTACCTGCCCACGGGCGCCGTGGGCGGCGATTTCTTCGATATCCTGCCGATTTCCGATTCGCAGGCGGGCGTGTTCATTTGCGACGTGATGGGGCACGGGGTGCGCGCCGCGCTCGTAACGGCGATGGTGCGCGCGCTGGCGGAGGAGCTGGTGCCCATGGCGGCAGAACCCGGCAAATTCCTGGCCGAGGTCAATCACCATCTTCTGGGAATCCTGACGCAAACGAGGATGCCGATGTTTGCGTCGGCGTTTTATCTCGTGGTGGACCTGGCCGTTGGCGAACTGCGGTACTCGATCGCGGGGCATCCGAGCCCGTTGCTGGTGCGGCGGAATCTGGGGACTGTGGAGGCGCTGCGCCCTCCCGGAAGCCGGCCGGGGCCGGCCCTCGGGGTGTTTGAAGAGTCAATCTATCCGATCTGCCGCTGTCCGGTGGCGCCGCAAGACCTCGTGGTGCTGTTCACCGACGGATTATACGAGGTGGAGGGCGCCGAGGGGGATGAGTACGGCCAGGAGCGGTTGCTGGCCGCCGTCAACAAACGGGCCGGGTTGCCGGCCTCAGAACTATTCGACGAATTACTCGCTGACGTCCAGAAACACGCCGGCAACCGCGGCTTCGCGGACGATGTCTGCATCGTGGGGGTGGAAGTGGCGCGGACCGGCCTGGCAGAAGGCGGTTCTCCGTAACCGCGCCGCTTGGGCACGGCGAAATCGAACCGCAACTATTGCGGCGATTGATGCGACGCGTCCGTTACGCCCGTGATCCGGATGGAGAGCGTCGACGGATCGAGCAACTCCGCCGCCGGCTGCCATCCGAGGCAATCACAAAGCGTTCTTACGATGGACAGGCCCAACCCGGCATGCTTGGAATCGGAACGGGCGCTCTCCTTGCGCCAGAATCTTTCAAAGAGGTGGGATACGTCTTCCGCGTTGAGATCGACCGCGGTGTTGGTTATGGAGAGGGTGAACCGGCCATTCTCCGTGGTGCAGGCTGCGGCGATCGATCCGCCGTGAGGCGTGTATTCCACGGCGTTGTCGATCAGATTGGTCAGAATGGAACGCAGCAGAACGGGGTCCGTCTGCACCTGGATGCTGTCGGGAGCGTTGGTGGTGACTATGAGGCGTTTGTCGGCGACGCGTTCCGCGCAGGACATCCAGGCGCTCTGGATGAGGGGCGCGATGGCGACGCGATCGGTGGTTACGAGAAGTTGTCCGGTCTCGCCGCGGAGAAGCGTAAGAAGACGGGTAACAATGCCTTCCATCTGCAGGGCGATGGCGAGGATCTCGCGGTCGGTCGCGGCTTCGCGCGCGTCGGGCCATTTGAGCGCGACTTCTGCCAGGCTGCGCAACTCGGCGATCGGGGTGCGGAGCTCGTGTGCGAGATCGGCGCTGAACTGACGCTCGCGTTGAAAGGACCGTTCCAGGCGCGCCAGAAGCTCATTCAACCGCGAGCTGATTGGGGCCAGTTCACCAGGCAGGCCATCCGTGGGAAACCGCGTGGCCAGGGAGTCGGCATCGACGTGCACGGCACGTTCGGCGAGTTGATCCAGCGGGGCCAGCTGGCGGCGCAAGAGTCGCGGCACGATGACCACTGTAATGGCCAGCAGTGCTGCGCCGCAACCGATCAGGGCCAGCGCCAGGTCCTCGAGGGCATCGTCCATCTCGTCGGTGTCGGAAGCCACCACGAGAACCGCATTCAACGGCGCCGACCGGGCAACCTCCGTCAGGGTCGGCTTCGGTATGAATTTGACGCCGATGGCGCGGCCAGCGACTCGGGAGGGCAGCGTCAGGTTCCAAAACTTCGGTCGTTCAAGCGAGCCGTAACGCATTGGCAGGTCCGGCGCGCGCAATGGGCCGGAGCGTCGAAGCGTTGTCCCGTCTGTCTGCCAGATCTGAAAGAAGCTGGGGTGTTTGCTCGTATCTTGCTCCAGCGAACTGGGAATGGTGAAGGTTATCATTCCGTGGTCTTGTCGCGCAGCGCTCACAATGGCGGTGACCTCAGCGCGCAGGGTGGCGTCGAATTGTTCGAGCAACGCCTCCCTGGTCAGGAGAAAAACAGCAAGTCCGCCCACGACGAGCGGCACGGCAAAGCCGACGAGCAATTTACTGGTGAGCTGCTGGCGGATCGTTCTCATTCCGGTTCGGCCTTGAGTAGATAACCCAGGCCGTGGCGCGTGTGAATGAGCGGGACAGGATTGTGCGCGCTGATTTTCTTTCGCAACGACGAGATGGCGGACTCGACAACATTGCTCATCAGATCCGCTTCATCGCTGTAGATGTGCGCCTCGATCTCGGAACGGGACACGACCGCACCCGACCGATGGACGAGATATTCCAGCAGCAGGTATTCACGGGGCATGAGTTTGACCGGATGGCCGGCGCGAAAGACCTCCTTGGCAACCGTGTCAATCTCCAGGTCGCCGACGACGAGGCGGGGCTGTTTCCTGGCGTACGCGCGGCGGCACAGCGCCTCGACACGGGCGAGAAGTTCCTCGAGCGCAAACGGTTTGATCAGATAATCATCCGCCCCCCGCTGGAGTCCCCGCACGCGATCTTCGACAGTGTCCCTGGCGGTGAGCAGGAGAACGTGGGTGTCCCGGCCTTGTTGGCGAAGTTTCTGCAACAGCGAGAGGCCATCGAGTTTGGGAAGCTGGATGTCGAGCACGATCGCGTCGTAGTCGACGGTCTCGGCGCGCCACAAGCCGTCTTCTCCGTCGCCGGAGACGTCGACGATATAACCGGCCTTGCGGAGCGCCCGCCCGACGGATATCTGGAGGCGAGCGGAGTCTTCCACAAACAGCACCTTCATGGCGACACTATATCAAAAGCGACGGGGTTCTGAGGCGAATCGGACGCCCCGGAACCCGTCTTCCATGCACCATCGGTTCGTGGCGGCCTAATCCTTGTCCCGGCCGCCTTCTTTGGACTCGCCCTTGTCCTGCTCCTCCGAGACCTTGCCGTCGACTGAGATATCGGCTTCTTTCTTTTGACCATTGACCGTCGCCCTGGCTTCGTAGCCTTTCTTTCCGCCTTCCGTCTCCTCGGTAACGCTGTCGATGGACCCAGCTCCCGCCCATTGCTTGATGGCCGTCTGAACAGCCGCCGGCGCGTCGACCAGCGAAATGTACTTTTCCGTAGCCAGGACCGTTCCGTCGGGAGCGACTTCGATTCCCTGTTTCACGCCGTTGATGGTGACCTTCGCCGCGAAGAAGTCCTTGCCATCCTCCGATTCCTGTTTGATTTTCAGGATGGGGTTCGTTCCCGCGAACTGTTTAATGGCTGTTTGGACCGCGGGTGGGACGTCGGTGAGGGAGAGAGATTTTTCGGCCTTTTCGTTCCCCTTGGCGGTCGCGTTGATGACGAGCCCTGCGACAAGAGCGAAGGCGGCGATTCCCGAGACGATGACTCTGTTCTGCATGTTGACTACCTCCGTTGGTATGGTGTGGTTAACGCGCCCGATTGCGGGCAGTGAGCCGGCCAATGGCCGACTGCGGCGCATCCTGCCACAGGCCAGATTACCGGAATATTACGCCGGGAAGAATCTGGGTGGGGACGATGCGCAGGAAGGCGGCAGAAGAATTTCCCGGCAGGCTTCATTTCGGGCGGCCGTTCGGGTATCACAAGGGTGCGATGAGCAATCGGTGGATACTGGTGGACGGATATAGCGTGCTGCATGCGTGGCCGCGGTTCGGGACACGCAAGGCGCGGCAGATGTCCCTGCTGCAGAAGCGCGAGGCGCTCGTCCGTGTGCTGCGCCAATATGCCGACCAGAATCGACGCAGGGTGACGGTCGTTTTTGACGGGTACGCAGCGAAACACAAGCCCGAGGTTGCCGAGCCAAGCCACGGCGTCGAGGTGTTGTTTTCCGAAAAGGGCAAGACGGCGGATGATGTGATCGAGCGGCTGGTCGGCCAGTCGGAACAGCGGGCCGGCATGTTGGTGGTGACATCGGACAATATGGAGCGGCGGACGGTGGAAGCGTTGGGCGCGCAAAGCATCTCGGCGGAGCTTTTCGAGGCGGAAGTGGACGCGGCGCAACGGGAACTGGCGGTGGATGTGCGCGCGCACAGCCGGCACCGGCACATCGGACACCGGCGGGACGATTGGGAGACGTAAGCGGGCACCGGGATATCATTGCATCCCGCGCAGCAGCTTCTTTAATGCCGCCACGGCAAGGTCGTAGATTTGCGGAGACTCGCTGGCTCGCGGGCCGGCGATGTTCAGCGTCCCGATCCGATTTGACGTTATCCATGCGGTGACCGAATCGATGTCGGCAGGAAGATTCAAGTCGACGACCCGGAGCGGGCGGCGGAGGGTTCGGGCGAGGTCGATGGTCAGAGCCGTGCCGCCGGTCGGCACACCCATCGCCAAAACCAGTGTTCCATCCGCGTCGCGGACGTTCCACTCGGTGCGCTGGGCGTAGTCGGGCGAAGGGGTTTCCTGCAAGGGGTATCGGTCGGGAATTCGACCGTCCTCGGCCCGTCGGCCTTTCGGACAATAACCCCCGCAGGACAGCCCGAGGGCCATGGCGACATCGAGGGCGGCGCGATCGACGCCTGTTTGACCCCCACTGACGATCTTCATGGTGATGCCGACTCTGCTGCGGAAGCCGCCATTTCGCAAGCCCGAGCGCCGGAAGCAGGTCGATGCGGGTCAAGAGAAATGGAAGGGATGGTTGACAGCGGAGCGGATATTTGGCTAGGATGCTAACCAGACTTTCCGGAGAATGTCTGGACGGAGGAACTGCCGCATTATGAATAAACTCGGTAAGATTGCCCCGATTATTGTCATCATTGTCAGCCTGGGATCGGGATATCTGGCGTTTCGGCTGGACAGCATGAAGAAAGCGCATCTGGCGCAAATCGCGCAGTTGAATGACACGCTGACGACGACCAAGGCGGACCTGAGCAAGACCAGAGGGACGCTGAAGACCACGCAGGACACGCTCGCGAAGACGAAAGGCGATCTGGACCAGACGAAAACGACTCTGGCCACCACCAAGACGGCGCTCGACCAAAAGACCCAGGAAGCCGACACCCTCCAGACGCAGTTGACGGACGCGACGAATCAACTCGCGCAGACCAAGTCCGAATTGGCGACCGTACAGGCAACGATCCAAAACATCACGAATGCGTTGGCGGCGGTTGGTATCACGGACATAGGCAGCATCGACAAGTTCAAAGACAAGATCATCTCGATGGGTGAAGAGAACAAGGTGCTCGGCGAACAGTTGGTGGCGATGCACGCGACCAACGAGTTCTTGGAAGAACGGGTGAAGTTTTTGAGCACGACGCCGGTGGGATTGCGCGGCCACGTTTCTCTCGTGGACGCCAAGTGGGGATTCATCGTGATGGATGTTGGCCATTTCCAGCGCGTCCAGCCGAATTCGGAATTTCTCGTCTACCGTGACTCGAAATTTGTCGCCAAGGTGCAGGTGACATCCGTTGCCGCGAATGATTGCATCGCCCAGATTCTGCCCGACTACATGAAGCACCCTCCACAAGCGGGCGATCTTGTGGTACATTAGATCCGGCAAACAGCCAGATCGATGAAGACGTTCCGGACCATTCTGCTGATTGGCTTGATGGCAGCCAGTAGCGGCCTGCTGGTCGGGTGTGCCACGACCAGCGACGATAACAACGTGAGCTCGATCCCGTGGAATCGTCCCCAGTCCTGGGAAGGCAGCGGGCAACTGGGTGGGTTCATGGGCGCCAACGGCGCGGGCCAGTGAACCGCTGGCGCAGACAGCCCCGCGGCTAGATCAGCAATTCGGCAATCTGCACCGCGTTCAGCGCGGCGCCCTTCAACAACTGGTCGCCACTCACGAACAGGTCGATTCCGCGTCCGTCGTCCCGCGAGACATCCTGGCGGATACGGCCCACCAGACAATCGTACATTCCCGAGGCGTCGATCGGCATCGGGTATTTCTTGTTGGCGGGATCGTCCACGACCTGGACGCCGGGCGCTTTCGACAGGATCGCGCGAGCTTCGGCGGCGGTGATCGGTCGCTCGAACTCCATGTTCACTGCCTCGCTGTGGGCGCGGTAGACGGGCACCCGAACGCAGGTGGCGCTGATCTTCAACGTGGGATGATGCATGATCTTGCGCGATTCGTTGACGAATTTCATTTCCTCTTTGGTGTAGCCGTTGTCGAGGAAGACATCGACATGCGGGAAGAGATTGAAGGCAATCCGCTGCGGGAGCGTCTCGGCTTTCACCTCTTTGCCGTGTAGCAGCATGTGAGTTTGCTCTTCGAGTTCGGCCATCGCCTTGGCGCCGGCGCCACTGGCGGCCTGATAGGTCGAAACGACGATGCGTTTCACGGGGTTGGCCTTGTGCAGCGGATACACGGCGACCAGCATGATCGCGGTGGAGCAATTGGGGTTGGCAATGATCCCCTTGTGCTTTTTCGCGTCGTCGGGATTTACTTCGGGCACGACGAGCGGCACGTCGGGTTCCATGCGGAACGCGGATGAGTTGTCGATCACGACGGCGCCCTGTTTGGCGGCGCCGTGGGCGAATTCCTTCGAGCGCGACGCGCCTGCGCTGAACAGGGCGAACTCAATGCCCTGAAATATATCGGCCTTGAGCAACTCGACGCTTACGTCCGTGCCCTTGAACTTGAGTTTCTTGCCCACGCTGCGCTCGGAGGCGAACAGCCACAGGTTTTTGACGGGGAAATTGCGTTTTTCGAGGGTTTGAATCATCTCGACGCCGACCGCACCGGTCGCGCCGACGACAGCTACATTGTATCCTTGTGCCATGACGTGTTCCTTTATCCCATTCAGGGGCGGAGAAGTATACTCGCGTTGACCGCCGGCGCAAGTCTGCGGTGGGGACGAAACTCCGCAAGAAACGGGTCGCGGACAAGCCGGCGCGGGACTAAATTGCCTCCGTTATGGAAGCTGCACTGTCAGGGATCGAGAGCGGGCGGGGAGCCATGCCGTTGTCGCAGGCGGCGATGGATTACGTGCGCATCGAACGAGCCCTGAGTTTTCTCAATGCGAATTATCTCCGCCGGCCAACACTGGACGACATCGCGGCGCACGTCCATCTCAGCCCATTCCATTTCGAGCGATTGTTCCAGAGATGGGCCGGGACCAGCCCGAAGCGGTTTTTGCAATTCCTGACGAAGGAGCACGCCAAGACACTGCTGCGAGATTCCAAGAGTGTGCTCGATGCCGCCTACCAAAGTGGGCTTTCGGGCGCGGGGCGATTGCACGATCTGTTCGTGTCCTGCGAGGCGGTGACCCCGGGCCAGTACAAGCTTGGCGGAGAAGGCATGACGATTGAGTATGGATTTCATCCGACGCCATTTGGCGAATGCCTGTTGGCCAGGACGGACCGCGGCATTTGCGCGCTACGATTCGTGTCCACTGCATCAGCCGTGAAGGCGTTTCGCGAGTTGCGCGACGAATGGCTCGCCGCCAGGTTCGTAGAGGACAAGAGGGAAACCGCGAATATCTGCCGGCAGATTTTCAGCAGAGGCATGGAAGATGGCGGAACGCCGTTTCATCTGCATCTGCGCGGGACGAATTTTCAGTTGAAGGTCTGGCAGGCGTTGCTGACGATCGCGCCGGGCCGGCTGACGAACTACGGCGACCTGGCCGCGAAGGTTGGCGCGCCGAGCGCAAGCCGGGCGGTCGGCTCGGCCGTCGGCCGCAACCCAGTCGCCTGGCTGATCCCCTGCCACCGCGTCATCCGCAGCCTCGGCATCATCGGCGACTACCGCTGGGGCCGGGAACGGAAGCAGGCCATGATTGGGTGGGAAACGTGTCGGGTGACACCATAATAAGACTGAGTCAATCGGTCTTCCCTGGCTGATCAGCCTCGGGAAAGAGTTTGTGTTTTATTCCGCGAGCCAGCTTGTCGATGGAAAGATAATAGGGTGCCGCGTGTTCTTCGGCGAGCGCAACTTGAAACAAGCCTTGTGCCGGCAGGAAATCAGCAAGACGGATATCGCCGGCGGAATCGTTCACGATTGCATTGCCCTCGACCCTGAGAGCAAACGCCGAGGTCTGGGCATCGCCGAACGTCTTTTCTTTGTCCGCGTGTCCATAGGCGTTACGGAAGATCTCGCGATACTTATGAAGCATCTTCTTTTCGTCTTTCGTAATTAACCCGTTGCGACACGCGTAATCGATCGTCTCATTCAGGTTCTTATTACCGAAGAGCTTCTTCCCATCGGCACAGAACTCCGCGACAGCCTTGACCGCACGACCGCGGACTTGGTGTTTTTCAGTATCCTGTTTCAACGTATGTTGATAGATCAAAGCGTACTTCAGGAGGCTCTCAAGAAAGTGATTGGTGGGCGTAATGGCTGCTTGGTTCAGACCAAACGCTATACAGATGGCAATTTCGTGTCTGAGTGGATCAAGCTCGGGAAGCCCGTAGGGGTTCTGATAAGCAGTGCGCGCTTTCGCGTAATTCTGAAAAATCTTGGCCAGTTGCATGTTGACCAGTTTCTTAATCTCGGCCTTTACGTTGTCATCGTCGTTACTCATCGCACAGATCTCGTGTTGCGTGTGATCGAATGCCGATTGGACGGCGCTCTCTAACGGGTGTTACCGGACGTCCGATGCCTCAAGCTGTCGATGCTTTGCCAATCGGAATGCCCCGGGAATCGGCATTCCCAGTACTTCCAGCCATTGACGCTCGTATGCGTGATCTCACACGCCGGCTTGCTGACCGAGCTAAATCCCTTGCCGTTCTGAACAAGACAACCATCGGACACTTTGGCCATGAACCACTGGCCTTTGTGCTTCATACGGAACTCGGTGCCGTGAGGAAACTCAACCCCTTCGGCAATGAAACTCTTACCGGAGGTAAGACCCTTCGGTGGGGGGGCGGTCTCGATTTGCGGAAGCTCCAGAATCCTTCGCAGCACATCATTGTAGGTCGTATTCTCGCTTTCCCGCATCGTTGTGAGCGACTTGAACACTTCGAAATCGATGTCAATTTGCATAGCGATCTCCTGTATGTAGACTATATAGTCTAAAGACTACACACATGTCAAGTAGTATGAGTACAATTAAGTCAAAAAAACAGCGCAACAATTTCTACGGCAGACACTTGTGCTTTTGAAGCACCACCCGTTCTTACGCTCCAGCCGCTACCAGATCACTGACCTCTTTCATGCCGTAGCCCATTTTGCCGGCGGCGAGGGTCTAATTGAACAAATGCTCGACTTCGATGCCGTCGTCGAGGTCGTCCCTGTAGATGGCGATACCGCAGGGTTCGATATGCCACCTGCGGCGTTGGGAAGGAGTGGCCCGTCACAACCAGGGAAAGCGGGAGAGCGGGACGCCAATTTCACGCCCATCGGTCAGCTCGATATAGAGCATGCCATCGGTGAAGCGAGCGGCCTTCGCTGCCCGCGTGGCTGCCGTAGGTTTCACTTTGGGGGGGTCTCGCGTACAAAAGACCACGAGACTTCGGCGGCTTCGCCGGTGTCGTAGGTCACTTTGAAGTAACTGCCCAGTTCCTCATCCACTTCCACGCGAACGGGAACGGCCTTTGCAGAGATTCGGTTGGCCTTGCGGACGACAGTCTGTGGCTCAAGAAAGCAGAGGCCATCTTCGAACTCGACATCGAACGCGTCTTCCCAGCCGAGAAAACGCGCATGCTTGATGCGGGAGAACGACGATTTGCCATAGGGCTTCTTTAGATGCACATCTTGTTTCATAGACGGCCTTCGCGCTTCAACGACTCGATAATCTTAACCAATTTTCGGTCAGGTTTCCAGTTCTCAATTCCTTTCATTCGATTGGTGTCCAGGCGCCCAATAAACCGCCCTCCGCTGCCGTAAATGTGTACGTGACGCGGCACGTGGTCTCCAATAAACCACTCAATGATGTAGCCTCCTCGTCTGATTCGGCCCATGAGCTGCCCCAGGTTACACCGCCGCTGCGACCAAATCTCCGACTTCCTTGGTGCCGTAGCCCATTTTGCCGGCGGCGAGGGACTTCAATTTCTCGCGAACAGTCTTGATGACGGCGTCTTCGATGGCCTGGGCCGCTTTGGTTTCGCCGAGGAAATCGAGCATGAGACCGCCGGCGCAGATCGCGGCGAGGGGATTAATCACGTTCTTGCCGGTGTATTTCGGCGCGCTGCCGCCGATGGGTTCGAACATGCTGGTGCCCTCGGGGTTGATATTGCCGCCGGCGGCGATGCCCATGCCGCCCTGGATCATCGCGCCGAGGTCGGTGATGATGTCGCCGAACATGTTGTCGGTGACGATCACGTCGAGCCACTCGGGATTCTTCACAAACCACATCGTCGTGGCGTCAACGTGCGCGTAGTCGCGTTTGATATCAGGATATTCCTTCTCACCGATTTCATGGAACGCGCGTTCCCAGAGGTCGAAGGCGTAGGTGAGCACGTTGGTCTTGCCGCACAACGTGAGCTGGGCTTTCTTGCCGGCTTTTACGTCCTCGGGTTTGAGGCCCTTCCACGGCTTGCCGCCGCGGCGTTTGCGGGCGAGTTCGAAGGCGTAACGCAGGCAGCGTTCGACGCCGCGGCGCGTGTTGATGCTCTCCTGGACGGCGATCTCGTTGGGGGTGCCCTTGAACACGAACCCGCCGCTGCCGGTATAGAGGCCTTCGTTGTTTTCGCGAATCACGACGAAATCGATGTCGGCCGGCCCCTTGTCTTTGAGGGGGCAGAACCGTTCGTCGTAGAGTTTCACGGGGCGAAGATTGATGTACTGTTCCATCTCGAAGCGGAGCCGGAGCAGGATGCCTTTTTCGAGGATGCCGGGCTTCACGTCGGGATGGCCGATGGCGCCGAGGAGGACGACGGGGAATTTGCGGAGTTCGCTGACGGCGCTTTCCGGCAGGATTTCCTTGGTGCGGAGGTAGCGGTCGCCCCCGAAATCGTAGTCAGTGTAATTGAGTTTGATGCCGAATTTTTTTGATGCGACATTGAGCACCTTGATTGCTTCGCGCACGACCTCGGGTCCCGTGCCGTCGCCGCCGATAACTGCCACATTGTAAGATTTCATGGATTAACCTTTCGCCAAACCCCAGCCCAGTGGGCGGGAGGAGGGATTGTACGGGCTGCGGGGAGCGTTGCAAATGGAAATTTGCGGGTCCCTTCTGTGGAGGTTGCCGCCCACGCGTTTGGTTTGGGTGGTCGGCGTGACGGATATCGGGTTTAGTGTTTGACATGTGTATCGGCACCAGATAGTGTTCATCGGACGTTCTTTGACATGAAGGGTTGGCCGCTGCGACGAGGGGGTGGGAACCCGAAAAAAAGTAAAAATTGCAAAACGAACCCGAGAATTGAAAGAGCCCATATTTCACAAGAGCCGCAGAATGAGCAAGTTGCGGAAATCGGGTGTCGGTTTTCTTTACACTTTTCATCAAAAAACGAACCCGAGAAATCTGGAAACGAACCCGGGAATAACCCGAGAAAAGCGAAAACGAACCCAAGAATTAGGGGAACGAACCCAAGGAAGCCGCTTCGATGGGCGGAAGTGCGTGGTCAGGAGCTTTGCGCACAACAGGGTTCGGGCTTTCCGGACGCGGTTATTGGTGAAAAGGAAGGCTCTGGAGGGTGGTCGGATCGGGCAAAACCGCGTCTTTCCAAAGCGTTTTGGTCCGGTTACCATCTGGGGGCTGATTCCGAACAGTCAATCTTGCGATGAAACCTGAACCATCCAACAGGCGGTCTTGGTGGCTCGGTGTATCCCTGGCGATACTTGCGCTGGTGGTGTACGGCAACAACCTGCACGGGCCGTTCATTCTGGATGATGTGCCATGGATCTTGAACAACCCGAACATCCGCACGTTGTGGCCGTTGTGGAAGCCGCTGCTGAACACGTCGCGACCGGTCGTGCAATGGAGTCTGGCGGCGAATTACGCCATCGGCGGACTGGAGCCGATCGGGTACCACCTTGTGAACAATCTGATACACGCGTTGGCGGGGTTGGCGTTGTTTGGTGTGGTGCGGCGGACATTGCGGACGCGACGGCTGGCGGATCGGTTCGGTGAATCGGCGGACGGAATCGCGTTTGCGGTGGCGCTATTGTGGGCGGTGCACCCGCTCGACACGGAGAGCGTGACGTACGTGATTCAGCGCGCGGAGAGTATGGCTGGGCTGTTTGCGGTGCTCACGTTGTATTGCGTCATTCGTGGGGCGATGGTGGAGCGGGCGACCGCATGGAACTCTGCAGCGATACTCTCCTGCGCGCTGGCCGTGGGATCGAAGCCGGTGGCAGCGGTTGTCCCGTTTCTGGCGCTGGCGTACGACTGGATATTTCTGGCGGGGGGATGGTCGGAACTCTGGCGGAAACGCTGGCGGCTGTATGTTGGCCTGGGAGCGAGCTGGTTGTTGGCGACGGTCTTTCTGGCGGCCGGCAAAAAAGAATGGATGGGCAGTGCGGGTGTGGTATCGGGAGGGCGGGCGATCGGATGGATCGATTACGCGATGCTGCAACCGCAGGTGATCGTCCACTATTTACGGCTGAGTTTGTGGCCGGACAATCTGTGTCTCTTATATGGCCGGCCGCAACAATCGACCGGATTGCTGTTCTGGCTGTTCTGCGCGGTGATCGGAGGATCGCTACTTGGGACGGCGTGGCTACTGGCGCGGAGGAGTCCCCGAGGATTTCTGGGCGCATGGTTTTTTGTCGCGCTGGCGCCGACGTCCTCGGTGATTCCGCTGCTGCATCCCATGTTCGAGCATCGGATGTATCTGCCGCTCATGGCGGTCGTGGCGGGGATCGTTTGCGGAATGTATTGGTTGCTTGGCGAGGTCGTTGGCGGAAAGAGCAGGGCATGGGTTTGGGCGGCATTGGTTGCGATGGCCGGTGTCGCGTTGGGGGCGACGACGATACGGCGGAACATGGATTACCGGACCGAGGTTTCCATTTGGCAGGACACGGCGCGCAAGGCGCCGATGAATCCCGATGCGCAGTATGGTCTCGCTCTTGCCCTGGCGACGGCGGGGCAGATCGACGAGGCAAGCGCGGCGTTTGCGGAGACGATGCGGTTGAAGCCGGAGTTTTCGCTGGCCGAGTACGACTGGGGGCGGACGCTGGAGAAGGCGGGCCGGGAGATGGAAGCGCTGGAGCATTTCAGGGCGGCGCTACGGATTGATCCACGATACGCGGAGGCGGAGGACGGGATTGGTGTCGTGCTCTATCATCAGGGCAAGCTGGACGAGGCAATTCAGCATTTTTTTGAGGCGACACGGCTGAATCCGAACGACGCGCAGGCGCAGCAGAATTTGGCCGAGGCGTTGCGCGAGCAGAAGCAACAAAGGTCAACCAACCGGAAGTGATTGCGGATGGGCACGGTTTCGCCGAATGGAGAACACGACCGTGACAACGAAAACCACCAAAGACACCACCGAGATCCACACGCCGACGCGGAATCCGATCGGCGCATATTCGATTAAGATGTGATGATGGCCCTGGGACAACGGAATGGCCCGCAAGACGTAATTGGCCGGCAAGATGTCGTAGGTGCTCTGCGCGCTGCCAGCCAGCGGACGCGCCCGCCATCCGGTGCTGTACGCGTCGGTGATCAAGAGGATCGCCGGATGCGGAAGATCGGCTTCGATGGTCAATTGGTTGACGGACGAATCGACGAGCGTGACCGTTCCCGTCTCGGCGGAAGATTGCGGTGGGGGATCGGGCTGGGTTTCGAGGATGACTTGTTGCCGCGGATCGAACAACGGAGAATCCAATGCCTGGAAGATTTGCTCGCGCCCCGGAATTACCCGGGCTTCCTGGATCAACCGAAGATGCGGCATGAAGGCGCTTTGTGTCAGGACGCGGTCACCGTTTTTGTCGGCGAGGAAAGCGTAACGCCAGCGGAGCATGGCGTAGACGGGGTGGAATCGGGAAAATCCGATGTGTGGCTCGATGACATCGGAGGATTGTCCCTGCGTGAACGCCATGAAATCGGCGTAGCGTTTTGTGACGAGCGGCGCGTATCCCCAGACGTCTTCACGCCCGAGCCAGATGGCGATATTGGGAATCTGTTGGTAGAAAATGCGGTAGTCTCCCGGACGCTCATCGAGAAACGCTTTCAATTTCGGCGCTTCGGTGTATGCAACATCGAAGGTCGCGAGCGTCGATCTGGCGAAAACGAAAATTTCGGCCACGGCCAGCAGTGCCATCGTGTAAACCACCCATCGGGAAGTCTCTGCGAAAAGCATCAGCCCGCCGAGAACGAGCAATTCGATTGCCGCGATGAACAGGCATCGCGAAGCGAAGAGGCCGGCATTTTTGACGAACGATGTGTCCGAATAGGAGGCCGCCGGCAGATACGACGCGCGAGTGGTGTTGACCGATTGGAGTGCGTGAGACCACCAACGGGCCGGCTGCGGCGAAACGGACGCTGCATGAAGCTGCCAGGCAGCAAATCCCACGACGAGCGCGGTGATGAAGGCTCCCCAAGCGAGCCATCGGCTGCGCTTTGGATGATGCAGCAGACGATCCAAGCCGACGCCGGCAAGCATGGCCAGGAACAGCGAGGCTTCGATGCTGAATTTGGCGTTGCCGCGGAATTGATTGAAGCCAGGCACCCAGTGGTAGAGGATTTTGAAAAGAGGCGTGTTCGCGCCAAGCGCGAGCGCCAGCATGATCACAAACAGCGGAGCCAGTACGCGCCGAAGTTCCTTCCGTCCGTTGACGGCTCCATAGACCGCGAGCATCAGCCCGCTCACGCCGATGAACAGGCACATTTCCCATCGGTACCATTCTCCCCAGTACGGCACGGCGGAGCCGTTGCCGAAGAATCCGGGGGCCAGAATGGTGAGCAGATTCTCGGGGGCGAACGAGACCATCGAGGCAAATCGATACGAGATGCCGCCGCTGCGAATGCTTTCGGCCGCGGCGTCGAGACTGGTAAAGAGTTGGACGGCGCCAAGCGCGGCTGCGCCGAGATACATCGCGATGAGACCGCAGAGGATTGTTGGCCGGTGCTTCGAATTGATCAGACCGAAGAGCAGAAGCAGAGCAGCCGCGACCGCGGTATAGAAGCAGGCTTGGAAATCGCCCGCGTAGATCTGGATGGTGACGGCAACCGTGCCCATCGCGACCCAGCGCCATGCGCGCGTCCTGGCCCATTCGTCGACGGAAGCGAATACCAGAGGAGTCCACGCGACGGCGCACAGCAGAGACAAGTGCCCGGCGTAGATGTGAAGAAAGAATGAACCCGAAAACATGAACAGTGCACCCGCCAGGATTGCCGGAAGTGGGCGCAGACCGCGGCGCAGTCCCCAGAAACAGGTAAATGATCCGGCGAGAAAAACATGAAGCGCGATACCGAGATTAATGGAGAAGGGGAGCGGCAATGCGAGGTCGAGCCAGTTGGTCGGGTACAGGACCTGGGTTTGCGCCCAGCCGAGATAGGGCATTCCGCAGAAGACGTGCGGGTTCCACAGCGGGAGGTGGCCGAGAAGAAGTTGCTCGGCCGTGAATTCGCGCCAGTAGATGAATTGCGAGGCGAGATCGTTCCCCGCGTCGGACAGGATGACGGGTCGTCTGGTGAACAGCACATCGCCGAACATGAGCAGAGTCAGCCCGAAGAGGATGGCAACGCCGATCCAGCAGGAACGGATCGAGCGGCTGTCGACATCTGGTTTGGTCGGGCGCAAATCGACGATACGATACCGCTCCGCGGCTGGCGGTGGAAGTCTGGGCTTGCGATATGAAACGCGCACTTGCGGTTCACCAACAAGGGTCGTAAACATCGCGTGATGACTTCCACCCCAGAAACGACGGCATCAGCCCGGGGACGGCTGGTGGAATTTCTCGGGTTGCGGCGGAGCGTCGTCGGCTTGCTGGGAATGGTGGTGCTGGTGGGGATGGGCGAACACATGGCGGAGCAGTTTCTGCCGTTGTACCTGCTGGCGCTCGGCGGCGGTTTTCTCTCGATCGGGTTCCTCAACGGCATGGATAACCTTGTGGGGGCGCTGTACACGTTTTACGGGGGTTACCTTTCCGAGAGGCTCGGGACGAAGCGGGCGCTGATGATCTTTAATGCGGCATCCATGGCGGGATTTCTGATCGTCATCCTGTTTCCAAACTGGCAGGCGTTTTTGGCGGGCGCGGCGTTGTTTCTATCATGGACGGCGATTTCATTGCCGGCGACGATGAGTCTGGTCGCGAAGGTGTTGCCGAAGAACAAACGCGCGATGGGTGTATCGCTGCATTCGCTGGTACGGCGTGTGCCGATGGCGATTGGGCCGATTATGGGCGGAGCGTTCATCAAGATGTGGGGCGTCGAGCGGGGGGTCCGTCTGGCATTTCTCGTGGCGCTGGCGATGGCGGTCATCGCCGCGATTTTGCAGCAAGTCTTGATCGAGGACGATGCGGCCCATGAGAAGCCCGAGGCCCACCATAATCCGATGCGGCTGTGGCGATACATGAATGCCGACCTGAAACAGTTGTTGGTCGCCGACATCCTTGTGCGGTTCTGCGAACAGATTCCGTATGCGTTTGTGGTGGTGTGGGCGGTTGGGACGATGGCCGCGCCGGGGCCGGTGAGCGCGCTGCAATTTGGCGTGCTGCGCACGGTGGAGATGGCCACGGCCATCGCGATCTACATTCCGGTGGCTTATCTGGCCGACCGCAGCCACAAGAAGCCGTTTGTGGTGATGACATTTGTTTTCTTCACGATGTTTCCCCTGCTGCTCTTGTACTCGCGGTCGTTCGAGATGTTGATCGTGGCGTTTGTGCTGCGCGGGTTGAAGGAATTCGGCGAACCAACGCGCAAGGCGCTGATCATGGACCTCGCGCCCGAAGACCGAAAGGCGAGCGTGTTCGGTATCTACTACCTGATTCGCGATGTGGTCGTGTCGGTCGCGGCGTTTGGCGGGGCGTTGCTCTGGCAGGCCTCGCCGCGATGGAATCTGCTGTCGGCATTTGCGTTTGGCGCGCTCGGCACACTGTGGTTTGCATGGCGCGGGCGTGATTTGGGAGGGGCGGAAGCGTAATGACAACAGACCCAACGTACCTGCTTCGAAGCTGCAAGCTTTTTTCGGACCTGGATGAGCGGGAGCTTCGGGAAATGCAGCCGATCGCGTTGCGGAAAGAATATCGAAAGGGGCAGACGGTTTTCCGGGAAGGCGATACGTCGCGGGGTTTCTTTCTCGTCGCCAGCGGCGCAGTGAAGATTTTCCGGGTTGGGCCGGACGGACGCGAGCGGGTGCTCCACGTGGTCGAGGCCGGGGAGTCGTTCGCCGAGGCGGCGATGTTCATGGAAGCGTATCCGGCGACGGCGGAGGCGCTGGGGCCGAGCACGATCGTGTTCGTTGAGAAGAACGGCTTTCGGCGTCTGTTGCAGCGCAATCCGCAACTCAGCTTCAAGATTATCGGCACGCTGGTTCGGTGGCTCAACCAGATGCGCAATGCGCTGACCGATCTGACGCTGAAGGAAGTGCCGGCGCGGTTTGCGAGCTATGTCGTCAGCTTGCCGGCGGAATCGGGCAACAGCATTCGAGTCAAAATCAGCAAAACGACAATGGCGCAGATGCTCGGGACAACGAAAGAGACTTTTTCGCGCATGCTCGCGCGCCTGGCGCGGGCGCGCATTCTCACCTTCCGTGGCAGCGTTATTCGCATCCAGAATCGCCCGCGCCTGGAAGCGATCGGGCGCGGCGATGAGAAGATATAATCCTGCCACAACCTGCCGGCTTTGGATGGAAATCGACGGATTGGCTGCCGTGTGGCCCTGAAAACAGCTGGGCCGAGCATGTTTTTACCAAACGCATCGAAGTGTTGACCTGCGTCAATCAGCTTCTCGGGCGGCGGTGCTACCGTGGACCATGTCAGAAAGGATTTGGCCGAAAATGAAACTGATGACGTCATTACTTGCAGCAGCGGGGATCATCGCAGTCGTGCATACCGTCGTCGCCGCTCCGTTGCGTGTGCAGGCCCAACTTACATTTGCGCCGGAGGTGCCACCGCCAATCGGGCGGCGTCCCCCGGCGATTGTGGAGGTGCACCTGACCAGCGGGGTGTTTACAAACCAACTGAAGGGCGACATCAAGTACGCCTACTGGTCGTTCAATGGGCACACGCCGGGACCGTTCATCCGCGCCCGCGAGGGCGACACGCTGGAACTTCACGTTGCCAACACCGACGACAGCGGCAAGCCGCACAACTGCGATTTACACGCTGTGACGGGACCGGGCGGCGGCGCGCCCGTCACCACCGTTGTGAAGGGCGAGGAACGCGTGTCATGGTTTAAACTGCTGCAACCCGGGTTGTTCATTTATCATTGCGCGGCGCCGCCAGTGATGGACCACATTGCGAACGGGATGTACGGCATGATTCTGGTCGAGCCGAAGCGCGGATTGCCAAAGGTCGACCGTGAATTCTTTGTGATGCAGAGCGAGGTGTACACGAAGGATGCGCCCGAAGACGCCGAGTTTCTGGAGTATTCACACGACAAAGGATTGGAGGAACGTCCAACGTTTGTGGTGTTCAACGGCCGGGTCAACTCATTAACGGGCAAGAATTCGCTGAAGGCGAACGAGGGTGAACGCGTCCGCATTTACTTTGGGGACGCCGGGCCGAATCTCATCTCATCATTTCACATCATCGGGACTGTTTTCGACAAAGTGTATCGGGAGGGCGACCTGATCAGTCCGCCAGCGCGGTCGGTGCAAACCACGTTGGTGCCGTCCGGGGGCGCCACGGTTGTGGAGTTCGACGCGAAAGTTCCCGGAACATACACGCTTGTCGATCACGCGATCTTCCGCATCGAACAGGGGGCGGTCGGCTACCTCGACGTCACCGGTCGTGCCCAATGCAGTATTTATCACTCCGACAAGGACCCTGTGCGTTGCAAGGGTTGCCTGGTGCATCCATGAATACAACGAATCCAACAACAGAATCCAAGCCGGCGGGCGCGATCCAATACACGATGCTGGTGTCGGATATCAACAGGGAGTATCCGCAATGCCGGCCTGTGTTCGAGAAGTACGGCATTGCGGGGTGCGGCGGCGAATACGGACCGCCGGAGCCGTTGTTCATTTTTGCCGCGGCGCACCGCGTGCCGTTGCGTGAATTTGTGGAAGAACTGAACCGCGCGCAACGTGGAGAATGGAAGCCGGAGCAGCAGGTGCAGGCGAAGGAACGCGCCGCTGAAGCGGAAGGCGAGAGTCTACACCGGCGATTTGTGCTGGGCGCGTTCGTGGTCGCGTTGACGGTTGGGTTTGGCTTGGGCGTTGTGAATCTCACCCGAATCGCGCTGGCCCAATCATACTACGAGATCAGCGGCGTGCTGAAACAGGTTCATGGCCACGCGCAGATTTTCGGCTGGGTTGGACTCTTCATCATGGGCGTGGCGTTTCACGCGGTGCCACGGATGAAGATGCAGCCATTGCGGTCGGTGCGCGCGGTGAAATCGTGCTTCTGGCTGATGTTTCTCGGAGTGCTGTTGCGGGTCATCGCGCAGCCGTTCGCGAGGGATCGGGTAATGGCCGCGGGGATGTTGCTTTCCGGCGCGATGGAAGCCATTGCGGTCGGCATTTTTGTATGGCTGATCGGGATGGCGGTTGCCCGCTCAGAGCAAAAGCGCGAATCGTACGAGAAATTTATCTGGGCAAGCATGGGGTGGTTCGCGGTGCTGGCGATGTGGAATTTATGGATCGTCACGCAAATGGCCATCAAACGATCTCCCGGTATTCCAGCATTGCAGGACGCGCTGTGGATCCACGTCGCGTTCTTCGGATTCATCGCCAACATGATCTTTGGCTTTTCGCTCCGCGTGTTGCCTCATTTTCTTGGGTTGCGCGAACCGAAGACTGGGGCGGCCAGCGCGGCTTTCTGGTTGTGGAACGCGGCGATCCTGGTGCGATATCCGGTGGAGCAACTCGCGTATCCGGCCTCAACCCTGGAAGCAATAGCAATTGTACTGTTCGTCTGGGCTCTGGGGATTTTCGCCCCGCGGCGGACCAGAATCGAAATCAAGGGCGTGGACAACTCGTTCGCGTGGTTCATCAAGCTGGCATATGCGTGGCTGCTGATGGTTGCCTGGATCCCATTTCACGCGGACGTGTTTCGGCTGAGCGCTTCGGCCCGGCACTCGATGGCGATCGGGTTTATCACGCCGATGATTTTCGGCGTGACCTATCGCGTCCTCCCGATCTTCAGCGGTGTGAACCTCTGGAGCGGACGGTTAATGCGGTCATCGTTCTGGGCACTGGCGGCGGGCACGACGCTGGCGTTCTCCATGGCGTTCAACAAGGTGTTCGATACGACGTGGAGCTATGTATGGTCGGAGGCGGCGGGCCTGTCGGTGTTCGCGGCGCTGGTAATGTTTGCGATCAACATGCTGATGACGTTACGGGAGAGGGCGGAGGAGTTTTCCAGGGGATCCTTGGTGAAGATGACCACGCGCGTGGCCGAATTGCTCGAGGTTTATCCGGAGACCCGGCCCGTGTTGATCCATGGCGGACTGGCGGGTTTGGCGGCGATGGAGCATGAGCCGCCGCGGTTCGTGACGATCGAGTTTGCCGCACGGCGCCACGGCGTCGATCCGCAGCCATTGATCCAACAGTTGAATGAAGCAATCCAAGGGAGGAATTGAAATGAGCCTGATCAAGACCATTCGAGAGAAGTTCGCGACCCGACACCAAGCAGGGTGCTGTTGTGGGGAATCGACTGTCCCAACAGCACCGGCGAAGATTACCAGGGACATGATTGTGCGTGAGGTGGCGGATCGATGGCCGCAGACCGTGGCGGTTTTCGGCAATCACAAGGTGGATTTTTGTTGTGGCGGGGCGCATTCCATCGAGCAGACCGCCCGCGCCCGCAGTTGTCAGGATGTGGACGCATTGATTGAGGATTTGAATCGAGCCGTTTCGGAATCATGACCGACGCTCGACCCGTCCGGAATGTTACGGGGTGCGACGGGGGCGACTGAGCCAGCCGGGTTCCATGTCGTATTCTTCATCGAACTGGCGCATGCGAGCCGCCATGACCTGGCGGCGCCCGAAATACCCGATGACTTCGTGAGGGGCTCCGCGCTTGACGACCGGCAGTGAGGCAACGTCGTTCGCCAGCATTTTGGTGACGGCGATATACACGGTTTCATCCGGATGGGTCACGACGAGTTCGCGCGTGCCCGCTTCCAATACGGTTTTCGCCGTCGCGGGTTCCTGTTCCAAGACGCGCAACACGTCGCCACGCGCGATGATGCCGACGAGGCGATTCTCGCTGTCGATAATGAAGGTCGAATGATGAGCGGTGAACCGCGGATCGTTTTTGGCAATGTAGTCGGAGAACTCGGTCAGCGGCATGGTAGCCGGCACGGTCTGCAGTTTACGGAGCATGACGTCTCCTACATTCACTTCCTGGAGGATGTCGGCTTCGTATTCCTGCTGAACACGGAGACCGCGGCGGGCGAGTTTCTCAGTCATGATCGATTCGCGGAGGAACCGCAGGGCAATTCCGCTGGAGATGACGCCGACCAACATCAAGGGGAGCACGGAATTGTAGTCGCGGGTGATTTCGAAGGCAAAGATGATGAACGTGAAGGGGGCGCGGGCCGCCGCGCCGAAGACCGCGCCCATGGCCACAATGGCAAACGCGCCCGCGGACAGATGCGCGCCCGGAATCCATTGGTTTACACAATCGGCGAACACGGCCCCCATGGCAGCGGCGCTGAAAAACATGGGAGCCAGCAGGCCGCCGGAGGTGCCGGAGCCGAGCGAAACCACCAGCGCAACAGCTTTGCAGATCATGAGGACGACAAGCAGTTTGAGCGTGAGCCCTCCCGTGAGGATGTCGGAAATCGTATCGTAGCCAACGCCGAACACGCGGGGTTGGAAATAGCCGATGACTCCCAACCCCAGCCCGCCGATGGCTGGCCACCACATTTGATCGAGAGGCAGTCGCAGGAACTGGTCTTCCGTCCAGAATAGCAATTTGGTGAAACCGATGGCGGCGATGCCGCACACCACGCCGAGGAGGAGATAGTATGGCAGGGCACGCGGGATGCCGAAATCCACCAGGCCGACCTCGAACATGGCGCGGGAGCCCATCAATTGATGGCGAATGGTTGTGGCCAGGGTGGTGGCAATCACAAGCGGGATGAACGAGCGCGATTTGAATTCGAACAGCAGGAGCTCAATCGCGATGATCACACCCGAAATCGGCGTATTGAACGTCGCGGCCATGCCCGCACCGGCACCGCACGCCAGCAATACTTTGCGTTCCGCTGCCGTCATCCGCACCAATTGCCCCACAATCGAGCCCAGGGCACCGCCCGTCTGAATGATCGGGCCTTCGGCGCCGAATGGTCCACCGGTACCGATCGCCAGAGCAGCGGACAGAGGCTTGAGGATGGCGACTTTTGGTTCGACGCGACTGCGGCTGATCAGCACCGCTTCCATGGCTTCCGGAATTCCGTGCCCGCGGATTTTGGGAGAGCCATATTTTGCCATGAGACCGACCACCAGTCCGCCTGCCGCAGGCAGGGCGATTACCCAGAGGCCCAGATGATGGGCACCGGGACTGCGAAACAAGAACGAAAACTTGTGGAAAAAGAACAGATTGGTGAACAAGCCGATTAATTTGTACAGCAGGAAGGCAACGATCCCCGACGCCAGACCGATCGCGACCGCCAGGCTCGAAACCCACGGGAGACGAAAACCCGCCACATTCCGAATCGGCTTTCGTGGCAGCCGTTCAGGATGAAGGTCATCCTGTTGAGATTGCTCAGTCATTCGCGACCCGTCCGGCAGAACTTACTGCCCGCCACCGGTACACTGGCACGGATGGCCACGGATTTCAACCGGGGCAGGGTCTGGCGGCGCTGAAGGGCGGCTGCAGATCGACGGAAAGAATAAACGCCAGCCCACGCGCCGGGCTTATCGATTTAGTGAGTGGGCTTCGGTGCGTCGGGATGGCTGATGCCGGCGCTACGCCGCCGTTGCGTATGGATCAGGCCGACCTCGCTCGTCAACAGCAACGAGACAATCGCCGCAACAATCGCCGTCGGGAGCAACGGGAGTCCCGCCATTTCGGTAACGACGAGCGTTGACCCGAGTGGCGTTTTCGTGACGCCGGTGTTGATGGCGACCATCAGGGCGGCCATCAGCATGACCTCGTTCGTGGACGGAACCGCCAGATGCCAGAGCCGTCCAAGTGCCGCACCGATGAAAAACAACGGGATGATGAATCCGCCACGCCAACCCGATGACACGGTTGTGGCCGTGCCGATCATTTTGGCCAGTGCCGCGATGATGAAGAACGAGGCCACAGCTGGAGCGGAGAGCAGCGCATCCAGTTGGATCTCGCCGAACTTGAGCGCGAACGGTGAAAGCATCGCGAGCAAGCCGAGAATCACGCCACCGGCGATCGACCGAGCAATCATCGGGACGCGTTCAAAAACCCGGCGAGTCGCAATTGTCAGATAGGTAAAAATGACGGCAACGATGGCGCCGACAACCCCGGCAGCGAGCGACCAGGCGATGTCCACGCTGCGAAGCGCATCAGCGACGGGAAACCTCCAGACCGGGGCGAGTCCCAGACCCGTGGCGACCACGTACACGGCATACCCGCACAGGGAGCCGAGCACGGCGGGCAAAAGGGCTTCGTAGTACTCGAGCCCGCGCCGATGGAGAATCTCCAGCGCGAAGATCGCCGCCCCGAGCGGGGCGCCGAACAACACCGTGAAACCGGCCGCCATACCCGTGATGGTCAGCACGCGGGTGTCATCGATGGAGGACCCGCGCCGTTTGGCGAGCCATGTGCCCATCGTGCCGGTGGTTTGAACGAGGGGCGCTTCTGGCCCAGCGGCGCCGCCGGCCGCGATGCAGAGGAGCGAAACCGGGACCAGAGACCGCAACGAACCGCGCAGATCGTCATGGCCGCCGAGGACGTGAATATTGTCCACAAGCAATTCCATTTCGCCGGGATTGTCGAGGAACCGCTTGATGAGACCGATCACCAATCCGACACCGGCCATAATGGCGAGGTGCACCCATGGCCCGCTGTGTTCGGGCCCGAGTACACGCTGCAAGGCGCGCAACGCGCCGAGGTAAAGGAAGCCCACAATCGCGCCGAGGGCGCCGATCAGCAACACGGGCAGGATCGTTCGATGAAGATCCCCCAACACCGCCTCAGCGAAAAAGCGGATCGCTGAAAGCGGACGCGATGGGACTTCCGTCGTTACCCGATGTGAATTCATCACCAGCCGGGAGAAGTAAACGCTGCGGATGAAATTGCGTCAACTTGTTTCAGCTGGTGCGCCGGCGACTCGTTACTGAAACCAGCGTGGATGACGTCGCGCGACAATCATTCCAGCCCGGTCACTTCGGCGCTGAACAAATCCAGGGGCTTCCCGTTTTGGACGGTGACCTTGGAATCGATGAAGTTGATGCCTTTGGCAAAGTAGATTTTCATCGGCGACTGGGCCGATATGATTACATTCGAAAATGTGACGTCGGTGATGGGAGCCTCGGGCAACCCGCGGATGGTGCCAGCCGTGGGGCAGTTGGCAATGGTGACATTGCGGATCACGATGTTCCTATTGATCGGGGTCGTGCTGGTGATCGGCTGCGGCTTTTCCGTGGATGGATCTTTGGGCGCGGTGCGTTCGGGATACCAGTCGATAATGTAGATTGGGTTCTTGATGCCGGTCATCGTGAGGTTCTCGTAGGTAAGGTTTTGCAGCAGTCCACCGCGCTCGCGCGTGGTCTTGATGCGGATGCCGGAGTCGGTCGAATCGAACGTACAATTGCTGACACGCAGATCCTCGATGCCGCCCTCCGTGCCCGAGCCGATGGACATGCCATGGCCGTGACGGAAGATGCAATCGGTGATGACATAATGCTTGTTTTCAGGCGAGCGGGCACTGCCGGGCTTCACGGCGATGTTGTCGTCACCATCATCGATGGTGCATTTGGTGATCAGATAATCCCAGCCAGACGGATCGATGCCGTCCGTGTTGGGGGCATTGGCCGGCGACTGTATCGTGATGCCCTGGATGGTCACGTCGGTGCAATCTTTCGGAACGAGATGAAACATCGGCGAATTGCAGAGAGTAACACCGTGGACGTAAAGGCGCGTGCATTTGGCGAGTCGGACCATGTAGGGGCGGTGGGTCATGGACTTGTCGGCCCGAAACGCGTCCCACCAAACCTTACCCTGTCCGTTGATGGTACCTTCGCCGCTGATTTCGATGTCGTGCGCACCGTTGACGGAAATGCAATCCTGATAGCGGTCACCATCGCTCGGGTAGGTTTTCAAGTCGTCCGTGATCAGAATCGTCGCCCCTTTGGCGAGATGGAGATTGATCTGGCTGGCGAGCGTGAACGGGCCGGTCAGAAAGTTGCCTTCGGGGATCAGGACAACACCACCGCCAGCAGCCGAAGCGGCCTTGATGGTTTTCTGGATGGCGTCGGTATTGACCGTCTTGCCGTCGCCGATGGCGCCGAACGCGGTCACATTGAACGTGTTGGTAGGAATGCTCGGCAGCGGCGGAGAATCGGCGTGGGCGGTTCCGCGACATGCGAAGCAGAGCGCAGCCGAGAGAAAGATGGAAAGTCTGGAATATTTCATAATGGCCTCGACACTTGGGTTGTCCCGTCGAGACATCATACTGGCGGTGGCATGGCAGCGGGTCAAAGGGTTTTTGTGTGCAAATACAATCGTTGGGGATGGAGCTACTTTCGAGCCTTCTCGGATTGATAGACGACGCCGACGGCGGCTCGCCAGCGATCAAGCGTCTGCATGTTCCCGAGCGTGTCCTCCCAGCTCATGGCGGGCGACTGTCGCTGTTCGATGTGGGCGGCGACGTTGTCGGCTTCGATGGCGTAGAGGGGCTGGGGCGAGTCGATGACGATCTCCCGCGTCGACCCTTTGCATTCGAGCACGATCGTGTTCGTGCCGCCGTCGAGGGCCGGTTGCCACGGCGTCCGCACACTCAAGCTGCCTTCCGCCCCGTACACGCGCAGGGTATTGTCCTGTTGGACCTGGATGCTGGTGGCGAGCGCGGCGATGATGTCACCCGGGAATTTGGCCGAAGCAACGGCCCACAGGTCGACTCCCGTCGTGGCGAGATGGCCGCAGCCCGTGAATTCAATCGGGTTGGCGAACGGGTTGCCGAGCGCAGCGCCGGCGAGAAGACGCGACATGGAGACCGGATAGCAGCCGACATCGAGGATGCCGCCGCCGCCGAGTTCGTTGCTGAAAAGGCGCTGATTGGGGTTGAATTCGCGGTGGAAGCCGAACGACGCCTGAATCATGCGGACCTCGCCGATGGTCTTTTGGGCGAGAAGTTCGACGAGTTTGACAGTTTGCGGGTGGCAGCGATACATGAACGCTTCCATGAGGAAGACATTGTGGCGGCGGGCCGCATCGATCACCGTGACAGCGTCGGCGTGATTGAGCGCGAGCGGCTTTTCGCAGAGGATGTGTTTGCCGGCCTGGGCGGCTTTGATGGACCACTCGGCGTGCATCGGGTGGGGCGTCGAAATGTAGACGGCTTGAACGGACGGGTCGTCGAGCAGGGCCTGGTAGCTGGCGTGGCGACGGATAATGTTGAATTCCGCGCCGAATCGGTCTGCGCTGGTCTGGGATCGGCTGCCGACGGCGACGAGTTTGCCGGTTTTGGATTTGGGCAAGTTCTTCGCAAAGACACCCGCGATGCGGCCGGTGCCGAGAATGCCCCAGGAAAGCGAGTTCATATCTCGAGACTGGTAGGGTGGATTCTGCCGGGGGACAAGGAAAAAAAGCGGAAGCAGAGCCTGCCTTCATGCGCGTAAGCTGTGTTGCGACAATTGGGTTGTCGCGGAAGCGGGAGCGGGATAGATTCGTGGTGAGCCCAGAAAGGAAGGTCGCAATGGCGTTCACATTACAAATCGGGGACAAGGCGCCGGATTTCAAACTGCCGGCGACGGATGGCAAGACCTATCAACTTGCGGATTTTGGCGATGCAAAGGTCCTGGTCGTTTTTTTCACCTGCAACCACTGCCCGTATGTGACCGGGTCGGATGAGGTCACGCGGAAGACGGCGGAGAAATTCGCGGCGCACGGAGTGAGATTCGTGGGAATCAACTCGAACAGCAAAAACACATATCCTGAGGACGATTTCCCGCACATGCTTCAGCGCATGCAGGAGAAGAAGTTCCCCTGGCTGTACCTGTACGACGAATCACAGGACGTAGCCCGCACGTACGGGGCATTGCGAACACCGCATTTCTATGTGTTCGACAAGAACCGCAAACTGGTCTACACCGGCCGTGGGGTGGACAGTCCGCGTGACACAGGCAAGATGACTGTAAACGATTTGGAGAATGCGTTGCGCGATCACTTGGCGGGCAAACCCGTTTCGAAACCGCTGACCAATCCCATCGGCTGTAATGTCAAGTGGGACGGGAAGGATGCGCACTGGATGCCCGCTGAAGCCTGCGATTTGGTCTGACCGATGCAGGTTCTGATTATTGGCGGGACGGGTCTGATCAGCCGCGGGATCGTCAAACACCTGCGCGCACGAGGCGCCGAGGTCACCGTGTTCAATCGCGCCCAGCGCGAAGACACGCTTCCGCCTGACGTGAAACGGATCCGGGGCGACCGCAATCAGTTTAACGAATTCGAGCGGACCATGCTGGCAGCCCGGTTCGATGTGGTCATCGACATGGTCTGCTTCAACTCCGAGCAGGCCGCTGCTGTCGTCGGGGCATTCAGCGGACGTTGTCAGCAATTCATCTTTTGCTCGACCGTTTGCACGTATGGTGTGAAAGCGCCGCCCGGCGTGCTAATTGACGAATCGTTCCCGCAGGAACCGATCAGCGAGTACGGGCGCAACAAGGTGGCCTGCGAACGGATCTTTCGCGAGATGCACAAGCTCGGCCGATTCAATGTCACCATCATGCGTCCGAGCCACACCTACGGACCGGGCGCGCCATTGATCGACAACCTTGAAGCGGATGCCGTCGCGTGGGACCGCATCGACCGCGGGCGGCCCGTGCTTTGCGCGGGTGACGGCCTGGGGCTCTGGCAGTCCACGCACCGGGATGACGTTGGCAAGCTCTTCGCGTACGCGGCGCTCAATCCCAAGACGTACGGCCAGGAATACAATGCCACGCGCGACGAGGTTGTGACGTGGCGCGATTATTATCGGCATGTCGCGGACGCACTCGGCAAACCGGCGCAGCTCGCGTTCATGCCCGCGGCGTGGATTGTGCGCCATGACCCGAAACGATTCGGCCTGCTCCACGAGATCACGCAGTTTCACGGCGCGTACAATTCTTCCAAGGCTCGGCGGGACGTGCCGGAATTCAAATGTGAAGTCGATCTGACGCGGGGAGCTGGAGAGACCTTCACGGATATGCGCCGCCGCAATGCGTGGCGCGATAGCACGACGGATGCACTGTATCAGTCGATGATGGATGAAGCGATCGCGACGGGTGGGGAGCCAGTCCCCGCGTAGAGAAGCGCCTCCGTAACGTTACCGGCACAGGCCGGTATACATCCGACGGACGTGCACTGGGCCCCCGGGGAAATAGAACGTACTGCCGTAGGAGAAAGTCTCCGTAATCGTATCGAACAGGAGGGTGCGCGGGCCATCCACGAAATTCGGGTCGTACACATGGAACGCCAACACGTCGGGCCGTGGCCGCTCG
>DATJWQ010000054.1:0-203566 GCA_035501175.1 Verrucomicrobiia bacterium | reverse complement strand
CTGATGGGGCCGGGCGCAACAAACGCGCTGCAAGCCACCACCGGAGACGCCAACGGCAATTACAGCACAAACGCTTTCACCGACATCTTCGTCGTGACAAACAATCCCAGTCTCGGCACGATCACCAACTATCTCGATACGGGTGCCATGACCAACGGCCCGACGCGTTATTACCGTGTGCGGCTGGCACCGTAACTCGCAACACGCGTTGTGAGCCCCTCCGGTTGACCCGCGAAAGCCGCTGGCTGGCGCATAACCTCGGAAATTACTGGTCATCACGACCGATCTCTGTTAGTGGATACGCGAAGGGAGCGCGCGTGGCAGGATGAAGGCAACATCACATGACATTGCAATTAACAAGGTCTGCTTCGCTGTCGCCGGCCGTCTCGGTCGGGCACTGGTAGTCGTATTCGCCCTCGGCGTCGCTTCGAGCGAGGCCCAAACCTATTCCTTCGTCCCGTTTCCCAACAACGCCACCCACACTGCCGCGGTCGTTGCCGCGGCGATTGCCAATGTGCCCACGAACGTCGGCGTCGTCTTGGATGCCAATGGTCAGACCAATGACATCCAGATCTGGAATTATGACACCGGGGTCTACACGGGCGCTGTCGATATCACCTCGACCCTGCAGCGCATCCGCAACGGCCAATCCGTGGCCAATACCGAGTCCGATGATGGCGGGTTTTTCAATTTCTATTCGTACGAATTCCCGAACATCCCCCGCAAGGGAAACAACTATTACATGGAATTCGTGGTCTGGCCCTACCTGAATCTCACCAGCGGCACCTACTACACGGGCACGGACGCCTACGGCTCCATGGCCTATCCCGGCGCGATGCGCATGTTGTTGGGACGCGGCGGTGAGGTCTACTTTACCGGCGACCACTACGGCGAGGACGGCCCCCAGCAAAACGCATATTACCTGGTCCCATCGCCCGACCAGGCAATGGGAAATAGCTGGATCAACGCGGTCGGCGCGAAGTGGGAAATCGCCGCGAATTGGAATTTCAGCGCGGGCGCCCCGTCAGCCGCGCCGTCGAATTGCGATCCCGCGGACCTGATCACCAACGCCGGTAACAAGACGATCACACTGGATGCCGTCACGGCCGCCTACAAAACCAATCTGTCCGTCCTGTCGATCAACAACCTGCTGCTTTCAGCCCCGAGCGGCTCGGTCAATTCCCTTGCGTTGAGCGGCGGTTTCACAAATGTCCTTCGGATTGCGTCTGGTCTTTCCATTTTCAGCGGGGGCTCGCTGACGGTCGCCGGCGGTTCCATTACCGTGAATGACGAGCTGCAAATCGACGGCGGCGCGCTACTGGCAAACGGCGCCATCCACGCGTACAGCAATTTGGTCGTGGGCGATTGCGGAAACAGCGTGTCGGGCTCACTGTCCGTTTCTGGCGGCGCTCTGTACGTTACCAATAGCACCCAAACCGGCGTTCTCAACGTGCCAGACGGCATCTTCGCGCTCAGCGGCGGGCTGGTACAAGCCAACACGGTGGTCATCACCAATACCTGCGCGCAGTTTCTTCATACGGGCGGCACGATCGTTGTTGGAAACCTGATCCTCGATCCGAATCTGTTTCGCATCACATCCGTCGTCAGGCAAACCGATGATCTCGTGGTGACCTGGATGATGGGTCCGGGCGCGACAAACGCGCTGCAAGCCACGACCGGTGACGCCAACGGCAACTACATCACGAACGGTTTCACCGACATCTTCATTGTGACGAATAATCCAACCCCCGGCACGGTCACCAATTATGTCGATCGCGGCGCGGCAACCAACGGACTCTCACGGTATTACCGGACGCGCCTGGGGCTGTGATGGGCCGGACAGTGCCGGAGTTGCCCCAATCGGTTCCGGTTACCACCCCGGGCCGTTATTCTGGTGCCAAATTGGCCCTCCGGGGACTGCGGAATGATGCATCTAAAGGCTTGATTAACAACTGCTGAAGCCATAATCTGGTGCAGTGGGCGCTGGACGCCTGCTTGTGAAGCCGTGAAGAACCTGTGAGCAAGTTGTCGGCGCGCAAGAAGGGTGAGGCAGTATGAATCACATGCAACGCAGACCATGGTTCATGGGAAGTTTGATTCTGACTCTCGTATTCACCTCCTCATTCGCTCGCGCTCAGTACACCGCCAACTTCCAGACCAACACCATCAACGGTGTGTCCAGCAATTGGCCCGGTCTCTACCTGGTTGGGTATACGAACTCCTCGGATGCTCTTCTGATCGTCAATGGCGGCGCTTTTTTTAGCTCGAGTTCGTTCGTCGGAGGGTTCACTGGCGGCCCCGTGCTCACCGGCAACAACAGCGCTCTGGTCAGCGGCTCGGGTTCTGCCTGGACCGGCAATTCGTTTTTCTGCCTCGGGTTCTCCGCTCCGGGGAACACGATGACCGTTACGGACGGGGCAACGGTATCCGGCTACTTCTCCGTGATCGGCTACCAGACCACCAGCTCCAATAACGCGCTACTCATCACCGGTGCCGGCTCGACCTGGTCGAACACCAGCATCACGGTGGGCTACCTTGCGTCCGGTAACTCCTTGACGATTGCCAATGGCGCAAGGGAGCTCGGACTGTCCGGCGCTATCGGCGATGGCGCTGCGGGCTCAAGCGCCAGCAACAACATGACGACGGTAACGGGCACCGGCTCGCAATGGAGCGAGACCGGCTCGATCGCCGTCGGGATCACGAGCGGGAATAACACGCTGCTTGTCAGCGCCGGCGCCCATGTCGTCGCCGGTTCGGGTTTCATCGGCGCCCAATCGGGCCAGGGCAATGCGACGGTCGTGACCGATCCACTCTCAGCGTGGGATAATACCGGGAGTTTCTCTGTTGGCCAATTGTCCAGTTCGGGGAGCAGCCTTGTCGTCAGTAACGGCGCCCGCGTCTCCGACGTCGACGGGTTCGTCGGCGGACCGGATGGCCTGGGCTTCGGCAACAATGCGCTGGTCACAGGGATCGGCTCCGTGTGGAGCAATAGCGATGCATTGGTCGTCGGAGAGACGCGCGGTTCTGTCATCGGTGTGGCACCCGGAAGTTTGGTAATCGGCAATGGCGGCATGGCAATCAGCCCTTCCGGGGTCATCGGCGAGAGTTCCAGCAGCAACGTCGTGTGGGTGACCGATGCCGGATCCGCGTGGAACAACACGGGCACACTCACAATTGGCGACACAGCCGGCGGCGGCAACAGCTTGGTGATCACCAACGGCGGAGGCGTCGTCGATAGCACTGCGTATGTGGGGCGTAACTCGGGGTCCAACAACGTCAGCATCCTGGCAGGCGGCGTCTGGTCAAACGTGAGTCTGTACGTCGGTTATGGCGGCCCGGCCAACGCGGTGCAGGTCGCGAACGGTTCCGTTCTCGCAACGAATCTGCTCATCGGCCTCGCTGCCGGGCCGTGCAACAACTCTCTCCAGGTGCACAACGGCGGTCTGGCGATCGTGACGAATGCCGCGCACAATGCCGTTTTGGAAGTGCGCGGCGGACAGTTGCTCGTCGATGGGGGCGTGGTGCAGACGGACAATCTGGTGATCACCAATTCCTGCGCTTCGCTGGTCCACACGGGCGGCACACTCCTCGCCGGCAATGTCGTCCTGAATCCCAATCTCTTCCAGATCACATCAGTCTCGCCGCAAAGTAATGACATGGTGGTGACCTGGATGATGGGACCGGGAGCCACCAACGCGTTGCAGGCCACGACCGGTGATGCCAGCGGCAATTACAACACGAACGGCTTCACCGACATCTTCATCGTGACGAACAATCCGACCCTCGGCACCGTCACCAACTACCTCGATGCCGGTGCGGCGACGAATACCGCGACGCGCTACTACCGCGCGCGGCTCGGCCTGTAATCCGGGCACCCGCCCGAGTGAGGAGACAGTGGCTCCGTGGGGCGCCAACCGACGGTGATGAATCGAGCGGACGACGTTTCAGACGCCGAATCTTCTTGTCCCTTGTGAGCCGGGCACGCAATTATGTCAGGCGACTGCTAGTGTGATTGTCCGAAACGGGATATACCGTTCGTGTTGAGGCCACGTTATGCTGGGTGAAATCGGTGCTACTACGACCGACCGGATTGCGGTCGGCATAATTCCGTGGATCGCTCTCGTATTGGGCGCCTGGAAATGTTGGTCAATCTCACGACGGCCATCCACGAACACAAAATGCGCCCTGTCCCTCATGGCGGTGCTCATTCTGTGGGCCTTGGCCTATCTCGTTGGATTGATCGGTCACGGGCCCCGCATGACGCCCGGATTCGCGCTGCTGCTTGCCGCATTTGCTCTCGTCATGCTCGCGTTCCTGGCCACCGCGAGCATCCTGGCGATTCTCGGACTGAGCGAGGTGTCCCGTCAGCCAGACGTGTATTCCCAGGGAAGAGCTCAGGCCATCTGGACATTGGTTCTGACAGGTATAACACTGTTGGGCTTCATCGGTGGTTTCGTCAAGGGAGTTCAGCAGGCAACCGGGCTTGCCACGGGAGCTGGTAGCAGCAAACCCGGAGAAGTGTTGACCTTCGACGACATGAACTTCCGGTTCCGATCGCCGAATCGCCCCTGGGTTCGCTTTGACGCTTCACGGTTAAACAAAGCCAGCAAGCTCGCATTCATGCGCCGCAATCCCGAGGCCTTCTTCTTGCTGACGGCGGAAAGACTCGGAACTCGAATGAACCTTGGCCCGGAGCAATTTGCCGAAATGGGCAAAGCCACCATGCAAGCAGCAGCCACATCCTTCCATGTGACCCGCCAGCTTCCCTGGCGGGTGGGAACCATGAACGGAGTACTCGTCGAAACGGACGCCGAGGTCGGCTCCTATCAGCTCCACTATCGGTGTTGGTATTATGGAACCAATGGTTACGCCTACCAATTAATCGGGTATTCCCGTGTCGAAGATCAGGAAACTGCGGCGCCAGAGCTTTGGGACATGTTGTCCCGGTTTGAATTGATCGACCCGAACCGTATCGCGTCATCCTCAGGAGAATTCAAAGAGGATTTTCACTCCTTCTCCCACCGATATGCCGTGATCTTGACGAATTCCCCGTGGCATTCGTTTCCATCGATGGAAAAGCTCCTTCCCCACGCCGAATTTGCCGCGTCGGTGGGAGACAGTTGCTTTGCCGTGATCCCCATCCATCTTGATGGCCAGAAGATTGGGCTGGACGCCCTGACCCCGGGATTTCTGGGCCTGTTCAACATCGCCTATCCAAATGACGCCGCGACCAACCTCAAGACGGTCACGCAAGGAAATTTGACCGGTCAGCAGTTGGATTGCTCCCGAGATCTGAACGGACTCACGTTTCACTATCGCTTCAGGATTCTGCAGGGCGACGGTGACGCCTGCCTGATTGCCGTTTGGACGCAACGGCGACTGGCCGACGCCGAAGCAGTGTTCGCCGACGCGCTGGGCCGAGTTCAATTCCTTCCGTCAACGGCTCTGCCCAAGCCGCAGTCCGAGCCCGTTGGCGAAGGCGAACGGGAGCGCAAGACCGAAGGGTTCATTTTCAACCAGGCAGGATTGTATGACAGCAAGCAGGGAGAGTTTGGAAACGCGCTGGCGCTGTTCCGGGCTGCCGCGACGGCAGACCCTCAATCAATCTACATCATTAATACGCTGAACACCTGGCAAAACCTCGCCCGACCCAAGGATGCCCTTGCCTTCTTGGACACCCTTCCTGCCTCCGTACTCACTCTTCCCGAGGTCCGAGCCAACCAGGCGTACCTCCAGGCTCAAGCGTCCCTGATCGATCAGTCCCTCGCCAACTATGCCGCTCTCTTCGCCACGGGCTATCGGAGCGATTCGTACTTTGAGGCGTACGTCGATTTGTTAATCGGTCAACGACAGTACGACGCCGCGCTAACTGCGGTGCAGGATTACCTGAAGACGGGTGACTCGCTCTCGGCGCATCTTCAGGAGGCGCGGCTCTATCGACTCAAGCAGGATTTGCCGAAGGCCATCAGTCTGCTGAAGGATTTGCGCCAGCAGGCTCCATTCAATACCAAGGTCGCCACGGAGCTGGCTGAAACCCTGATCGCCGCCGGGCAGTTTAGCGAGGCCCGGGAGATTGGTCGTAGCCTTCTAGCGGATAACCATGAATCCGCCCTAGCGTGGTATTTGGAAGGTCGCAGTGAATTGGGCTTGAAATGGTACCGGGAGGCAAAATCCTCCTTCGCGGAGGCCGTCAAACTCGCGCCCGCCGATAGAACTCTACATTCCTACCTCGACTACGTTGCTGGTCTGCTGGGGGAAGGTGACAACGCCGCCATCATGGATCCACTTGAGCCGGTCCCATTCCCGCCCGTTCTCACGAACGGTTTCCCCGATACTGTCCCCGCCGGGTACGGCGCGAACTTCGGGGCGTATTACGTGCACAGAATTCTCGCCGCCAGTTATGTGCCGGGTAAGGAGCACAAAAGCACGGAGTACATTGTTGCGCGGCTGCTGGACGCGTCCGGCGTGTCCGCGTTCAGCACGATTCAGGTCGAGTTTGACCCTCTGACGGAACAGATCTTTGTGAATGATCTCCGGGTGATTGACGCCGAGGGCAAAATCCTGTCCACGGCCGATGCCTCCAGGTGCTATGTGATGGACGACCGAACCTCGGCAAGTGACAGCCAGAAGAAGGTGTTGAACATCCCGGTTCCCGGACTGCAACCGGGCTGTCAATTGTCAGCGGCCATCACCCGTCAGCAGCAAGGACATCTCGATGACTTCCCATTTTGTGCGCACTCGTTTTCGGCCGCGTTTCCCGTCCGCGACAGCGTGGTTTTCCTCCACGGGGATGGTCATGATTTGAAGTATCGCGCATCGCGCGGCGTGGAGCCTGCCAAGCTCCCCGACGGCCTGTACTGGCGCATTCGAGAACCGATTGTGGCCCGATGGGAACCCCTGCAACCGTCCGAGGCCACGTTTGTGCCGATGCTGTGGATTTCTGATGCCGGCACCCAGTGGCGTTCGACCGCATCCAATTACCTTGCTTCAATCAGCGACCGACTGGAAGCGGACGCCGGTCTGCGCAGCCAGACCCTGGCGTTGGTGCAGAAACTGCCCGACGAGAGGGCCCGCGTCAAGTGCCTGGCCAGTTACGTCCAAACAAATCTCATCTACAAAGCCATCGAGTTCGGCCGACGCGCCCGCATTCCGAACAAGCCTTCCGACGTGCTCGGGAACAAGTACGGCGACTGCAAGGACCACGCGGTCCTCTTGCAGCAGATGCTGATCATCGCGGGCGTCCCGGCCCAGTTGGCACTCGTCACTCATCGTGGGCCCATCCAGAAGGACCTGCCGTCGCTCGACCAGTTCGACCACATGGTTGTTTATGTGCCCAACGACGGCGCAGGCCGGTTCCTGGACTGCACGAGCAAGGGCACCGACGCGGCCGAGGCGATTCCCATCGGCACGGCTGGGCAGGACGCCCTGGTGCTCGACTCGAGTAACCCCCGCTTCATCTCCATTCCACCCTATCCAAAGGATGCCTCGATGGTTTCCATGGAACAGCACCTCCATTTGGTCAATGAAACTGACCTCGCCGTTGAAGAATCCCTGACCCTGTCCGGCGTGCATGGGGCGGCCACTCGCGACTACCTGATGAAAATCCCTGCGTCCAACCGGCAGATGACGCTGCAGGGAATACTCGGCTTGGATGATGCCGAAATTACCGATTTGAGGATTGATGCCCTGGATCATCCCGGCGAACCGTTGCGTCTGCATTTTGCGTATGCACGTAAGAAGCAGTTTCGCCGATCGGACCGTCAGGTTCGCGGCGTGTTGCGCGTCGGCTCCTGCCGACCCTATCTCTCGGCGACCCCCGTCGACAATCGGCAGACCCCGTTTGAAATCACGATTCCTCTATCGGTCGAGGCGCGGGTGCTCATCGATGTGCCGGCGGGATTCGAAGCCCAGCCGCCGGAAAGAGTGGATCTGAAATTGGATCCGCGATTTGTTACTGGCGAAGGCAGCGCCCACGTTGACGGCGGCCAGTTGCGTTTGGACTTTCGCTGCCGCGAAATGACCGGAACCTTCGATCCATCCGACTATGCGGCGTATCGCCAGACCATGGCCCAAGCCCTGGCGTTCCTTGAGCGGGAAGTGGTCTTTCGGGCTGCGGGAAATAAATCGACCGCAGACGCAGCCACGACGGCAGTGGATCGATCGCCCTGGCAGCAGATACTTACCGCGCGGTGACGAGGACGGTGTGGGTGAAGTTGGTGCCGGCAACGTTGTAGGCGCCAGCCGCATAGATGTAGGTCGTACCAGACTGAGCGGTCGTGTCAGCGTACGTGGTCACACCGTGTCCGACCTCGTCGATTACGTCGAAGGAATCGAGCGCCCCATTCGATCGTTCGGCGCGCAGAATCAGGAATCCGTCCTCGTTATTCGAGCGATCGGTCCAGTTCAGCTCGACGGTCCCCGTCATGGCCCCCGGCCGCGCGGACAAGCGGCTGGGAGCGGCAGGCGCGGTGACGAGTTGCGGGCCGATCTGCTGAAGAGCGGCATAATAATCAACACGACCGCGACCAGCCCACTTTGCGCCACTGTTACGAGAGTTTACACTGTCTTCGTCGACACGGGTCGTGGCATTCAGAATGACCGAGACGATCGCGTCGGGGCTGATCGAATCCGACAGGCCCAACTCTTGGGCTCGCGAAAGCAGGAGCGCGGCCTCGCCGGCAACGAGAGGTGACGCGAACGAGGTGCCATCGCCGATGAAATACGTCGGGCTGCCGGCCTGACCCATGCCATCGTTCTGGTCGGTAACACTGAGGACAGCGGGGCCAGCGATGTCAACGGCGGGCGCGACGACGTCTACGGCCTTCGGACCGTATTCCGAAAAGCTGGCGCGCAGACGCATGTTGGTCACGCTGCCGCCACTCAGGACGCTGCCGCTGCCGCTGCCGCCCACGGAGATGACATTTGGGTACGAAGCGGGGTAGCTGCGCTGGCTGGTGCCGTTATTGCCGGCGGCGGCTACCACGATTACGCCATGGGCGTGCGCGTATTGGATCGCATTGTAAATGATGCGCGTCGGAACGAGACTCCCGAAGCTCATGTTGATGACGTTCGCGTCGTGGTCCACAGCAAACCGGATCGCCTCGGCAATGGCTGACGAGGGCGCGCCACCGCTGTTGGTGAATACCTTGAGCGGCATGATGCGGCTATGCCAACTGGCGCCGACAATGCCGATGCCGTTGTCGGACACGGCGGCAGCCACGCCGGCAACGAACGTGCCGTGGAAGACATTGCCATCGCCACTCCCATCCCCCAAATCAGGATCGGGATCGCTGTCGTTATTGTAAAAGTCCCAGCCGTTGATGTCGCCCGGATAGCCGTTGGTCGCATCGGCAGCCACGCTGGGATTCGTCCAGAGATTGGCCGCAAGGTCGGGGTGATTGGTCAGGACGCCGGTATCGATGATGGCGATGACAATATTGGAGCTGCCCGTGGTGATGTTCCACGCGGCTTCCGCATTGAGATTGGAATCACCATCAAATCCGTTGAAGTACCAGCGCTGGAGTTCCGTCGACTGTCCCTGGTACGAGGTGTAGTACTGATCGTTGGGCACGTCATTGATATAATGCACCACATTCGGCTCGGCGAAATCGACTTCCTGCAATTTGGCGAGTTGCTCCTCCGCGCTGGGTACGGAGAGGCCGCCCGGCAACACGATCACGTATTCGCCATGTCGCACGTCCAGGGTGCGCAGGATCCGTCCGCCAAGCTCATCGACGATTTCGTCCTGGCGACGGTGGGATACACCGCCCCGGAACCGTATGATCAATTGCCCCGGCACGTAGTTTGGCCGACCGGAATCATCCTGGGGCGTGATCTCGCGGGCGGAGGCGAACACAACCTGTTTGTCGCTCACCGAATTGCCGTTGTCCTGGCTCGCGTTCCCATCGGCAAGTTCGTGCCGAAGTTGCAGGTTGGAATCTCGATCGGACGATTTCTTCGCACCGCCCATCAGCGCGTGTTGGAACCCGTCGAACGTCCACAACGACGACGAACGACCATGCGGGACGTTCTGGCCAAACCCGCGCCCGAGGGACAGGACGAGCAGGAGTACGACCACGGACCCGCCGTAGACGATGATTCGGCGAATTACAAATGGGTTATAAAGGAATCCCACTGATGCTCCAGTGTGTTGCGATTGATGTTCAACTGCGCCACCAACAACGCTTCCGGCTCCGACCGCTCCATCGCGGTGATCTGGCGGTACGTGCAAACGTCGCGGTATGATTTGATGTAATTGAAGAATTGCGGCCGGGTCTTGTCCTGCATCAGCATGTAGACCAGCGCCCAGCTTTCGGCGTAGGCGAGTTCGATCTGTCCCGGCCCGAGAGCGAAGAAACCCGACGGATGGCGATGATTCAACAGGGTCGTCAACGGAAGCAGTTGGCCCGCGCGGCGCGCACGAATAACCCGTTCCGCAAGTGGAGTATGGTAGCGACCGATCTCCGTCGTCTCACAGTATTGGGCAAGACCCTCCGTCAGCCAAGTCGGCTCGAGACCGTATCGGGAGTGAATGTGATACGCGTGAAATAACTGGTGAGCCCCCTCGTGGCGGACCAACCGCTCGTTCAGGGACATCGCCTCCGAAGTAACCCCGGAACGGAGCGCGGCCAACTGGGGCGCGACGTCGGCGTCATTGCCATACCGGCGCGCCCGATCTTCCAGGCGCCCCTGCGCCTCGGTGTAGCGCGCGGTGCTGAGCTGGTTGAGCAGGACGAGACGATTTTCCCCCGAGGAGAAGAATCCGGCACTGTTGACAAACGACGGCGCCACGCGCAACGCGTAGGCCCGAAAAGCGTCCTCGGACCCGAATAGAACCACGTCGACGTCCCGCAATCGCTCATCCCGCCGGATCAGCGGCCCAAAATAATACCGGAACTGATCCCGCAAATCGGACAGAATGCGCAACGTTTTCTGAACCTCCCCGTACGATTCGTCGGTGACCAGCGTGTACGGAGGACTTTTGACAAAGTGAAATTGCGGAAACTCGGCGCTAAACCGCACATCCTGGACGCTCACGTCTGTCGCGCACGGGGGCAACGCCTCGACCGCGGCTACGTCGCCCCACGGATATGATTCGACAACATAACCGGAATAACCGAACCCGTCACGAAAGCGGATGGTTGATGGGGATTCAGAGATCAGCCAGCCATCCAGGGTGTGGCCATCGCGGAACTTGATCTGGTGTGTGGGACTCTCGGCGCCAAGCTCGGTCTCGAGTTGACGCCTTCGAGCCGCTTCCTCCGCGGAAAGGGGACGCGCTGCATCCGCGTCTACGGGTACCACAGCCACCTGCGGGGCATGTTCCGACGGCGGCACGGCGGAACTGGTGTTTGCGCTGGGCACCCCGGAGAAGCCACAACCACCGAGCGAAGCGACAGCCAGCGCGATGGCGGCCTGCGCCAGCACCGCTCCCGCAGACAATGCAAAGCCCGATTGTACGTTTTTGGGGTGCATTGACCACTGCAAATAGCAGCAAATATGCCCGTGCCCATCGGAGCGAAAGTGATGCTACCCGCTTTTGCTGTTGACCGATTTCACGCGCTTCTTTACATTTCAACGTCGACAGATTTTTGGCTTGTCGGGATTGTGGAGCGCTCCCGTAGATGGCATGCATGAGTAATCGAATAGCAAAACTAGTTTTCTCAGTGTCAGTCGCGTTTCTGATACCCGCGGTTCTCAGTTTTGCCCAGGCTCCTGCCCTTCCCCCACCACCGGCCTTTCGGATCCGGACAATTACCCAACTGGCGGTTGCGCCGCCCGACTACCGCGCCATGTTCACGGGTTCGGGGAATTCCACTATTTCACCCAACGATCGGTGGTTGAGAATCGAAACCTCATTTGACAGCAATCCCGACTGGGCCGACGAGGTCGAATTGAAGTATTACGTCCTGCTAAACGACGGCCAGGTTACACGGCTCTTCGTCGGCTCGGTGACCTACGTAAACGTGCCCAAGGGCATGGGACATCTGTCCGGGATGTACATCCACCCGAACGTGCTACAACGATACGGCAACGGACAGGCCCAGGCTGTCGCGGTGCAGTTGTTCTACAAAGGACAATTGATCGACCAGGGCAGCACGCCACCAACCCCTGACCGGTGGTGGGAGCGATACACGACCACCGTCAGCGGTTTCCTGCTCACCCCCCAACACACGCCGTGGTCGTTGGGGGCCTACAGCCGCTACGAAGAACTCAAACCGACCCCGTAACACCGAGGCAAACGCGAACCACAAATGCTAGGCTCTGACCGAATTCTGGCGCTCGACATAGGCGCCTCTACGATCAAGGTGGGCGAATTCCACGCCGCCAAGGGACAAAGCTTCCGGTTGACGAATTTCAATTATGCCGAACTCGGCATCGATCCCGAACACGAGGAGAACCGCAAGGCGCTGATCGTGTCGACGGTTCGCAACGTTATCCGCGAGCGAAACATCAAGGCCAGGAGCGTCGTGTTCAGCGTCTCGGGCCAATCCGTGTTCACCCGGTTCGTCAAGCTGCCGCCAGTCGACGAGTCCAAGGTCGCACAGATCATCCAGTACGAGGCCCAACAAAACGTCCCCTTCCCCATTGACGAGGTGATCTGGGATTACCAGTTGCTTGGCAACAATCCCCAGGGAGAGCTGGAGGTTGTGCTGCTGGCCATCAAGAGCGACATCATCGAGGAACTCACCGAGGGCGTGGAGTCCTCGGGGCTGCAAACCGACGTGGTCGATGTGGCGCCCATGGCCCTCTACAACTCGGTGCGTTACAATTACGGCGACCTCGAAGGCTGCACGATGGTTGTCGACCTCGGAGCCCGTACCACCAACCTCCTGTTTCTCGAACAAAACCGCGTCTTTTCACGTTCCATTCCCATCGCAGGCAACGCAATCACACAGAGCATCGCCTCGGAATTCAACGTTCCATTCCTCGAAGCCGAGCACCTGAAAAAGACCCACGGCTTCGTCGCGCTGGGAGGCGCCTACGAGGAACCGGAGAATGAAACCCAGGCCCGGGTCAGCAAAATCATCCGCAACGTGATGACTCGTTTGCACGCCGAGATCGCACGCTCCATCAATTTCTACAAGGGCCAGCAGGGCGGCAATCCTCCGTCGCGCGTGCTGCTATCCGGCGGGACCTCGATCATTCCCTACACGGATCGGTTCTTCAAAGAGAAAATCCAGACGGACATCGAATACTTCAACCCGTTCCGCAATGTGGAGATCGATCCGCAGGTCTCGCGAGAGGAGCTGGCACGGTGCGCCCATTTCTTTGGCGAAGTCGTCGGCTTGGGACTGCGGAGATACACCGAATGCCCCATCGAGGTCAACCTCCTCCCCCGATCCGCCCGCCGTCGCGAGCTGATGCACCAACAGCGGCCCTATCTGGCCGCGGCGGCTGTCTGCGCCCTGCTAATCCCGCTGTGCTGGCTGGGATACACGCAGAAAACGGTGGCGATCAAGACCACTCAACTGCACGATCTACAAGACAAGGTAAACAAACTGAACGATCTGAGCCAGCGCCTCAACACACAACAAAGCCAACTCTCCGATCTTCAGGGAAAAGCCGACCAGGTTGTCTCGTTGATCAACGAGCGGTCGCTGTGGCCCGAATTGCTTCAAGACCTGTCATCCAGGCTCGGCTCCAACATCTGGATCGTTTCCTTCACGCCCGATTCCGACGTTCCGGCCGTCGCCGCTCCAAGCGCGCCCCCTCCGCCGCATGTGCCGGGCCGCGGGGACCGACGAGAAGAAGAGGAGGCTCCGCCGCCGGCCAATAATCCGGCTCCGGCTGGCGGTCGCCCGGGCACAATCAACGAGATACGGATCGAGGGCGCCGGAATCCATTCCGCAGATAACCCCCAACAGGATTTCCAGTTGGTCGATGGCTTTGCCAACAGTTTGCGCAGCTCGCCGTTCTACGACAAAGCCGGTGTGGTGATCGACGTGCCCCCCAACCCGACCTTGCAGGCAAAGACGTTCACCTTCATCATCCGCGCGAAACTGCTGAAACCGATCGACATGTAACTTCTTATGAATCTCAAGTGGCTGAAACAGCATGCGCTCGCGGTGGGGTTCGCCGCAGCGTTTCTCATTGTCCTCGGCGTCCTGATCTGGCTGCAGCAGGCCGCAGCTTCCAGTCGCGCCGAAGTCGACGGCAACCTGCAGGAACAACAATCCCAGTACCAACATTTACTTGAGCAGAAGCCCACCCCGACACGAGAGACCATCGAGGCACTCAAACAGGACCGGGAGCAGCTCCAGCAGATGTACGGCCAACTCCTGAGCAATGTAAGCCACACCGTGGAAGTCCCTTCCGACATACGCCCTGTCGACTTTCTCCAGCTAATGGCATCCGCGTTCTCGCGGCTTCGTCAGGCCGCCGCCGGCGCGGGCATCAAATTTCCCGATGGCTTCGCGTTCGGATTCGAACGATATGCGGGACCGATTCCCACTCTCCCCGCCAAAAATCTCTCTCCGGAGGACACCAAGCGGACGCTGACCCTCCTGGTCAAGCAATTGAATGCCATCGAACAGATCAGCATGCTGTTGATTTCCAACCGCGTCAGTGAGATCACTCAAGTCCGCCGCGCCGAGGTCGAGACGGGCGCCGGTGGGACTCCCGGTGGAGATTCACTGGAAGCCGCGATGAAGACCGACCCCAACGCGTTGTACCAGGTTCTTCCCTTTGAATTCCAGTTCAAGTGTTCTGGAGAAGCGTTGCGCGATGTTCTGAACAGTCTCACGAAAGCCAACTCGTTCCTCGCTGTGCGCCGGGTGCAGGTAACGGGTGAGGCGCCCGGCTCGGCGGCGACCGTCATGACTGCGGGCATGGGCATGCCGTCACTCGCAACCGCGGCCACCACGACGTCGAACCCGGATCTGCTCACCGTCACCATGCGCATCGATCTGATTGAGTTCCCTGCCCCAAAACCGGCCAGGAAGGGGCCAGGCGCCTGAACGACCGACACCTGTGAACTGACTAGACCACCATGGATTTCCTGAAACGACATTACGAAAAGCTCCTGCTCGCTGCCGCCCTCGTGGCCCTGATCGCCTCCGCGGTGTACCTGGCAATGTCCGTCGGCCAGGTCAGCAATGAGGAACCGATGGCTCGAAGCGGCTCGCGCGCCGGCGCCACGCCCCACCTGAATCTGGAGACATACTCGAACGCTTGGACCTTGCTGTCCGAACCGCCATCATGGACCAACGGGAACCCGTTCCTCAGGGTCGATGTCCCGCCCCCTGCCGTTACGAACACGAACCCGGGTGCGGCGCCCGAATTTCCGGTTGTCCTGCTCAGTTTAACTCGCAAGCCGTTCAAGCTGTTGTTCAAGACCTATTCCTTCGATCCGAGCCGGGGCGGCTATAATTTCCAGATCAATTTCCAATTTCGCGCGCGTACGTTCTTCATCCCGGCCGTCGGCGATGTCATCAAGGATCACTACGACGACACCGGATACACCATCACCAAGTTCGAGAAGAAATCCATTACCGTCGACGATCCGACCGTCGGCGGCAAACGCGAAAAGGATGTCTCGGAACTCACCGTGCAACACGATGGCGGCAACCCGGTTGTCCTCGTCCTCAACAAGGAAAGTGAAGACCAGGAGCCGGTCGCGAATGTCCGCTGCACCAAGGACGGACAGACCGGCGAGTACCGACGGGGCCAGACGCTGACCTGCGGCGGGACCACGTACAAAGTCTTTGACATTGACACGAATTCGAAACAGATGATAATCGTTGACACGCAAACACAGGAGCAGCACATCATCAAATCCCAGCAGTAGCCAAACTTACGAAGGCACTTCGTGCCGGCTGGGTTGTCGTTGTATCCGGGGGGATGTGGCAAAGCCTCTGGCGAGTTGTGAATCGAACGGAGAATCGTCATATGAGAAGAATGGTATCGGTATTACTCACCAGCAGCGCCTGCCTATTTGTGGCCACGAACCTGCCTGCCGCAGCCGCGGACACATCCTCTCCATCCTCTTCCACTGCGACGGCGGACCAGGCCGCCCGTGAGGAACTCGTTCGCCGCCAGGAAGCGCAGATTGCGGCCGAAAAGCTGATCGCGCGTGGTGAAGGCTTTTTCTATTCCGGAAAGTACCAGGAGGCCATTGGCGAGCTCGAACAGGGCATCAAGCTTCTCCCGCGAGCGCCCGCAACCGAGGTGGATTACAACCGCGCCCTGCATGGTCTCACGGACTCGTACGCTCGTCTGGCTGATGCGTCTCTCCATAGTGGTGACTTTGACAAAGCCAGCATGCTCGCCAATAAGGCGCTGGAATATGATCCTGAGAACGGCGTGGCGAAAGCCATCCTCAAGAAAGTCAGGGAAGCCAATTCCGAGAAGTCCGCCACCAATCCGACAGGCACAAGCCTCGACGCAACGCCGGAGTTCGTCGCCAAGAAGGATGAGATCAAGAAACTGTTCCGCGAGGGCAAGATTCTGATGAACTCCGGACAGTACGACGACGCGGATTCCCGTTTTCAGCAAATCCTGATTTTGGATCCGTACAACGCGGATGCAATCGCTCTGTTGAAGACGCTCAACAAGCAGCGCATGGATTACGCCGAAGGCGCCCAGGCTGAAACACGGCTCCACCGCTTGTGGGAAGTATCGGATCGCTGGACGCCTCCGATCAACACCAGCGTTCCGCCTCCCAAGGTCGAAGAAACATCCGGCCCGATTATGCGCGACGCCCTTCGCCAGCAGAGTATCGTCAAGAAGCTCAACGACATCATCATACCCGAGGTGAATTACCGCGAGGCGGTGGTCAGCGACGTGATCACCTTCCTCAGCGACGAGAGCCGCACTTTGGACCCGGATAAGGTGGGCGTGAACATCGTTTTGAGCAGTGGTGTCGGGGCAGCCGCACCCAAGCCTCCGACCTCTCCTGGCGCTCCGCCCGCTCCCGCAGCCCCGGGCGGCGCGGAAGCAACTCCCACACCCGCGCCCGCAGCAGCCGAGGGAGCCGAGACCTTCGGCCAGAAGATCACCCTCTCGTTGCGCAACGTGCCCTTGATTGATGCGCTGAAATATGTGACGACGCTCGCCGGATTGAAGTATCGTGTCGAGCCAAGCGCCGTGATCATTCTGCCCCTCGACGCCCCGGAAGGCGAGCTGATCACCCGCTCGTATCCGGTTACGCCGGGCGTGTTCCAGGTGCCCGGGGGCAATGCCCTTGCTGCCGCGGCCGCTGCCAATCAGACGCCCCAGGGGGCCGTCGGAGCCTATCGCGCCATCGGCGGCGCCAACCCTGTCGTAGCCCAGACCAATGACGTTCAGGACGCCTTCCGAAGCGCTGGAGTCCCCTTCCCTCCCGGTTCCAGCCTCGTGTACAACCCGCGCACCAGTACGATCATCATCCGCAATACCCCGGAAAACCTGGAGATCTTCGAGCGAGTGCTTGCTGCCTACAACTTTGTGCCCTCCCAGATTGAGATCGAGGCGCGGTTCGTCCAAATCTCTCAAAACGATCTCGATGAGTTGGGCTTTGACTGGCAAATGGGCACCAAGACACTCGGGAGTTTTGACGTCACTGGCGGCACCGGAGCCGAGACCTTCCCCCCGGGTAGCGGGGCCGCGTCAAGCGCATCGTACGATCTCAGTAGCGGTCTGCGAGGTGCCAATACGATTCAAGGGAACGCCATCGATGCCCTGCTCGCAGCGAACGGCTTCGGCACCACGACCCCTATCGGAGGCCAGTTGGCAACCATCCGCGGTATCCTGACTGATCCTCAATTCCAACTCCTCATCAACGCCCTGGCCCAAAAGGAAAGCACCGACACCCTGTCTGCACCCAAAGTGACAACCGTGAGTGGCCAACAAGCCCAGATTCGGTCCGTCCAGGAATTCATTTACCCGACCTCCTGGGCGCAGCCAACCGCCACTTCAGCGGGCGGTGGCGTTAATGGCGGTGGTGCGGTCGCAGTTACCCCGTCAATCCCCAGCGCCTTTCAGACTCGCGAGGTTGGTGTTCTTCTTAACGTTACACCCGAAGTTGGCGCCGACGGCTACACCATCAACCTGACCTTGGCGCCCGAAGTCTCCCAATTCCTCGGCTTCATCAATTACGGCAGCCCCATCGGTCTCTCGGCCGGCAACAATGTCGTCACCACATTCAACGACATCAAGGAACCCCTGTTCGCCAGCGAGAACCTGACGACCAGCGTGGTGATCTGGGACGGGCAAACCGTCGTCCTGGGCGGCCTCATCACGGAACAACTGACGCAAATCGACGACAAGATACCCTTCCTGGGCGACTTGCCCCTGGTCGGCCGGCTCTTCCAATCGAAGACGACCCAACGCTCCAAGCTCAACCTGCTCGTGTTCGTGACTGCCCGGCTCATCGATCCGGCGGGCAATCCGGTCCATCGGCTGCCCATTGCGACCACCGCGCGGTTCTAGGCAGCACCGCGGGAAGAACAGCTTTGTCTTCCGTCATCAGCGTGATACGCTGTTGTCACAATGGCTGACAGCACTGTCCTGCTCTACGATGCCTATTCGCTGATTTATCGCGCCTTCTACGCGATACGCTCTCTGACCGGCCCTGATGGGCACCCGGTCAATGCCGTCTATGGACTGGCCAACATGCTCCAGAAGATGATGGCCGACCACTCGCCCTCTCATCATGCGGCCGCGTTCGACCTCGGAGCGCCCCAGAAGCGCTTGACCCTCCTGCCCTCCTACAAAGCACAGCGTCCGCCCACGCCCCCGGATTTGGAATTACAACTTCCGGTCATTCGCGAGATGCTGCAGGCCATGCGAATTCCCATCGTTGAGCTTGAGGGAGAAGAGGCAGATGACATCGTCGCCACACTGGCGCTATCGGCTGCCCGTGCCCGTCACAGGGTGTTGATTGCCAGCACCGACAAGGATTTCATGCAAATCGTTACACCCGACATCCGCCTCTTGCGCCTTGACGGAAAACAAAGCGTCCTCATCGATCCCGAGGGCGTTCACAAGCGCTATGGCGTCGGCCCGAAGCAGATCGTCGATTTCTTCACATTGGTGGGCGACGCGGTGGACAACATTCCCGGCGTCCCCGGAATTGGCGAGAAAACTGCCGCCCAGCTCTTGCGACAGTATGGGACACTGGACAACTTGTTGGCGCATATCCCGGAACTTCCGAAGCCAACCATCAGAGCTACTCTGGCTGCCTCGACCGAAATCGTCCGGGCGAATCGTCAGCTCGTCACCCTCCAGGACAATCTCCCCCTCCCCATGCGCTTGGAAGATCTGGCAGTTCAGCCACCGGATCTGCCGTCCCTTTCCGCGGTCTACCGTTCGTGCGGTTTCAAGTCTCTCCTGGCCCGTCTGGAGAGCACCCCTCGACAAGCTGAGCCTGATCTATTTACAGGGAAATAATACGGCGGCCCATCGAATGACGGGTCGCCGTATGCTCGAATTCCTTCGCGGTATGTGCTACCCGCTGAGTTGCGTAATGACGTTGATCAGTGGCAGGAACATCGCGATGACAATCGTACCGACAATGACCGCCAGCACGACAATCATGATCGGTTCCAGCAATGAGGTAATGGCGCCGACAGCGTTGTCGACCTCATCATCGTAAACGTCCGCAACCTTCATCAACATGTCCGGAAGAGCGCCGGTTTCCTCCCCGACGTCCACCATGCTGACGACCATCGCCGGGAACACTTTTGAGGCTTCCAGTGGTTGGACAATCCGCTCGCCTTCCTTGACCGAATCATGAATTTGCGAGACGGCCTTGGCAATGACAGCGTTACCGGAAGTCTCCCGCACGATGTTGAGGGCCTGCAAAATTGGAACGCCGCTGGCAATCAATGTGCCGAGCGTCCGCGTAAATCGAGCAATGCCCACTTTGCGGATCAATTGCCCGAACACAGGCGCGTTCAGCTTGAGTTTATCAATGTAATAACGCCCTTTGACCGTCTTTCCAGTCAGCTTGAAAGCGATCCATAAGGTAACCGCACATCCAGCCACCAACGGAAACTGGTTCTTCACCAAATTGCTGCACGCGAGCACGAAGATTGTCAGTTGCGGCAACGATTTGCCTTCCAGCAGGTCGGTGAATATCTCCTGAAACTTGGGGATGACCACGATCATCAGGAATGTGACGATCCCCAGCGCAACGAAAATAACCACCGACGGGTACACCATCGCCGAGATGACCTTGTTCTTGATCTTCTGCGCCTTTTCCTGGAAATCGGCCAAACGCGAAAGCGTCACGTCCAGCACGCCACCAGCCTCGCCGGCGCGTACCATATTCACGTAAAGGCGGTTAAAAACCTTCGGGTGTTGGGAAAGAGCCTCGCTGAACGTGCTGCCGCCTTCCACGCTCTCCGCCAGTTGTTGAAGCGTTCGCTTCAATGTCGGATTTTTCTCGCCCTTGCGGAGGACGTCCAGCCCGCGCAACAGCGGCAAGCCAGCGTCGATGAGCGTAGCCAATTGGCGGGTAAAGGCGGTCAAAACCTTCGTCTTCACCTTCCCGGTGCTCAAAAACTTCAGATCGAGCGAACCGAACCCCTTTTTGGGCGCCGCCCCTTTCGCTCCTGGAGCGACCGGTGCCGATGGGGTTTTTCCGCCCTTCTTGGCTGGCGCCTTATCGGCCTCGGCGACATTCGTGGGGAAATACCCCATCTCCCGAATACGGCTGACCGCCGAGGTGGTGTTCTCACTCTCCAACACGCCGCTGATTTCCTTGCCCCGCGTATCCAAAGCTACATAGTTGAATTTTGGCATGGCCATCCTCCACTTCTGTTTCCCACGTCGTGGTGGGCGACGGCGTCGTTACGTGTACTTGAGCACCTCTTCCACGGTCGTCTCGCCGTCGAGAATACTGCGAATTCCATCTTCCCGCAAGGTTCTCATTCCCAGTTCCAGTGCCCTTCCCCGCAAGACTCCCGAGGGCGCACGCATGTTGATCAACTCGCGAATCGGCTCCGTAATCACGAGCAACTCAAATAGTCCTTTCCGTCCGTGATACCCGGTTTCGTTGCACTCCATACAACCTTTACCGTAATAGAACGGACGGCCGGCGGTGTCTTCCTTGGTTAGACCGAGCTGGGTCAAAACCGTTTCACTCGGCTCGAACGCCACGCGGCATTTCTTGCAAATCACACGAACCAGGCGCTGCGCCAGCACCGCCTGCAGCGTCGAACTGATCAGGAAGGGCTCCACCCCCATGTCGATCATGCGCGTGACGGCGCCGGGTGAATCGTTGGTGTGCAAGGTCGTGAACACCAGGTGTCCTGTCAGCGAGGCCTGAATGGAAATCTGGGCCGTTTCCAGGTCGCGCATTTCACCCACCATGATGATATCGGGGTCCTGGCGCAGGAACGAGCGAAGCGCGCGGGCAAACGTCAGCCCGATCGCATCGTTGATCGGAACCTGCATAATCCCTTCGATATCGTACTCGACCGGATCCTCGGCCGTAAGCAGCTTCACATCCACCGTGTTGATTCGCTTCAGGCATGAATACAACGTCGTGGTCTTGCCCGAGCCGGTTGGTCCCGTGACGATGAAGATGCCATTGGGCACCTTGATGACTTCCTTCGTCTGGTCGTAGATGCCCGTGGGCATTCCCAGGCTTTCCATTTCCAGGTTTACCACCGAGCGATCCAACACGCGCAACACCACCGATTCGCCAAACTGCGTCGGCAGCGTCGATACGCGCAAGTCAATCTGCTTGCCCGCAAGATTCAATTGGATGCGGCCGTCCTGCGGCAATCGACGCTCGGCGATATTCAGGTTGGACATGACCTTCACACGCGAGATGATCGGCAGCGCCAGGTGCTTTGGAGGTGGCGCCATTTCATACAGCGCGCCGTCCACGCGGTATCGCACCTTGAACTCATCCTCGAAAGGTTCGAAATGGATGTCACTCGCGCGGTCCTGGATCGCCTTGAACAAAATGGCGTTTACAAAGCGCACAATCGGCGCCTGGCTGGCCAGCTCCTCCAACGCGGCCGTGCCGCCTGTTTTCGTCGCCGTCTCAACGGCCTCGGCCGACGTGAGCTGGTCCTCCATGTCCGTCAGAACGTCTTTCAGGGATTCGCTGTCCTCCGCAAAGTATCGCTGAATCGCCGCTTCGATCTGCTTCACAGGGGCGACAGCAACCTGCACGTCCTTGCCGAGAATAAATGAGAGTTCCCCGACAACCTGGGGATTGTACGGGTCCATGACCGCCACCGTGACCATGTTGCCATTTACGGACACGGGCACCGCCCCATACATGCGCGCCACACTGGGCGGAATCGATCGCAAGACCGCTTGTTCGAGATCGATATCTTCGAGATTCAGGTATTCCAGATTCAGGTGTTCCGCCACCGCGCGGAGCAATTGCTCCTCCGTGACCAACCCGAAATCCACCATGACCTGGGAAAGCGATTTGCCCGTGCGCTCATGCTCCTCCTCGATCTCGCGGAACTGCTCTCCGGTCAGCAGGTTGCGCTCGCGAACAAGCTCGGACAGAACGGCTTTCTCACCTTCGAACATGACTTACCGTCGACCTCCTTCTCCCTGAAGTTTGGCAACAATCGACGCGGGATCCTGGGCGATGGTGATCAAATCCCCGTAGCTAATCAGTCCCTTTTCGTATAGCGCCATCAAATTCGCGTCCAGCGTCACCATGCCGTATTTGGCTCCTGTCTGAATGTCGGACGTGATGCGGAACGTCTTGTTGTCGCGAATCAGAGCCTGGATCGACGGAGTGGAAATCATGATCTCAAAGCACGCCACTCGTCCTTTTCCATCGGCCCGCACCAGCAGCACCTGCGAAATCACCGCCAAAATCGATGAGGCCAATTGCGTGCGAATCTGCTCTTGTTGATCTGTCGGGAAGGCGTCCACGATACGATCGACTGTACGCGCCGCACCCGTCGTGTGCAGCGTGGCAAAGACAAGATGCCCGGTTTCCGCCGCCGTGATGGCGGCTTCCATCGTTTCCAGGTCGCGCATTTCACCAACCAGAATACAATCCGGGTCCTGGCGCAATCCGCGCCGCAACGCCTCGGCAAAATCCGGCACATCGACGCCGACTTCGCGCTGGGTGACGACGCTCTTTTTGTGCGGGTGGTAATACTCGATCGGATCTTCGACCGTAATAATGTGGCAATCTTCCTCCTGGTTGATGATGTCAATCATCGAGGCCAGTGTGGTCGTCTTGCCCGAACCGGTCGGCCCCGTCACCAGGACCAGGCCGCGCGGACGAAACAGCAGGTCCTTCACTGATGGTGGCAACCCGATCTGTTCGAGGGTCATCAGCTTGTTGGGAATCTGCCGCAGCACCACGCCGTAGTTGCCGCGCTCCTTGAACACGCTGACACGGAATCGCGCCATGTCGCCGTAGGCGAACCCAAAGTCAGTCCCGCCCTGCTCGCGAACCTTCTGGATGTGCGATTCGGAGGTGATCGCCTTCATCAGGTTTTCGGTGTCCTCCGCGCTCAGCACGGGCAGGTCCATGTGGATCAGCCGGCCATGCAACCGAATCACCGGCGGCACACCCACGCGAATGTGCAAATCCGATCCGCCTTCGTCCACCACCACCTGCAACAGGTCTTCCATTTGGACCGACATAATCTGACTATCTCCGTTTGATTGTACGTCCGACGATCACAGGCATCCTACGCCTCGTCGCCCTGGGTAATCGAGATGACTTCCTCGGGCGTCGTAATTCCCGCCATGATTTTCCGCACACCGTCTTCGCGCAATGTTCGCATTCCCAACTCGCGCGCCCGTGCGCGAATGACGTTCGACGGCACCTTCTCGTAAATCAGCCGACGGATCTCGTCATCCACCTTGAAAATCTCGTAAATCCCCATGCGTCCTCGATACCCCGTGCGCGAGCATTCGTTGCACCCGGCCCCCTTGATCATCGTGGCGTTCTTCATCTCGTCCGGATTCAGCTTCAACGTCTCCATCTCGTACTGCGTCGGCGTGTACGGCTCGCGGCACTTCGGACACACCTTGCGGATCAGCCGTTGGGCCATGATCGCACGCACGGCGGACGCCACAAGAAACGGTTTCACGCCCATGTCGACGATACGTGTGACCGCCGATGGCGCATCATTGGTGTGCAGCGTCGAAAACACCAAATGTCCCGTCAGCGCCGCCTGCACGGCAATGTTCGCCGTCTCCAGGTCGCGAATCTCACCGATCATCACGATGTTGGGCGCCTGACGCAGAATCGATCGCAGCGCTGCCGCAAACGTCAGGTTGATGTCGGCATTGACCTGCACCTGATTGATGCCCCCCAGTTGGTACTCCACGGGGTCTTCAACCGTAATGATCTTGCGGTCCGGCTTGTTGATATCGTTGAGACAGGCGTACAACGTCGTCGTCTTGCCCGAGCCGGTCGGCCCCGTGACCAGGAACACCCCATCCGGCATGTTGATGATCTGGCTCATCGTGGCCTGATCGTCGGTGAAGAAACCAAGGTCGCCCAAGCCCAGCAGCAGACTGCTCTTGTCCAAAATACGCATGACGATGCTCTCGCCATGATTGGTCGGCAGGCATGACACGCGCAAATCAATGACCTTGCCCATCACGGGCAACTGGATGCGTCCATCCTGCGGCACGCGCTTTTCCGCGATGCTCATGTTGGACATGATCTTCAACCGGCTGATGATGGCCGCTTGCAGCCGCTTGGGCGGGTTGTCCACTTCGTGGAGCACGCCATCAATCCGGTACCGTACCCGCAACCGCTTCTCCAGGGGCTCAATGTGAATATCGCTCGCGCGGTTGCGGTAGGCTTCCATGATGACCAAACCGACCAGCTTGATAATCGGCGCGTCGGCGTCGGTTTCCGTCACGTCATCGATCTTGGTCTCCGTTGCCTTGTCACCCGTCAGGCCGAGGTCGATTTCGCCTTCGGTGATCTCCTGCAGCATGTTCTCGACAGTGTCGTCGGCGCTTCCGTAATACCGTTTGATCGAGTCTTCAATGTCGTTCTTGGCGGCGACTACCGGCTCCACGTTCATGTGGAGGAGGTAACGAAGACTGTCCACGGTGTCGACATCAAGCGGGTCGCTGATGGCAACCGTGAGGGTATTGTCATGTTTGTAAATCGGGACAACCTTGTAGCGGCGGGCAACGTGCTTGGGGACGAGAGCGAGAACATCATCGGGGACGCGGTACTCGGCGAGGTTGATCGTGTCCATCCCGAACTGGCTGGCCAGGGCTTTGGACACATCCATGTGCGTGATGCGACCCATGTCAATCAACGCGTCCACAAGTCCCATCTCCTGCGATGGTTCCGACTTGGCGCGCTCCTTCGCCTTGAGGATGTCTTCGTGGGTGATGAGCCCGAGATCCCGAAGGATCTCCACTATGTATTCATCTTGAGCTGGCATTCGTGTCGCCTGATCGCGTCCGTCTGTTCCACATTACCGCCTGCGGTTCTGGCAGTCAAGAAGTCAGGGTAACGTCCTGAGTTACCGAGAATTGCCCGTGGTTCCCCTGCCGTTCAGTTATTCAGCTTCCGCAGTAAAATCTCTCCCGCCACCTGGGGATTCGCCTTGCCCTTGCTCAGCTTCATGACCTGTCCTTTGAGGAAATTGATCGCGGCCTGGTTGCCGGCGCGGAAATCCGCCACGGATTTCGGGTTGCCCGCAATGGCCTGCTCAACAAGCGCTTCCAACGCGCCCGTGTCGCTGACCTGAACCCAGCCCTTCTCCCTGACAATGTCTGAGGGCGTTTTACCGCCGGTGAACATCTCCGCAAACACTTCCTTGCCAATCTTCCCACTGATTTGATTGCTGTCGATCAGGTCAACCAATTCGGCAAGTCCTTCGGGCTTGATCGGGCACTCGGAGATCGTCGTCTTCGCCTCGCCCAGTTTGCCCAGCAGCTCCGTCATCACCCAGTTCGCAATCGCCTTGGGATTCTGCGCCCCATGCGCCGCGCGTTCGTAAAATGTCGCCAGTGCGCCGTCCGCCACCAGCACGCCCGCGTCGTATTCGGGCAAGCCGTACTGTTTCACAAACCGCTGGCGCCTGGTTTCCGGCAATTCAGGCAGGAGCCTGCGCACCTCGGCGACGAGTTCCTCGCCAACAACCACGGGCATCAGATCCGGCTCGGGGAAATATCGGTAATCATGCGCGTATTCCTTCGTGCGCATGACAAATGTCCGTCCCGCTGCATCGTCCCAACGCCTCGTTTCCTGGGAGACCTTCTCGCCCTTCTGCAGCGCGGCGGTTTGACGCTGGATCTCATAGGCCAGCGCCCGTCGCACGCCCGAGATGGTGTTCATGTTCTTGATCTCGACCTTCTCGCCGAACTCCTTCTGGCCGACCGGCCGCACGGAGATATTTGAGTCGCAACGGAGCTGCCCCTTCTCCATGTCGCAATCGCTCACGTCACCGCTCATGAGGATTTCCTTGAGCGCGGTGAGATAGGCAAAAGCTTCCTCCGGCGAGCGGAGATCGGGCTCACTCACGATTTCCATCAAGGGCGTGCCGGCACGATTGAAATCCACGCCGCTCGTGGTCTCAAAATGGATGTTTTTGGCCACATCTTCTTCGAGGTGGGCGCGCGTGATGCCGATCTTCCTGGTTTGGCCGCCGTCCAGTCGGATTTCGACCGTTCCGTGCAAGCACAGCGGAAGATCGTACTGTGAAATCTGGTAGTTCTTCGGCATATCAGGATAGAAGTAGTTCTTCCGATCCCACTTGCTGAACTCCGCAATCTCACTTCCAATCATTAGACCCGTCAGGATGGTCTTCCTCACGGCCTCCTCGTTCATCACGGGCAACACGCCCGGATAGCCCAGGCAAACCGGACAAACATGCGTGTTCGGCTCCGCGCCGAACTCGGTCGCGCAACCGCAGAACATTTTGCTCTTCGTCTTGAGCTGCACGTGCACTTCCAGGCCGATGACCGCTTCGTATTCCATGAGACTACAGGGTTGGCCTCTCCTTATGCCATTCGGTCGCCTGCTCGTAGGTATGACCTACGCGCAGTATGGTTTCCTCATCCAACGGTTTGCCCAGCACCTGCAAACCAATGGGCAACCGCGGGCTCTTGGTGAATCCGCACGGCAGGCTCACACCGCAGATACCGCCGAGATTCGCGCCGATCGTGAAAATGTCGCTCAAATACATCTTCAGCGGGTCGTCAGCCTTCTCGCCGATACGGAATGCGACCTCGGGCGATGTGGGGGTCAGAATGACGTCGCATTGTTGGAAGGCCTTCTCGAAATCCTGACGAATGAGTGTCCGCACCTTCTGCGCGCGCAGGTAATACGCGTCGTAATAGCCCGCGCTCAGTGCGTACGTGCCGAGAATAATCCGCCGCTTCACCTCGGGGCCGAACCCCGCGCCGCGCGTTTTGCCGTACATGTCGATCACGTCCTCGCCGGTGACACGCGCTCCGTACCGCACGCCATCGAACCGCGCCAGGTTCGCGCTCGCTTCCGCCGTGGCGATCAAATAGTAAACCGCCACTGCGTAATCCGTGTGCGGCAGCGATATCTCCACGACCTCCGCACCAAGCGATTGGAGTCTCTGGATTGCCCCCCGTACCGCAGCCTCCACTTCACGGTCCATTCCATCGATGAAGTATTCTTTGGGCAGACCGATGCGCAGACCTTTCACGCCCTTATTGAGCGCCGCCGTGTAATCCGGCACAGGCTGTGGCACACTCGTCGAGTCGCAACGGTCGTGACCGGCCAACACACGCATCATCAGCGCGCAGTCGGCAACTGTCTTGGTGAACGGACCAATCTGATCGAGTGACGACGCAAATGCCACGAGGCCGTAGCGCGAGACACGCCCATACGATGGCTTCAGCCCGACGCAGCCGCAGAGCGCTGCGGGTTGTCGAATCGAGCCGCCGGTGTCGCTTCCGAGCGCCGCGAAGGCTTCATCACCGGCAACCGCCGCGGCGCTCCCGCCGCTCGAACCGCCCGGGATACGTTCCAAATCCCACGGATTATGCGTGATTCCCCAACTCGAATTCTCCGTCGAACTGCCCATCGCGAACTCGTCCATGTTCGTGCGCCCAAGGAGAACCGCCCCGGCGTCGCGCAGGCGCTGGATCACGAAGGCATCGTACACCGACGTATGTCCCTTCAGAATCTTGGAGGCGCATGCGCAGGGCTGGCCTTCGACATTGATCAAGTCCTTGATGGCAATGGGCACGCCACCAAGAAGCTTGCCGTCCCGCGCGACACCGCTGCGGTCAATCGCGTCGGCCTGGGCCAGCGCATCCTCGGGATTCAGCCACAGATACGCCTTCAATTTGCCATCAATGCCCTGAATGCGATCCAGCAACGACTGCGTCGCCTCACGCGCCGAACACTCGCCGCGCCGCAGCTTCTCGCGAAGCTGGTGGATGGTCAGAGTATGAAGGCTCATTCGACGATCTTGGGAACGATGAACAGGTCTCGGGCCTGTTCGGGAGCGTTCTGCAGAACTTTCTCGCGGTCAATGGACGGCCGCACTTCGTCCTTGCGGAACACATTCGAGAGCGGCGTGGCGTGTGCGGTCGGCTCGACATGCGAGACATCGAGTTCGTTCAACTTCTCGACGTAGGTCAGGATGTCTTTGAGCTGCGCAGAGATTTTCGCCTTCTCCGCATCGGTCAAATGCATTCGCGCCAAATGCGCCACATAGGAGATGTCAAACGTGCTGGTGTTCTCGCTCATACGAACGCCGCATCATAGGGTCGGAAACCGGCCCGCTCAAGTAAAATGCTCACGCTGTCACGACCGCGATTCATCATCCCAGCGACCGGCCGTACACGATCGTGCAGACAATGCGGTCCGTTTCGTCCGGCTTGCGCATCCGCGGTTCGCGATGAACCTCAATGAACCCCTGTTGCTCGAAGAAATGACAGGCGCGCGGATTGTCGGCACTGACCCGGGCATGAACGCCATCGGCACCAGCCTTGGCGGCATAATCACAGAAGGTCTTCACGAGATCTCGCCCCAAACCATGCCCGCGAAATCCGTCCAGAAAATTGAGATGCAAATGCGCCGGGTACTCCTGAAGCGACGGCCCGGGAGCGTGACTGGCCGTCAGCCACAGGCCCACGTTCGCGCGGAAAAGCCGAACCGTCTGCGCACGAAAGAACGTTCCGCGGAGGAGCGCTTTGAAGAACAGCACCGGCCCGATCCGCCACGTCATGACGCGTAAGAACCGTTTCGTGTTGAGGCAACCCGTCAAATAACCAACCACCCCATCGCCTTTATCGACGACCCATGATGATTGCGGCTCGAACCCTGTGTAGTAATTCATCAGCAGGTCGGCAATGATTTCCCGATCCGGGAAGAATCGCTCAACCGGCTGTCCCGCGTCGGCCGTGTCGCAACAGATCTTGCGCAGTGCCGCGCGGTCACGCGGTTCGTACGGCCGAATGCGCAGCTCGGAGCCCATGGCGGACGACATATCGCATGCGCAGGTCTCCCTTGTCCAGTTCAGCCTTCCACAGCCTCCACCGGATCCGTCGAACTAACGACTGGAGTGGGCTGGCTGTGCCCCAATGACGCGCCTGTCTGCGACCGGGTCCCGCGCCGAAGACTTCACATACTCCACCATCACCCTCTCAGCCGAGACCGTAACACGCACATGACCCGAATTCCCAATGAACGTACCCTCCTGGTACCCATAATTCCCCAGATCGCGAATGCGGTCGTTCCCCGCAAAGCTCGGTTGCGGAACCATCAGATACAGTATCCCATCGAGCTCCTGACGCGCATAGAAGTTGTCATGCGCCTTGAAGACCGCCGTCACCTGGTTGCGCACGAGCAACTCGCGAATCGGCGCATCCCATCCCGGCCGCCGCTCCTTGAATCCGTCACTGCCATCCCGGTTCCTGCCGCCCCACTCATTGAACGCCGCGATTTCCACTCCTCCGCGCGCCGTCGGATTGCCGCTGAGCAGATTATGGATGAACACAAATTTGAATCTGGCCCCGCTTCTCTCCAGCGTTCGTTCAAGCCACCGATATTGCGCCTCCCCCAGTGACCATCCCCACCCATCGCCTCCGCCACGCCAATGCCTCGAATACCGGAATGGATCCAGCACCACAAACAACGCATCGCCCCATTCCCACGCATAATAATCCTCCAGCAGACCACAGCGTGGATCGGGCGTGCTGTTCCCCGTATAAAACTCGTCAGGCACAGGATCAGGGAAATATCCCTTGCGCATCCGATTCGACCACGCCGCCAGGCAATCGCCCGAACCGTCGTCGTCCTTGCTGCTCTCACCATCATGTGTGCCCAGCGCGAGAAACAGCGGAACAGAACATCCAATTTGCCCCAGATAAAACCGCTGCGCCAGGTACTGTCTGGCGGCGTCCTCTCGACTGGCATGCTTGTCGGTCATGAACAGATTGCCAAGGTCGATATGAAAATCAGGGTGGCCAGCCCGAATGTTCTCCAGCGTCTGGCGATACACGTCCGCGCTCGTGTGCTCGTCCAGATGCGAATCCGCCGTCAACGTGAACGTAAACGTGCTACCAGGAGACCGCGCGGTGTGGAATGAGCATTCGGGGCCGTCGCTTAATCGCGTCGCCCCGGAAGCGCGCGAGCGGAATTGGTAGTAGTACGGCGTGTTGGGACGCAAGGAACCGATTACGAACTCGACCGGCACGCCCGCTTTGCATTCCTGAACCGGCGTCCGGATAAGGCACGCCCCTGGTTGCGTCCCGTAAACCACTTCCCCTTCCAGATCCTGATAGGCCAGCACACTCAGCGTCACCGAATTGCTCTCCGGACGAGCCAGGATCAAATCATACGCATGCGCGGGAACTGTCGTGTTGAAAGAATTCGTTGTCTCTTGGGTCTGATGCTCGCGGCCCACCCCTGGCTGAGCATCGCCCGCCGCCGCGCCCGCACCGGCGAGCGAAAGAACGCCTGCCGCCAGGAGCCAACTCGTGAGCGCCCTACGCACGGCCGCGTCTCGACGGGATCGTATAGCTGTGCGCGATTTCGCCGGTCTTTCGCTGGTCCGTTTCATCCTTTGGCAGGTAGCACCGAACGTAGTCCACCTTCACTTGTTCGGGCGACACCGTGACCCGCAAATGTCCGGAGTTGGGCAGCTTGACGCCCGACTCATACCGGTCCTCATTGTAGGCCACATAACCCTGGTCGGCCGGCATTGGCACTTCCTGGTAGACGACGCCATCGCGTTCCTGACGCACATACAGATGGTCGTGTCCCTGAAAGAAGATCGTCACCCCGTGCCTCGCCATCAATTGATGGACCGGCATGTCCCACCCGGGCCGGCACTGGCCAAACTCTGCCTCACCGCGCTTGTTCCGTCCGCCCCATTCGTACAGGTCGCACTCGTCAATCCCGCCCCGACCCGTGCCGAGTACATGATGGGCGAAGACGAATTTGTATTTGGCGGTGCTCTGTTCCAGCGTGCGCTTGAACCATTGATACTGCGCATCGCCCAGCGTGATTCCCCACCAGTCCCGGTCCCGGTGCCCCGCGTGGCCGTTCTTCCCACCACCGCCCTCCTCTTCATGAAACCCGCTGTCCACCAGGACCGGCGAATGCCAGTAGCAATCCAGAATCACGAACAGCGCGTCACCCCACGTCCACGCGCAATAGTCTTTTCGCAGGCCGATCGATTCCAGTGGCTCGGTGTCGCCGGAGTAAAAACCATCGGGCGCGGGCGTGGGAAAGTATCGATTGCGCGCCGTTTGGGCCAGCACCGCCACGTCATGGCGGACGTCGCTTTGGTTGTAATTGAACAACGATGCCTGCTCGTGATTGCCGTTGACCAGAAAGATCGGCGCGGACTGCGCGATCAGGCCAAGGAAGGGCCGTTGCAGCGTATACCGCCGGGCAACCGTATCGAAGTTGACGTCCCGCACCCGGGCCACACTGAAATCATCTCCCATGCAAATGTGGAAATCGGGCCTGTCCGACGCCGCGTTGAGCAAGGTCCGGGCATACAAATCCGGATCGCTCATTTGCGGACGCTCGGGATGCGAATCACCCTGAACGTCAAACGTAAACGTGCTGCCCGCGGCCCGTTGGGTGTGGAACCGACACTCCGGCCTGGCACGGAATCCGGCCTCGCCCGGCTTCCGCCACTGCGCCTGATAGAAGTACTCGGTGTTGGGACGAAGATTGTCGAAGACCAGTTCCACGGGCGCGCCGGCGGGAAGCGCAACCACATTCGTGGTATGAGCATAATGGCCCGATGCCGTGCCGTATTCGCAGAACGCCTCCATCGGTTCCTTCGCCAACGCGCTCACCGTGACCGACCGGTCGCTCACGCGGCCCAGCACGAGTGACAACAAATCAAATTCGGCCAGCTCGGGCGGAAGCGCATACTCGTCGTCGTCCCTCTGACGACGCCCCCCTCTCCCGCCGCGCTTCCGTTCGTCCGAAGTGTCCCACTGTCCCATCGCCGGCGCCACACACCAGGCAAACGCCGAGGCGAGGATTCCGAGAAACCTTCTTCGCGTGACCACCGCTCTCATCCGGCTCAAGGTAATTGGCCCATCAGTTCGTGGCTTTGGTGAACAGGAAATCCGTGTTTGGGATGTCCGGTTGCGCGACGCGTTGCGAGTACAGATACGCGCCCGTGCACGGAAAACCATCCAGATTCCGCAGTTTCAGCAGCTTCGCCTTCTGCTCGGGGCTCAGCGTCTTGTTCACCTCCGCAAACCGCGTGGCGTACAGGTACGACATCTCGCCGTCGAGCTCGCCATACCGACGGGACAGCTTCAACACAGCGGCCTTGTCCGCCGTGTCCTGCTGCATGAACTTCCGCAATTCGACTGCGATGGCCCGCCGCGTCTGGACGATTTCCGCCAGATCCTTGCGCTGCAGCTCCGGCAGGCTGGTGATCAGCGCGCGTTGCGGCTCGGTCAACGTGGCGAGGAATTCCTCGCCACTGTCGCCCGTCAGTGAGGTGCTGATCGAGTAATCCCGCTTGCCCATCGCCGGGGCGTCCTTCAGGTAGAACGACCCGAAATACGTACCGTGCCGCTCGGGGCAGAAATACACATCCGCCTTGACCGAGCCGGCATACCAACTGAACATCTCGCTGCCGTACGTCATCAGCGCCACATGCACATCATGCGTCAACCCCCGCCGGTCGAACGGCTCGGGAACATCCGGCCACGTGCTCGAATCACCGAATTTCAGTTTGGCCAGCGCGGCCTTCTGCGTCTCGTCCAGCGAACGAACGATCGCGCCGACGACCTGGGCGCGATGGTACGCCAGCGCGCCGTCCAGTTCCCACATGTCCGCGGAATACTCCATCACCGCCGCGCGATCCAGCCCCTGGCTGCCGGTAGGTAGGTCGCCGTCCCGCAAGCGGCAGAATGCCTTGATTAGCGGCAGCCGCCGGTGCGCCAGTTCGGTGATCTGCGGCGCTTGCTCGTTGCCCAGCGCGATCAATTGGGCCCGTTGCGCATCCGTCAACACCGCCAGCGTGTTGTGGGCGATGCGCGTCAGAAACGAGGTGTTGTGTCCCCTTTCGCCGGCATCGATGTCCCGCATGTACTGAAAGCCGAAGTAGTCCGACACCTTGCCCGGCGGCAGAAACGTGCAGGCGCAAAAGTCTCCCGTCAGAAACGCCAGCCCGTCAAACGCAATCGTGTTGAGCTGCGCGCGGTCGGAGACGGCCTGTTCCAGCGAGTAATGCCGCGAAGTCTCTTCCCCTTGCCGGGGACCTTCCCCTGGCGGCGGACGGTTGGACCGGTCCGCATCTTGCCCCCGCGCACTGAATGCGAACACGACGCATGCCACTACAATGGCGAAGGCCCTGGATTCATTCATGAGTTATCTCCATGCTTGATGCTTTGATTCGATGGAATAGGTTGCTTGCCGTGGCGGCTCCGGTGTGGACGAAGGCTTTGGTAATGACGGTTGGCGGGGCCGCCAATGGGATCCCACCCTGCGATGACTGACCCCGATCATTGTCCCCCGGCCGTCGACGCTGGCGCTGAAGAACTTTCCCCCGGCCGCCCACCCCCCGTTTGTCGCCCTCCCGGGCGTTGCGGCGGCGGCGACTGAATCTGGCGAAGCCTGGCCTGTTGATCGGGGGTCAGAATGTTCTTGATGCGAACCATCGTGCCAAACTGCAGCCGCTTGATGTCATTCTCGATGTTCAGGAGTTTGTTGAACTCGGCAAGTGATTGTTTCTCATCCGGGTGATCCTGCCTGGCCAGCGACTGCATCGTTTCCTGCTCGGCGCTCTCCTGCCACTTCAAGTCTGTAAACTGCGCCATTGTCTTTTGCATTTCGGCTTTGATCGCGGATTGCTGGTCCGCGGTCAGCTCGATGGCTTTCTGGTTCTGCATCACCAGTTCCGCTGGGAAGAAATTCTCAGCCATCAGCTCCGGCGCGCCGTGTCGCGGCCTGCCGGCTGCCCCCGGCCCGCCCAGTCCCCCCGGTCCTTGTTCCTGGGCCCGGGTCGCAGCCGCAACAGCCCCGATGAAGACGACGGTCGTAACAAACACGGTGATTTTCATAAAGCCTTCTTTTGAGTTGGTTGGTCCACATCTTCGAGCCAGAGATCGGACGGCGTGGTGATCGCGCCACCCCAGGTGGCCGCGCCCGATACAGACAACAATTCATCTGTCGATGCACGCCAGTTGGATAGTGCGGCCCATTGCTGCGTAACGTCAGCCGACCGCCCTTTGTAGGCCCGGAACAGGATGAGCGACATGCTCACCGCCGCAATCAATGCCACTCCCGCCGCCAGTCGGGGCCACAGGATGCCGAATGACGCCTCCGTCACCGGCGGTTGCGCGACACGGCTGAACGCCGGTACTTGCTGTGTGTCCCCGGCCCGGAGATCCTGAAACAGCCGCCGTAGTTCACCGTCATCGTTCATCGAAATGCTCCGATCGCTTCAGCCACTCACCCAGGCGGCATTTGCCGCGTTCGTAATGCGTCCGCGCCGAACCCAGTGACACCCCCATCACGCCGGCGGCTTCTTCCACGGTGAGATCCTGGTAAAAGACCAGGTGCAGCACTTCCTGTTGTCGGCGCGGCAATCGGGCGAGCGCCTCACGAAGTCGCTGCCGCCGCTCCCTCTCCTCCAGCCCGTCACCACGCGTAGGGGATTGGACTTCGCCCTCTCGTTCCCGGCTAAAACGCGACAGCCGCAACCGACGGAGCCAGCTCCGTCGCCGTTCCTCCGCCGCTGTCTTGCGAATCACTGCGAACAGCCACGTCTTGAATTGCGAATCACCGCCATACCGCGCCTGCCCGTTCAGGACCTTCAGGTAAGCCGCCTGCAAAATGTCTTCCGCTTCCATAGGATTCCGCCCACAACAGCTCAGCGCCCAGCCGAAACTCACGGAATGATGTTCTTCCAATTGCGCCCGCAATTCGGAATCGTCCATCGCCGTGGTCCGCACAACCTGTTGTTGTTCATTCACCAGATTAGTCGTCGCTGGGATCGGATTATATGACAGAAGAATACCCCACCGGCGGCTCTTTTCTTCCTCCTGGCGGAATCCCTGACGAGGCGCCGTTCAGCGTCGGGGGAAGCAATCCTGCGCCGATGACGAGCGTACCGGCTGCGAGAATGGCCGTTTCGCCCGGCGCCCGGACCGGCGGCTCACTTCTCGGAGTTGACTTTGGCGTGCACCGGCTGCAAGGCCGCGGCAATCTCGCTCTTGGCGGCAGCGAAGTCCTGCTGAAATCCAGGGCTCGATTTGAGTTCGCGAACGATGGCTTGCGCGAGGACGCGACCCGCATAAACATCCGTCGGGTAATGCTTGCCGATTTCGATCCGATGCCACCCGATCGCCCGTCCGTACGCGAGTATCTCGTTGCGCTTCTCGGGAAACAAATCGGCGAGAATCAGGGCGTCCACCGTGCCCAGCGTCGAGTGACCGCTGGGATAACTGTAGTTCGGCTCGGGACGCGTCACGCCCAGACCGGGGTCAACCACGTACGGACGGTCCCGTTTGAAGTACGCTTTCGCCGGTCGCGTAACAGCCTCCGCCGAATCTCTGACCCGATCAAAGAACGCAGACGTCTTTGGCAGCGCACCCGCCTGGAAAAACGTCCCGATAACCGGCCCGAAGGTGAACACGTCCAGGTGCTCTTGCGACGTTGCCGCTACCGTCTCGGCGGCGCTCGCCGCCTTGTGGACCGATTCGACCGTCGCCAGATCAACGGCTTGCTCCGCCGAATCCGGCGCGGGCGGTGGAGGCAGAATCGCCACGGCATCAACCTGACCCGCCGGCAAATAGGGATTCTCCGGGCCCGGTTTGGCCCCCGCAATAAACGTAATGGAAACGAGTGCGACGATGAGCGGAATCACATCGCGACCCGAGAGTCGTGCAATCTTCATATCAGTCATGGTCATGGAGGTTCGAAACGGATCGGTTGCAGTTGTTTGCCGGAGTTGTGACGATACCAGAACGCACCCGATTGTCACGCCGGATGGGTCGCCTGGCATCTCCCGACAAGATGGAAGACGAATGGGTTCAGCGTGATCGAAAGTAGCGCCCCCGCCAGAATCAGGTCGCGTCCTTCCAACGGAAGAAGCCCGAGACCAATGCCCAGCCCGGCGAGAATGAACGAGAATTCCCCGATTTGCGACAGCGCCGCCGACACGGTTAGCGCGGTTCCCAGCGAATGCCGCAATGCGATCACGATCCCCAGCGCCGCCAGCGACTTGCCGATGACAATGATCACCAGCACCAGCAGGACCCGCCACGGTTCGCGCACAATAATCGACGGGTCGAACAGCATCCCCACCGCCACGAAAAACAACACGGAAAACATGTCCTGCAACGGCTGCAGATTATCTGCGGCACGATGGCCCAACTCGGATTCGTTGATCACCACACCGGCAAAAAACGCTCCCAGCGCATACGAGACCCCGAAGAGTTGTGCCGATCCGAATGCCACACCCATCGCCAGCGCGATCACCGCCAGCGTGAATAGCTCGCGCGACCCCGTGCGCTCAACCCGTCTCAGTAGCCAGGGAAAAAATCGCGTTCCGACCAGAAGCATGATGGCCACGAATATGGCAACCTTGCCCAGCGTGATGCCCAGCGACATCCACAGGTTGCCCGGCGCCGCCGCGTGATCCGCGGACGGCGCAGGACCCGTTACCGCCGTGGACAGCGCGGGCAACAGCACCAGCACCAGCACCATCACGAGGTCCTCGACCACCAGCCAGCCCACCGCGATGCGTCCGTCACGGGTTTCGAGGCAGTCTCGCGCGGCGAGTTCGCGCAACAGCACAACCGTGCTGGCGACCGACAGCGCGAGTCCAAACACCAATCCGGCCGTCAGCGACCAGCCCCACGCGTGCGCGATTCCCGCCCCCATGGCCGTCGCGATCACGATCTGCGCGACCGCCCCCGGCACCGCAATCCCCCGCACCGCCAGCAGGTCACGCACGGAAAAATGCATGCCCACGCCGAACATGAGCAGAATGACGCCAATCTCAGCCAATTGCGGAGCCAGCTTGACATCCGCGACAAAACCGGGCGTGAACGGGCCAACCACGATCCCCGCCAGCAGATATCCCACCAGCGGCGGCAGACGTAGTCGAACCGCTACAAACCCTCCGACGAAGGCAAACGCCAGGCTTACCGCAATGGTCTCGATGAGCGACGTTTCGTAGTGCATGGATGGTTCCGGGCTGCCAACCGGCAATTGCGACCCCGCGCATAGTATCAAGGACGTTCGCCCTCACAAGCTTCTTTGCGAAACGACATGGGATTCTCCTTCCCAGTTGACCCCTGCATTCGGACCGGCGATAGTGCCGCCAGTTGGGGGCGGGCGACGAACGATTGTTGCGGTGACTGTGTCATGAACGAAATCGTTTTGATGCTGCATGTGGTTTTCGGGATGGGTTGCTTGATCGCCGCGGTGTGGCTGTTTGTCGATGTCTTGCATGCCAGCGAGGCGAACCTGGCGCGAATCAGAACGGTAAGCTGGGCCGCCGCCACTTTCATGTGGCTCGCCTTCCTCATCGGCGGCAGTTGGTATGTGATCTCCTATCCCGCCGATAAAGCCATTATCCTCAAAGGCCCCTGGCCGTTCTCCCACAGTTTCTTCATGGAAACCAAGGAACATCTCGTCATCATGCTGCTGCTCTTGGTCACCTATCTGCCCATCGCCGCCTCGAACAATCTTGCGTCGAGCAAGGACGCCCGCCGCCTGGTGCTGTGCGTCGCGGCCCTGGTTGCGCTGCTCGCTCTGGCTATCGAAGGCGAAGGCGCCCTGATTGCCATGGGCGTGAAAGTCGCCTTGCTGGCAAGACCACACTGAGACAAGGAACGACACGTGGATCACCCTTCCCTATCGAGATACACGGTCTCCTTCGGATTGTCCGCCGCGCTCTCCAGCGTGGTCAATGCATTGCTGGTCGTTGCCAAGGAAAAGAGTCCGGCCATCCAGGCAGCAATGCAGAGAATCACCGGTCATCATTGGGTGACCCACAGCGCGTTCGTCATTCTCCTGTTCGGTTTCCTTGGTTGGCTCTTCGCGCGGGCAAACGGCGGCCACGGACCGAAAATCAGCGCGAACGCGTTAATCGGCGCAATCGCCGGCGGCGTAGCGCTGGCGGGCGCCATGATCGTCGCGTTCTACCTGATGGCTGACTGACGACGCTCATCGACGCGAGAACCGACCATGAAGGCTGTCCCACCTCTCTCGCAAATATGCAGGACGGCTTGCGCCACGCTCCTCCTCACTGGCGCGGCGACGACTGGCGCTCTTGGCGCCGAAGCACAAACCACGCAAGACCCTCATCCCCAAGCCGACGCCAGCGCATCAACGGAACAGCCCGCAACGCCCGACGCGCCAGACAAATTGACCGGAAATTGGGGCGGACTGCGGGATCGCCTGGCCACGAACGGTGTGACCCTGAATGTGGACTGGGTTGGCGAAGTATTCCGGAACTTCGCGGGTGGCAAAAACACGCGCGATACGGTGGTCGCCTCGACCGCGGACGTCGATCTGACGCTGGACACTGACAACGCCTTCAAGTGGCCCGGTGGCAAGCTCTACGCGGGTTTTGAAGATCACGCCGGACAGAATCCAAGCAGCGTATTGACGGGCGATCTTCAAGTCTTCGACAGGCTGAATTCCTCCCCCTATTCGCAGATCTTCGAGCTGTATGCCGAACAGAAGCTCTTCGGCGAAACACTCCGCCTGAAGGTTGGCAAGGTGGACGCCAATACGGAATTCAGCGTCATCGACAACGGAGCCGATTTCCTCGACAGCTCAACCCAGGTTTCGCCCACCGTCCTCACCTTCCCGACCACGCCCGATCCGATGCCTGGCGCGAACGCCTTCTTCTCCCCGACCAAATGGCTGTCGATTTCCTTTGGGGCCTATCTCGCCAACCAACGGGATCACTTCCTCGATTTCACGGGTCAACCGTGGACGATTCAACCGACGCGTAACGGAGCGTTCCTCGTCGGCGAAACCGGTCTGACGTGGAGCAACGCGCCCGGTCTCGGATACGACGGGAACCTCAAATTTGGCTATTGGGGACACACGGGAACATTCCCGCGTCTCGATGGCGGCACGCAACAGGGTGCCGAGGGATTGTACGCGATCCTGGACCAAACCTTGTGGCAGCCACACGAGCAGGACGACCGGGGCCTGCGGATGTTCCTGGAATATGGCCGGACGGATCCGAATGTGGGCCAGATCTGGGAACACGTCGGCGGCGGCCTTGCCTGGAAGGGGGTCCTGCGCGACGGCGCGGACGATGAGATCGGCATCAGCCCGCAATGCGCTTTCCTTGGCGACCAGGCCGGATTGAAGTACGCCGACGAGTTGATCGTCGAATGGTTCTACAAGGCCAAACTCGTGCGTGGCGCCGCCGTGCAACCGGACCTGCAATTCATTCAACATCCGGGCGGCCAGTACGCGGACGCACTGGTCGGAACGTTGCAGCTATCCCTGCGCCTCTAAACTCACACGTTACGGACAACACAGGCCAATGATGAGCACGCGAAATCGCCGTTCCCTTTCCTGTCTGCCACTCACGACCCGAGGCGGCAACTGGCCAGCCCATGCTTTTCCAGATAACGTTGATCGGACTCGTCGGCGCGGTCGAACGAACCTTCAGGCGCGATTTGAATGACCCGAGGTCGTGTGGAATCCTGCAGCGGCTGCAACCTGTCCCGCACCGCCTCGGCAATTCTTTGCTCGTCGGCGTTGTGAATGAGGATCACCAGTCGCGCCGGCGAGCCGAGGTATGGCGCTTTGCCGTCGCCAATCTTCGGATTGTGTGTTGCGAAGAAATACGTCACCAACTTCTCGTAGCTGATTCGCGACGGATCGAACGTGACACGGCACGCTTCGAGGCGGTTCGTCTGATGAGGAGTGCTCGACTGCCGCGCGAAATTCGGAGCTCCAACGTCCACATATCCAACCGTTGTGTCAGTGACGCCGGGCACCTGTCGGAATGCGGCTTCCAATCCCCAAAAACATCCTCCGGCGAACGTCACAGTCCTGGTTCCTGCTGGGGCGCTCGCCTGCGCTGACACACTCGCCAACCGCTGCGTCCCTACAAAACCCAAACCTGCCACCACGGCAGACATTGTGAAAATGGCGAATCCGCGATGCATTGGCTACCGGGACTTTGGATGTCGCATCACCCGGTCTCGTTTCCGAGAAACGGGCTTCTGTATCCCCATCAGAGGCGCAACAATCCGCGAGAAACCGACTTCCACCACGTCAGAAACGCATCCCCTTAAATGGGCTCAGGGAGTGCGTACAACACCACTCGTTCGCCTTCGAACATTTCCTGAAAGTGCGCATCGCACCAGGCCCGGTAGGGAGATTTGGGCTCGGCAAGATTTGTCATGTAATCCGCGTGAAGGCGTGGATGATTCCACTGGCTACTGTGTTTGGCCTCCGCGTCAATAACGGCCAGATGGGTAAACCCCAACTTCTGTAACTCACGTGTCGTGCGGAGGAAGTCGTCAGGCAACCATGGGTCTGAATTGGCGCATCGTTTGAGGACCAAAGCATTGTGCCCCAGCCACACCTGGGGGCAGACCTCGTGAATGCATCCCCAGACCACCACGCGCGCGTCCGTTGGGAGTAATTCACCCGCTGCCTCAAGGTCACGGATGTTCGGGATCCGGCAAGCCTTCAAGTAAAGTGTCCCAAGGGCAACCACCGTCACGTGCAGCGCCACAACCAGACCCAGGGCGTACCGTCTGGTCAGCGTGCCGGTGAGCTTGTCGAGAAGCGGGCGAAACCCGAACGAAGCGGCTACGACAACCCAAAACAAAACCGGCACGCTATACTGAGGCTCTCCCCAGGCTATTTCCTCCAGAGCATAATAGCTGATGACGGCGCACGCGATTGCCGCCTTGATCCACACATGCATGCGTGCGGTCGAATTCCATGGTGCCGCCAACAGGCCCAGGACCCCCAGGACGCCGCAGCCAAACGCCAGGAGGAGCACGATCGGGGTTCCAACGAATCTCGGGTCGACCAATTCGCGCAAGTGAACCATCGATCGATCCCCCATATCTCCAACCCCGCCAACCATCACCCAACTCCCCGGCGGGTCGTGAAGGCTCAACGCGATCCACCCGAGCAGCCCCATCAGTGGGACGATGCCCCACGACAGCGACAGCCCGAGCAATCCGCGAACTGATCGGCATTGGCGGGCCGCCAGCAGCGCCGCCAGGATTGGTAATCCAAAAGGAGCCACCGTTAGCTTTGCCAGCACCGTGAAGAGAAACCAACCGCTCGATGCAATCAGATTGCCCTGCAACGCATACGCAAACGCAATGATCAATCCCGTGGTCGCCAGTATATCCGGCATTGGGACCTGTCCGAATTGCAGGATCAACGGCGCCATGGCCCACACGGCGGTGCCAATGAGAGAGGAGGACGCATCCAGCCAGCGACGCAACACGCGATACACCCACCAAATAGAGATCAGTGAGAACACCACCGATACAAGCCGGGCGATGGCGCGATCATGCCCCTTGACTATGGCGGCAGCAGGCCAACCGAACAACCCATGGAATGGAACTTCAAAATGCACGATCGTGTATGGCTGGGCGGCGTACTCCAAACGTGAAATCCCGAATCGAATGTGTGACTCTGGCGAACGTAATGGCAGGAAGCGAATGGGCCATTCAGGCCTATCATCGCGATCAGCAAAAAGATGCCCTGGATCAGGTACACAGGCCGCCATTCCGCGCGCGCCAGCCGGCCTGTTTGCCCGGTACCCCTCGGCCCAAGGTGGGCACGTCCGGCGATGACGGCAGGCGCTGTGTCCAGGTCGGCCACCGCAACTGGGACCGTGTGCAACAACTGTTGCGTGCTTGACCTCGCCCGGCGGTCAGTCAACCCCGGACGATTCCGTGACCTGCGGCCCGTGCCCAATATGCGCCATCGACTCCGCAGATGCGTTGGTTTGGCGCCTGTCGTTGATGGCAAATGGTGGTCGCCTTTTGTGGGCTGGATCTGACGGATCACGGAAATCCTCCGGTTCGTCGGAATCGGCAAAAGGTGGGATCAAACAACCGCGGTATCGTCGCGGAGAATAACGGAAGTATCTCAGAAATCTGGCAGGACAGCGAAGGGTAAACTCCGTGCCGCATCGCGCGAACATGGCGCAAGGTTCCCGCCCCACCCTCTATGTTAGCCCTCACCCAATCTCCCTGCGCGACCCGAAGTCCTTCACGCACGGACCAGATGGCCACCCACAGTGCCCATTATGCGACGGATGCCCCCGACTGTCAAGGCTGCAATTTCCTGCCTCCCGAAGTCACTCAAGAATCGGGGCCTCTCTCCGAAGTCAGGCAGTCCAAGCCTGTTGCAGGGTGAACGGTGCAAGAAGAAAACGCCGTTGCTCCCCGCCCAGAGGACGCATCCCCCGCCGTGTATCCGTGTGCCTTGCTTGACGGTGGCGGGCACAGTGTAGTAGCCTGCGCCACAAGTTTCGAATGAGTTGGTACAAGAAGATTGCCATCGTATTTGTGGGGATGCTGGCGTTCGCCTTCCTCCTGCCGGTCAGGTGTCCTGCTCCGTTGATTTGGACCAAAGGCGAGGGCTGGAGTTGGGTCAGCGAAGGCCAACCCACCGCGACGACCCCGACCGATCAGCTCAAGATCGGGCAGGAGTTTCAAGCCCGGAAGCAATACCGTAACGCCATCCCGGCGTACCGTCGGGTGATCGCTCGATGGCCGTTGTCATTGTCCACCCAGGATGCGCGGATGGGCCTGGCGGAATGTTACAGCGCGATCGGCTATCACTTCAAGGCCTTCCAGACCTACCAGGAGCTGCTGAAGAAAAACCCGAATACGCCCCACTTCGACGACGTGCTGCAACGCGAGTTTGAAATCGCCAATCTGTTCCTCGCAGGTGAACGCCAAAAAGCCTGGGGCGTCCGTTGGTTCCCATCGTTGGAGCGCGCGGAGGAAGTGTTCGAGGCGGTCGTCAAGAACGGACCGTACAGTCCGGTCGCCGTCCAGGCCCAGTTCCGCATCGGCCTGGTCTACGAAAAGGAGCGCGATTATCTGTCGGCGGTTCACGCGTACGAGAAGCTGATGGAGCGTTACCCGAAAGACCCGATGGCGGAGACGGCACAATTCCAGATCGGGTGGGCCTACAAGAAGGAAGCCGCTCGCGCCGAGTACGATCAAAACTCCGCGAATCAGGCGATTGCGGCGTTCTCCGACTTCCTGTTCCGTTACCCGCAAAGCGAGAAGGTCCCGCAGGCGGAAAAGTATCGCTCGGAACTCAAGGTGGAACAGGCGCGCGGACTGTTTCATATCGGCGAGTTTTACGAAAAGAATCATTACTACAAGTCGGCGCTGATCTATTACAACGACGTGATCGAACAGAATCCCGAGTCCGATTGGGCCACGCAGGCCAAGGTGAAGGTTGCCGAGCTCACTCCGCGGACCGGCGAAAAGACCGCGACGCCATGAGTCGCCGCGCGGTATTGCTGTTGATGCTCCCCCTTCTCCTCGCCGGCTGCGCGGGATATCACATCGGTCCGGTTACCAAAACGAGTTTCCATTCGATTGCCGTGCCGATGTTCACCAATGAAACTCTGCGTCCGCAACTCGAGGCGCAGATCAGCAATGCGGTGATCCGTCGCATCCAGCAGGACGGCTCGGTTCAAATCCAGCCTCAATCGCGCGCTGACGTCGTTCTGACAGGCACTGTCTTCCGCTATCAACGCATTCCCTTGCGGTCGTTGGAAACGGATACGGGCATCCCGCGCGAGTTTCGAGTTGCCATCGCCGTTCGCGTCGAAGCGGTGGATCGCCGCACGGGAGAAACGGTGTTGAAGTCCACGGAAGTCGAAGGCACCTCCGACGTGTTTATCGGTGAGGACCAGCAGACGGCGGAAATGCAGGCGTTGCCGCTGGTGGCCGACGATATCGCCAGGCGCGTCGCCGGGCTGCTGCTGGAAAGCTGGTAGAAGCCGGCGTTCCTGCGTGTGGAATCGCCTACGCCTTCTTGACCGGGGCCGCTGTGCGCAAGTGGGCAGAAAGCCGGGACTTCTTCCGCGAGGCGTTGTTGCGATGAATCACCCGCGTCTTGGCCGCCTTGTCCAGCGCCGAGCTCAACAGGCGATACAGCGCGCTGGCGTCCTCGGCCTTCTTGGCCGAGACCGCCGCGAGAAATTTCTTTTCCAGCGTGTGCAGCCGGGATTTAATCGACTTGTTGTGCGCCTCGCGACGGACGCTGGCGCGCGCTTGTTTCGCTGCGGAACGTGTATTGGCCATGATAAATAATCCGATGAACCGATTGCGTCGTAATTGCGTGAATGGCGCGTCATCTTACGTCCCGAACCGCAAAAGTCAACGGGGAAAATCGTGCGTTTCCTGAAGCTCTGTATCGGCCTGCTGCTCGTGCCGGCCTGCGCCGCCCTGACCATGACCGCGTGGCGGATGGCGTTGCGCCTGTCCCTCGCGCCCCACGCGATGAGCAGCTCCGCCCTGTGGGCGTTCGTCGGTGGCTACGTGCTCTGGCTGGTGGTGTTCGCCTGCCTGCCCAAACCCATGCGCACCTATGTCCTCGGCCACGAACTCACCCACGCCATCTGGGCCCTGATGATGGGCGCGCGCGTCAGCGGCCTCTCGGTCAAGAAAACCGGCGGGCAGGTCCGCACGAGCAAGACCAACTGGTTCATCGCCCTGGCCCCGTATTTCTTTCCCTTCTACGCCATGCTCTTTCTGATCCTGTTCCTCATCGCCTACGCCCTTTGGGACCTCTCTGCGTATCTGTGGGTGTTGTTCCTTCTCATCGGCCTGGGCTGGAGCTTTCACATCACGTTCACCCTCATGATGCTTCTCACCGTCAAACAACCGGACGTGCAATCGCAAGGCGTCGTGTTTTCGGCAGTCGTCATTTACGGCATGAACCTTCTGATCATGACGCTGATGATGGCCACGCTGTCGCACGCGGTAACGTTTGGCCTGCTCGCGCGCACCGTGGGCGGCGACCTCGGCACATCTTACGGGTGGACTCTCGACAAGCTCTCCGCCCTGTGGCATGATGCCGTTGCTTTCCTGCGGCATATGCGGCAACACTAACGCGGTTGGCAAGCGGACACATGAATCTCACGGAAATCCTGACGGCGGAGCAGGTTGTCCCGCGTCTTACGGCGGCCGACCGTTGGGCCGTGATCGATCAGCTCGTCGATGTCCTCGTGCGCACCCACAAGATTCGCGCTGAAGACCGCGACACCGTGCGCAAGGCCGTCAAAGACCGCGAGACCAGCAAGAGCACCGGCATCGGGTACGGTATTGCCATTCCCCACGCCAGCGTCCCGTGCGTTCAGGATCTCGTGGCAGTGCTGGGACGCGTGAATCCGGGCGTCGATTTCCAAGCCCTCGACAACCAGCCCGTCACGATTTGCATTCTGCTGCTCACGCCCCAGGGCCAGTTCCAGAAACACCTGCTGCTCCTCTCGACCATCGCCCGTTTCCTCAGCAACAAGGAAAATCGACAGAAACTCGAAACCGCTCCCTCCGCCGAAGAAATCCTCGCCATCTTCCGTTCCGCGGCCTAATCTCCCGCCTCATGGCATCCGCTCCTGAAACGATCGCCGGCGCTGTCGAACAAGCCTTGCGCGCCACCGTCGGCCCCGAGAACGCCGGCCCGGCACTGATTCGCCCCTGTGCCGACCCAAAATTCGGCGATTACCAGGCCAATGGCATCATGGCGGTCGCCAAGCGACTCAAGCAAAACCCGAAAGCGCTCGCCGACAAGGTCATTGGGCGGCTCCAGTTGACCGACGTGTGCGAGACGCCCTCCGTCGCCGGCGCAGGGTTCATCAATTTCAAGCTGAAGCCCGAATTTGTCGCCCGACAACTCGGCGCCGCTGCCGGCGATAAGCGATTTGGCGTCCCGTCCGCACAACAACCGAAAACCGTCGTCATCGATTTCAGTTCGCCGAATGTCGCCAAGCCCATGCATGTCGGCCATATCCGCTCGACCATCATCGGCGATTGTCTCGCGCGCGTGATGCGCTTCCTCGGCCATCGCGTAATTACCGACAACCATCTCGGCGACTGGGGCACGCAGTTCGGCATGCTCATTCTCGGCTGGAAACGATTCCGCAACGACGACGCGCTCAAGCAGGATCCCATCACGGAATTGGAGCGACTGTACAAGTACGTTAATGAGCGCGAAGAACTTCGCGACGACGCCAAAGCAGAGTTGGTCAAGTTGCAACAAGGCGACGCCGGGAACACCGCGATTTGGAAAAACATCATCGCCGTATCGATGGAAGAGTTCGGGAAGACATACGGCCGGCTCGGCGTGGCCTTCGACCATACGTTTGGCGAGAGTTTCTATAATCCGATGTTGCGGGATGTCGTGGAAGAGCTGAAGAGGCTCGGCATCGCCCACCAAAGCGAAGGGGCAATGTGCGTCTTTTTCGAGGACATTCCCGAACTCAAGACGGCCGCGCCGCTCCTCATTCAAAAGGCCGACGGGGCGTACCTGTACGGCACGACCGACATGGCCACGTTGAAGTACCGCATCGAGCAGTGGCATCCGGATGAGATCATTTATGTGACGGATGCGCGGCAACAATTGCACTTCAAGCAGGTTTTCGCCACGGCACGGAAGTGGTGGAAGCAAACGCCCGATCTGCGACACGTCTATTTCGGTTCGATCCTTGGCGAAGACGGGAAACCCCTCAAGACCCGCGAAGGCGCGCCCGTGAAACTCGGCGCACTACTCGATGAGGCGGAACAACGCGCTTTGGATGTCGTCACCGAGAAGAATCCCGAACTGCCCGAGCCGGCGCGGAAACAAATCGCCCGCGTCGTGGGAATCGGCGCGGTGAAGTATGCCGACCTCTCGCAGAATCGCACCACCGATTACGTGTTCAGTTGGTCCAAAATGCTGGCGATGACGGGCAACACGGCGCCGTATATGCAATACGCGTACGTTCGCGTGCAAAGCATCTTCCGCAAGGCCGGCCGGGAGGGCGAGGCTCCCGCCGAGCCGCATTCGTCCCAACTCACGCTGGAGCATCCGGCCGAACTGGACCTCGCCAAGCACATCTTGCGATTCCCGGAGACGTTGCAGGCCGTGGCCGACGATGATAAACCGAACTGGCTCACGAGCTATCTGTACGATCTCGCAAACAAGTTCAGCACGTTCTACGAGAACTGCCCCGTGCTGCAGTCCGCCGAGCCGACGCGTTCGTCACGGCTGGTGTTGTGCCGGCTCACCGCTGATGTGATCAAGTGCGGCTTGAATCTTTTGGGTATCGACGTCATCGAACAAATGTGAGTGAAGGCGCTCGACAGCTTTGCCGAACGCGGTTAACATGCTTCGTGGCAACGGCGAATGACAGTTTTTCCAAAGGAGTGACACGTTATGGCGAGTGGCATTGAAACTCTTCATGTATCCGACGAGGTCCAATTCAGCCGGGACTGCGAGGCGACACAGATTCCGTCCGGAGTGCGTATTGTTGTGCCGAAAGGCACGCCCGCGTATGTGGGCCAGACCCTCGGCGGCAACGTGACATTGCAGGTTTCCACCCTCGGCCTGGTGCAGGTGGCCGGACGAAATCTGGACGCGTTGCTCAAGGACGGGGTCCCCGTTGCCGAGCCGTCGGCCGCCGGCTCGGCGGCTGATCAGAAACCCGCCGGACCGGCCGACGAGAAGGCCCTCTGGGAAGCCATGAAACAGTGCTACGACCCGGAGATTCCGTGCAATGTGGTCGATCTGGGGTTGATCTATGACGTGAAAGCCACGCCCCTGCCCTCGTCGCGGAGCCGGGTCGACGTGAAGATGACGCTCACGGCAATGGGCTGCGGCATGGGCCCGGCGATTGCCGCGCAGGTGCGCGATCGGCTGCTCGACGTCCCCGGCGTGGAAGAAGCCCAGGTGGACATCGTGTGGGACCCGCCGTGGAATCAGACCATGATTACGGACGACGGCAAGAAGCGCCTCGGGCTTTGGTGATTTCCCTGTGTCGCCAATAAAAGCGGGGCCGAGTGGCACATGCTGCCCGGCCCCGCGTTCTACGCTGCGATTGTGGCATGCTGCCTTACGTCTTGTGATGCAGCAACCCGTGGTCCGTCTCGCGAACCACATCGATCGTGCCCCAGACCGCGCCCACCGCCAATGCAATCCAGCCCAATAGCATCGAGACCACCATGAATGCTCTTCCAATTTGAGCCAACGCCATAATCAGATCAATTCCCAGTCCAAACGCCGCGGTCAGCAGGAAGAAGATCCCGCCCACGCCGACGAGGTCGAACGGTTTCCGACCCGTCTCGAAGCCGGCCAACCGGGCCAGCCACGGCGCGCCGAGGCACACCAACCCGAGTACGATCAACTCATAATACATCTTGTTTCACCTCCCTCCTTTTACCGGTTCCAACAACGAACCAGCGAAAAGAAAGGTATTGGTTTTGCGACCCACCGGAACATAGGCCCGGATGTGGTCTTGTGCAACTGGCGCGGTCGGAGGTTGAAGAGGCCTGGTGCGGTCACTTCACGCGCTTGGCGTCGCCCCAGAGATCTTCGAGGCCGTAGCGCTGACGAAGCTCGGGATGAAATATGTGAATGAGGACGTCGTTGTAGTCCATGACGATCCAGCGGCTGGGCGGAAATCCATCGCGGTGGAGCGGACGGATCCCGTCATCGCGCAGGCGGCGGGCAATCTCGTCGGCAATGGCCTTGAGATGCGGTTCGGACGTTCCCGTGCAGATGAGAAAGAAATCCGCTACGTTGGAAATGCCGCGAACATCAAGAATCATCGCATCCTCGGCCTTCTTGTCGAGCGCGATTTCGCGGCACAGCTTGGCAAGTTTCTCGGAGGCGAGCCCGCTAGTGCCCTTCACTGATAGAGTCCGTGCCTCCGGATATATTCGGTGACCGCATCTGGGACAAGATAGCGTATCGACTGGCCGTTGGCAACTCGCGCACGAACCTCGCGGGATGCGATGTCGCAAAGATGGCCGTGCAAGACATGCTGGCGGAGCCGCTTCCGTGAGGCCGAATCGAGACGGCGATCCACCACGGGCCTGGCTTCGAAACCGGGCCGGGGTACCGTGACGAACGTGCACATCGCGACCAACCGTTTGGCCTCGCGCCACAAATGGAGTTCGCGCAACGAATCCGCGCCGATGATGAAGTAGAAGTCGGTCTTGGGATCGAGCCGCCGCAATTCCGTCAGGGTGTCCACCGAATACGACGTGCCGCCGCGACGGATTTCCATGTCGTCGATCTCGAAGTGGTCGTTGCCGCGAAGCGCCAGCTTGAGCATCTGGAGACGGTCGCGCGCGCGCGCCAGGACATCCACGGTCTTGTGCGGCGGCGTGGATGACGGGATGAATTTCACGCGGTCCAACGCCAGTTGTTCCATGGCGTCCTGGGCGATGAGCAGATGACCGATATGGATCGGATTGAACGTCCCGCCCAGGATGCCGATGCGTTTGCGCTTGCCCGTCATGATTGGATCGAGACTAATCAGAGCGGGTCGGTTTCTCAAACTTTTTCACCGGCGGGGCCCGAGTGCGGGTGCGTTTTGGGTGGACAAAACGCGGCACGCTTCGGAAACTGCCACGCAAGATGGCTTTCCATGACAGCGTGACGATCGCTCCCGGGTGGCAGGAGGTGTTGCAACGCCACGCGCTGGCCACCGTGGATGCGCTCTACCGCCTGCAAGACGGAGAGGTGCTGCTGGGCGGCAAGGCCACGGAGTTGCGGCGCGTGGAGTTGCGCGATGAAAAGGAAACCCGTGTTCTGTACATCAAAAAGTACTGGTATCCGACACCCAGGCTGCGCTGGAGCGGGTTTTATCGCGGGACGTTTCTCGGGATTTCCAAAGTGCGGCGCGAATACGAGAACCTCGCCAGGCTGCGCGCGTGGAGACTCGACGCTCCCGCGCCCATCGCCTACGGCGAGGAAAGACAAAATCGCTGGTTGCACCGATCATTTCTCATCAGCGAGGGCGTGCATTCACCGACGTCATTGGATTTGTTCATTTGCGATATTCTGCCGACCATGCCGGTGCCCGAACAACGGAAGCAACGAACCGATCTCATCCAGAAACTTGCCGATTACACCCGACGGATGCACGAACATCATTTCGTCCACCACGATTATTTCTGGCGGAACATTCTGCTCAGCGAACGATCGCTGGAACATTTCTACCTCATTGACTCTCACAAGGGGCGGTGCTGGAGCCCATGGGAAGACATGCCGAGTCGGGCAAAAGACCTGGCAACACTGGATTCCCCTGCCCCATGGTTTTTTCGACGTAGCGAACGCCTCCGGTTTTTTCTGCACTATCGCGCGCACAAACACCTGACGAGCGCCGACAAAGATCTGCTCCACCGCGTTCTGCGCCTTGCGGAGCCCCTCCGAGCCGCCCAACGTAAGCGCGTACGCGACGCCAACGCCGTTTCCAATTCGGGCCCGGTGTAATGAATGTGAGAAACCAACCAAAAGCCCCTTCCCTTTGGAAACGAATCCGGTACCGACTCGAGGGTTGGTTCCTGGAACTTCTCGCGGCGGCGATCCCGCTCTTGTCGCGGAGAATGCTCGTTCGCATCGCCAACGGCGCCGGGTGGATCGCATATCACCTCGCAGTACGGGAACGACGGGTCGCGCTGACGAATCTCGATATCGCCTTCGGTCCAACCAAATCCATGGAGGAGAAACGGCGGATCGCCCAATCGGCGTTCCAGAACTTTGCCCGTAGCTTCCTCGGGTTGTTTTGGGCCAAACGGCTGACACGGGAAACGGTCAACCAGGTCGTCGAAATCGATCCCGGCGATTTACGAATGCTCCAGGACGCGCAGGCGCGCGGCATGGGCATCATTTTCGTGACGTTCCATTTCGGCGAATGGGAAATGCTCGGCGTATCGACCGCATTGCTTGGCTTTCCCCTGACCATTGTGATGGAACAACTCCGCAACCCGCACTTGACCCGCATTTTCGAGCGCCTGCGCGGTCATGAGATCAACCAGATCATTCTGCAACGGCATGCGATGACCAAACTGTTCAAGACCTTGAAGCGCGGCGGAAATGTCGCGTTGCTCATCGATCTGAACGCCGTGCCGAGGCGTGGGGGAATCTGGCTGGATTTCTTCGGCAAACCGGTGTTCGGGTTTTCCGGCGCGGCGGCATTGGCCCAGCACACGGGGGCAGCCATTATCAGCGCTGCAGGGTATCCGCTTCCAGACGGACGCATTCGCGCGGTCTTTGGGCCTGAAGTTCCGTGCGCGAACACGGGCAACGAGGAAGCGAATTTGCAGGCCACGAGTCAACAGTGTCTGCGGTGTTGCGAGGAGTTGATCCGGCGGGAACCCGAGCATTGGCTGTGGTTTTACCGGCGTTGGAAGTTTCGACCCACACAAGAGATGGGTGAGTTTCCGTATTACTCGCGATGGATCGAGGAAGCGCGGCCGTCCCGGGCGAGGACGACCAATACGATCCAGAGCGCCAGCGTAGCCCAGCAGAGCGGGCCGTAGGATTGCGCGGCGCGGCTGGCTGCCAGTGGCAACGCCAGGATCGCGAAGAGAACGAGGCTAACGCGTGTCACGAGCCGGGAGGGTTCGTTCGTCCCTCCCACTGCCACCGCCACCAGCGCCGTCAACGGCAACAACAGCAACATGAAATAATGCGCCCACGACACGGGCGGGATTAGCAACATCCAGACAACAGCGGCAGACAGGATGTGGATTTCTCCGCGGGTGTTTGGGTGCCAGCCTACGGCGAGGAGGATTGCCGCCATGATCGCGCTGACACCGATGCCTGCCCAACGGGCCTGTGGGTTGCCGGTGAGCCGGGTCAGCACGGCGGGCAGAGATTGATTGCGGGGCAACTGCGAGCTGAGCAGTTGACCGTAGAGCGGGTTGTCGGCGCGTTCGGATTCGGCTTCGAGGGCGGGTTTGCCGATCACATCGACCCACTCGCGCAGGTAATCAATGTTGCGCTGCCAACCGAACACGGCGGCCGGAATGACGACTGCGCCAATTGCGGTGGCCGCCAACGTGACGAGGACAAACCGCCAGCGTTTCCGCCAGATGAAATACGCCAGGAGGACAACGGGAAACACTTTGAGCAAGATGCCGCCGGCGAAACAAATGCCGCCGCGCCAGTCCCGCTTCTTCCAGCCACAGAACAGGCCGGCCGTGACCAGCCACAACAGGATTGGCGAGGTCTGACCGCGGGCGAGAGCGGACATCAGCGGGAACAAGGCCAGCAAGGGCGGAAGTGTGTACAACCAGAGACGGTCGCCTTTGAATCCCGAGGCGTCGGCAACGACCGTCACGCACATCCTGATTGTCCAAGCGACAAGCGCCACCGAGAGCACATACCACGCGAGCGACGCCCAGAAGGTCGACACGAGGGCGAACGGGACCATCAGGATCGCAAATAATGGCGGGTAAATGTAGTACCAACCGCGGATGTTGTGCGCCTGATAGATGTCCGTGCCGTTGAGGACTGCCCGCCCCGCGGCAGTGTCGACGGTGAAATCGCAGCGATGCACGCGAGAACCCCAGTGTCTTCCGCCGATGGTGTATGGCCCGGCGCGATAGACGGTGCTGATGCCGAGCACGATGATGAAAATCAGCACGATTGCCAATAGGACGGGACGGAGCCATGACGGTAGCGCGGATTGGGCGCCATCGGCCGTGACCGGCTGGGTGGCGGGAGAATTGGGCGTCATCCTGGCCGCGGATTGTAAATCAAACGACTGCGTTGTCGAGAGCAACGGTGAACGGTGTGGTGGCGGCCATCTGCCCGCTTGACCGCGAGGCGCACCGGCAACTATTCTGCCGTCACCGTGTCTGCGCCGAGCAAGTCAACATCGCGGGTTATCCGAATCATCATGGCACTGATGGCAATTGCCGTCATGTCGGTAGCCGCCGATCGCATCAATTATTGGTACCGACAACAGTGGCATGTCGATCCGACGATGCAGGATTTACCGCCGGCGGACCGTTCCCACTGGCCCATCACTGCGGTCGTGTGGTCGAACGAGATCGTCACCGTCAACACGGCAACGCCCGAGGGAATGAAGCCGGCGAAGATCTCATATTACACGAATTCCATCGGGATGAAGCTGGTGCGAATCGAGCCGGGGACGTTCCTGATGGGTTTGCCGGACAACATGACGAATTCCGTTGGACCAAGCGCGCCGCGCGGCGGCGGCCCGGAGCGGGCCGGCGGGCCGATGTATTTGCAGCATCGGGTGACCTTGACCAAACCGTTCATCATCGGGGCATTTGAGGTGACGAACAAACAATTCGACATGTACGACACGGAGCACAGACATCGTCGACCGTCCTACCAGCGCGGCGCCGATGGCGACAGCCATCCGGTCGAGCCGGTCACGTGGCAACAGGCGCAGATGTTCTGCCGCTGGCTGTCGGAGAAAGAGGGTCATTTGTATGAATTGCCCACCGAAGCACAGTGGGAATATGCGTGCCGTGCGGGCACGACAAATCTGACGTATTGGGGGGACAACGTTGCGGACCGGACGAAGGCGAACATTGGCGGACCGAATTACGACGAGCGCACGCATCTCCATTGGGCGGATGACGGCTACGAGTACACGGCGCCGGTCGGTTCGTTTCCGCCGAACCCGTGGGGACTGTATGACATGATTGGCAACGCACGGGAATGGGTGTCCGACTGGTATGCGCCGTTTACGAGTGAGGCGGTGGTCGATCCGGTGGGGCCGCCGACAGGAGGATGTCGCGCGAACAAAGGAAATGGGTGGATGCATCCGTACCATCGCATCTGCTGCGCCTATCGGGATGGGGATGCGCCGCACGATCAGAAGGACATTCACGGATTTCGTGTGACGTGCGTTGCGGAGTGATCAGCCATGAGCGAACCAACACCTACCTACGCTGGACGCGTTAAGTACGACGACAAGCAATCGAGCGGCTATCAGAACCGCAAGCCGCACAAGCATCGCGCCGAGATGCGGCTGATTGACCGCGCGTTCCGGCGAATTCCGAAAGGCCATCGCGTGCTCGATGTGCCCTGCGGCGGGGGACGCGTGATGCTGCATCTGGCGCGGAGAGGTTACGCAGCATGCGGGGCGGATTTGTCAGAATCGATGATCGCGATTGCCCGCGAGAACGCTTCTCAAGCGAAGCTGGCGTGCACGGTGGAGCGCCAGGATTTGGAAAAGCTCACGTACGCGCCTGCGGAGTTTGACACAATCGTGTGTTTCCGGTTGTTTCACCATTTTCCCAACGCGGCAATTCGCCAGCGCGTCGTCAACGAATTGTGTCGCGTGGCCGGGCATTTCGTGGTGCTTTCTTATTTCAGCCCGTATTCCGTGCAATCGGTCCGACGCAAGCTGAGCGGCAAGGACAAAGACCGCTTTGCGACCTCTCTGGCCGAGGTCGAAGGCTATTTCCGACACGCGGGATTCCGACTGGTCGAAGACTTCGCACAAATGCGGGTCGTGCACACACTCCATCTTGCCGTGTTCAAGAGACAGAAAGCCAGGGACTGACCCGGCTCGGCAGTTCCTTGACGGAGCCCAACCGAAAGCCTATTCTCCGCCGCAAATGGCACCGTCTGGAAAGTCTCGGAAACCAATCAATTGGCTTATCAGCGCGGTAGTCCTGGCTGCGGCGTGCTGGTTCATTGGCGACCGGCTGAACCACTGGTACCGCAAGCAGTGGCGATTTCATCCGCCGGTCGCGTCCATGCAGGATCTGCCGCCAGTGGATCGATCACGCTGGCCACAATCGCCCGTCGCGTGGTCAAATGAATCGCGCGACGTGGAGGCCGCGACGCCGGAGGGAGTGAAACGCGCCACGATCAATTACGCGATCAACTCGATCGGGATGAAACTCGTGCGGATTGAGGCCGGGACGTTCGTGATGGGGCTGAATGAGGAGCTATCGAAGGCGGTCGGGCCCGACCAGCCTCTGGGCGGCCCGATGTACGTGCCCCATCGCGTGCGGCTAACCAAACCATATTACATCGGCGCCTTCGAAGTGACCAACCGGCAGTTCGATCTGTACGACACCGGGCACAAGCATCGCCGTCCCGACTATCAGCTCGGCCACGATGCCGACAACGAACCGGTGGAACCGATCACGTGGCGCGAAGCGCAACTGTTTTGTCGCTGGTTGTCGGCGCGGGAGGGGCGCCTGTATCGGCTGCCGACGGAGGCGGAGTGGGAGTACGCGTGTCGCGCGGGGACAACCAACCGCACGTATTGGGGCGGTGACTATGCAGATCGTACGAAGGCCAACGTCGGGGGGACGGGGTTGAAGAAGCACCACGACCACTGGACCGATGACGGTTTCGAATACACCGCACCCGTCGGATCGTTCCCGCCGAATCCATGGGGCTTGTACGACATGCTTGGCAATTCGTTCGAGTTCGTCCAGGACTGGTATTCTGTATTCGCCACCAATGACGTGGTCGATCCTCAAGGTCCACCAACGGGTCATTGTCGCGTGGGCAAAGGCGGCAACTGGAACACGGCGTTGACTTACATTTGCAGCGCGTTGCGCGACGGCGACGATCCGGGCGACGTGAAGGATACCCGCGGTTTTCGCGTCGTGTGCGAAATCCAATAGCTCCAGCGCGAAACCCCTCTCGCTGCATCGCTCCGCTCCTACGACTTCGCCACAAAATAACTCCGCCGGCAGATCCCGAGCCATCTCTGCTCCCCGACCGCAACCGGACGCGGAGCGTCAACCCCGAGTAACTGCAGGCGATATGCCTCGCGATAACACCGCCGAGCTTTCGAACAACCGGGGCCGAACCGCTGGATCACGAGCCCGTCTTCGCCAGTTCCACCAAAGCGATCCGGCGCCTCCAGAATCTTTGTCAGCGCCTTGTCCTCGTAACCGCGCCGCACCCACCATCGCAACTGCCCCACCCGGCGGACGTCGAAATCGTTCGTGTGGGCCCGCCAGCGACGGGCGATTTGTGACATCAGCGCTTCCCGCTTAATTCGAGCCTGACGGATGATCTGCCCACGGGGTAACTGGATATCCAGTCCATACCCATCGAAGAAAGCATCCGTCACAGGCAAGCGCGCCCCAATCAAGGCAAGATTGGTCAGGCGTTGCGATACACTCAGCTCACCTCGCAGTCGGATCTTGTCCAGATCGACCAGACGTATGGCATCGACCGCCGCCGCGTAAAGCAGATTGGCCCGGTTCAAGTCCTCATGAATGACACCAGCGTCGTGCATTTGCCGCACGAGTTCGCCAAGCCGCCGCTGAAACGCCGGCCGGCTCAATTCGCCATCTCCTCGCAACGGCAGATAGCCGGCGAGTCCCTCCGTGATGAGCGTGGTCTCCAACAAACCGCGCCAGGTCCATCGCTCCCCGTACGCCAGATGCGGAACGACCGGTATCGTTAACTCCTCCAGCCGACGTCCGAGGCGCCATTCATGCCGGCCGCGGGGTGACTTGAAAAAATACTTCGGAGGCCACCACCAACGCTGTCCGTGGGTTTGCGTCTTCACATAGAATTGCCGGCGAGCCACGTGATGGCGCGTGACCGTTGTGATTCCGGAGCGCTTCACGGACTCGCCCGGACTCTCCAACACCGACGTCAGCAGCGCCGCGAACTCCTGCCGCGTTTCCCACTTCATCCCGTGATGTCGCATGCTATCCACGACCGAGCACTTCCTCGTACAAGCCCCGATATCGATCCGCCATTCGTTCCAGGGTGAATTCCGTTTCGACGTACCGGCGCGCCGCCGCGGCGACTCGCTGCGCCAGTGCCGGCTCATTCAGCAGCCGCAGAACAGCCCCCGCCAGACCGGCATCATCGCCCACACTCACGAGCAGGCCGGTCTCGCCGTCCCGAACCAGTTGAGGTGTGCCGCTTGCCGCAGTCGCCGCCACCGGCACGCCCGCTCCGAACGCTTCCAAAATAACATTGGGCAATCCCTCCATGTTTGAGGAAAGCGCGAATACCTGAAATGCGGGAAGACATTCCGCTGCCTCCGTAACATACCCGGCGAACTCAACGACGCCGTCCAGCCCCAGGTCACTGCGCAGTTTCAACAAGACCGGCTTCCTCTCACCTTCACCGACGATCACAAATCGCACGTTGGGCCGTTGACGAGCCACGCGCTGGGCCGCGCGCAGCAACACCTCATGGTCCTTGTGATCCACCAGCGCTCCGATCGTACCCACGACTTTTTGCGAAGGAGTGATCCCCAGCCGCTGACGAAGCTCCTCGGCACGCCGCGCGTCGGTCTGGAGCGGCGGCACGCCGTACGGAATCATTTTGAGTTTTGCTTGCGGCACACCCCAGGATCGCAGTTGCGCGGTCACGGCCTCGGAAACGCCCACCACGGCGGCAGCAGTACCGAATTTGAATCGATTAAACCACGTCGTGGGAGGCCGCAGCTCGATGTGCCGCGTCACGATCACCGGCTTGCGATGCAGCGGCGCCGTCACGGCGGCCAGGCTGTGGGCGCGCCCGGTGTGGCAATGCACCAGATCGAAATCGCGTGCTGCCCGCGCCAGTTCCACGAACGTCCGCACCGTATCGCCACTGAGCGGCACGATCGGCAGCCTGCTTTCCGCAGCCCGCTCGGCCAATGCCCCGCCACGACGGCAGCCAATACTGCAACGCACGCCGTGCTCGCTCAGCGCGCGCGCCAGCAGCAGCGTTTGCCATTCTCCGCCACGCCAGGTGCGCTCCGTGTTGAGGTGCAAAACGTTCAACGCACGCGCATCCATATCGAAAGTATCAGATTGAAGTGAAGGAAAATCGTTGCGACGCTCCCGGTGCCTGCGCTATAAGGCGCCCGTGGACACGCCGCTGCCATTGTCGGTCGCGATCATCACGCTCAACGAACAAGACAACCTGCCAAGATGCCTGGAAAGCGTGCGCAATCTGGCCGGCGAAATCGTCATTGTCGATTCCGGGTCGACCGATCGCACCGCGGAAATCGCCCGCCAGTTCGGCGCCCGTCTCGAAGTTCATCCCTGGCCCGGTCATGTCGCCCAGAAAAATGTCGCCCTGAATCTCTGCACCCAACCCTGGGTGCTCGCTCTCGACGCGGACGAGGCCCTCACACCCGAGCTCGCCGCCGCCATTCGCCGTCAACTGAGCGGCGCGGAACCGACCGCCAATGGCTTTCTCGTAAGCCGACGCACGTTTTACCTCGGCGACTGGCTTTGGCACGTCTGGTATCCCGAGTGGCGAATCCGCCTGGTCCGTCGTGGCGCGGCGCAATGGCAGGGCCGCGATCCGCACGATCGACTCGAAGTGACCGGACCCGCCGAACGCCTCCCCGGCGACCTGCTTCATTACAGTTATCGGGATTTGACCGATCATTTTCAGAAGATGCTTCGGTATGCCCGCATCCTTGCCGACGCGTACAACCGCGAGGGCCGGCGCTTCCGCTGGCATGACCTCATCGTCACACCATGGCTCGAGTTCGTGAAATACCTCCTGCTCAAACAAGCCTGGCGCGACGGCTGGCGCGGGTGGGTTGTCTCGTTCATGCACATGGTCAGCGTGTTTACGAAGTACGCCTTCCTTTGGGAACTCCAGCGGGCGAAACCAACACCGCCATCGCCGTAACGCACCCCCGCCTGTTCGCCGGCTCCTCTCATGCGCCTCCCGCGACGTACGGATTCGCGCCGCCCACGAGTTGCAGGCCCTCCCCGGTGAACTTCAACCGCATCTCGGCCAGATAATTGTTCACGGCCCGATCCGCCACGATCTGATCCTGAATCCCTTGTGCCAATTCCGTCTGCCACCGGAGATCGAAGTACGTCGTTTGTTTCTCCTTCACCCAATCGTACTGCCGTTTTTGCGTGCCGATATGCTCCCGTTTCCAGTACTCGATTTGTTCCGGCTCAAACGGCACGCCAATCCACGGCATCAGCCGGCCCAATTCTCCCGCCGTATCTTTCGCCAGGTCCCGGTACGTCACCACATTCGCATCGAGCCGGTGCTGCCGGATAAACCGCGTGATCGCCCGGTTCTGCAGCAGCCACCGGTACATCAACACCGCTCCCAGATCGCCGAAACCCGCCGTCGCGGGAACCTGCGGCCAGGAACGCATCAGCTTCCACCGGATCCGCCACGCGCTCTTTCCCCCGCGCGCCACCATGGAGCGGCGCACCAGCGCCCGCGGATCGCGAATCAGGTGCACGTACTTGTGCTGATGCCGCTCGTCGCGCACAAACATCTCCGTCCATCCCCGCACCACCTTCGAGGTGTCCACGACCGCCTCGATATGCGGATCGATCCGCGAGAAAATGATCTCGTAAATCTCGCGGATATTGTCCGGGCCGATCCCCTCAAACACCGGGCTCGTGGTGAAATACACTTCCCCCAGCATCATCCCCTTCTCACGCTTCAACTGAAACAGCTCGCCCACGTGCAGCGTTCGCGAGTGGCTGCCCAGCAACAACGACAGGTAATGCGATCCCGCATGACCCGTGGACAGAATGTGGATGACGGTTTTTCTCATGTGGACAATCGGCGCCCCGGCCCGCCAGCCCGCACGGGCCGGCCCGGCTCAGGGATTATAGTCGCACGACAACGGCTGGGGTGACAGGGCCTCCAAAATGCACCGCACACTGGCCACTTTCTTCTTGTTCCGATAGGTCCCCTTGACACTGTGCCAGTTCCCCCACACGCTCACGTTCTCCGCGGTCGGATCCGCCGTCGCGCTTTCCAGCCCCTGCGGATGAATCTGCCCCGACGACGGAGTCATAAACTTCACCGCCAGCGTCGGCGTATTCGAATTCGTCGCGCCGTCGTTCACAAACCAAATCGCCCGCCCGCCCAATTGCGGCGGCTTGTTCGTCAGGATCAGGCTGTCCTGATTCACCAGGTGGTAGCAAAACGATTTCGTCGTCCGATTGCAGTAATCCAGCACGCAGGTGTGACTCGTGACCCTCGAAAATCGCAGAATGTCGTTGTCGTTCGTCTCCGCCGAAAGATAATTCCCCGCCATCCGCGCCACTTGAAAATTGTCCTGGTTGGTGTGGATGATCTCGTCCACGCAAAAATCCGTCGTCGCCATGAGCTGGTAGCTGACCTGGGCCTCCATCTCCTGCGGCTTCGGCATCATCATCATCAACTCAAAATCCTTCGCCGCCATCGACACGCCGTTCGATATCCGCCCCTTCATCTCCACCACGGCCTTCTTCCCGCCCTTCACGCGAATGTCCAGATTGCTGATCGTCATCGTCGGCACGTATCCCGCGTCGCAATCCCAGTACCCCGTCAGGAAAAACGATCCGCCAAACGGTCCGTTCGGCACCGCCAACTGGATCTCCCCGCTCCCCTTGACCACGCCCACGGGCACCGCGTTCGTCCCTTCCAGGATGTAGGAGAACGCCAGCTCGCCAAACGTCCCCATCGCATGCCCGTTCACCGACACCGCGATGCCGCTCGCGTTGGTCGACAAATCATCCGTGCCCACCACCACCCAGGATTTCTCGTCTACCAGGTTCGTGTCGGCGTAGATCGCTCGACCCGCTGTCACGCCGATCCCCATCAGCGCGATCGTGGCGAGAGTTGGGAAACTGCTCCAGCAACGGTTCATCATTGGCTCGCTCACAGTAGTCGCGACCTCCAAACCTGTCAAAGCTTATCAGCGCCTTTCGGGCCAAACCCTCCCTGGATCCGATCCAGCGTGATTCCTGCCTTCCTCGCACCCGATATCCCCTGCCCTGCCGGCGTCACGCCTCCAAAAAACGCAGTTGAAATCCGCCCGCATCCCGCTAATCTAACCCCGCTTCACGGATGCCAGGGTAGCTCAGTGGTAGAGCAGGGGACTCATAAGCCCTTGGTCGGGAGTTCAACTCTCCCCCCTGGCACCAATCCTTTATGGGTGCATATGTCTATATGCTGCGGTCCCGATCCGGGCGATTCTATTATGGTTCGACAACCGATCTTGCCCGGCGACTGGAGCAGCATGCCCGTGGTCATACATATACAACCAGGCGCGACGCGCCCTGGGTGCTGGTCGCCAGCCGAGAGGTCGGATCCCTAACGGAAGCTCGCGCACTGGAGCGTCAGTTTAAGAATTGGAAGAACCCTCAACGCGTGCAGGCCCGGCTTGGCCGATCAGGATAGAGCAGCCCCGACATCGGATGTCGGGGTTGGTCGGGAGTTCAACTCTCCCCCCTGGCACCAAACTCCAAATCCCCCCAAACGAAGCCATTTTTTGGCCGAACGAAGCCAATGCGTTTTTGCCGATTACGCGCATTGCAACCCATTGCCACCCAGCAGGCTCCACACCGTCGCCCCCCGAAAAACCGTTGGCTTCGTTTCGCAGTATATAGGGGGGGTACCCCCCTCCCCTTGGAGCGCAGTGACTCGCCTGCTCGCGAATCGTATTCGGAGTCACCGCTTTGCCGCTCTTCTCCCGAAAGCGAACCCCGAACCTCGCCTCACGAATTGGGTTCGTTTTTGCGTTCGTTTCGGTAACTTCTCCACACCGGCTTCGCCAGAATTGGGTTCGTTTTGCAACCCCGGCCCTGGCCACCCGTCCCCAGGGTTGTCATGCTGAGGACCTCGAAGCATCTCTGCCGTCCTCTCCCATATGTCAAAGCCGAGCCGCTGGGAGCGGCGAGACGCAACGCCGCAGGCGGCCCGTCAGGGCGAGCCGAGTGGGAGCGAGCGAGTGCAAAACAGCACCCTCTCTCCTATATCAAAGAACAACATTCCACCTTCCATCCTATCCATTGGAAATACATTTGTCAATCCAATATTCGTACTTCCTCCTTCTCATGCTCTTCCTCCTTCTCATGCTCTTTCTCTCGCTCCGTCCATTCTCTCCCTCGTGCCCCCTATCCCCCACCCAAACCACCCCGACCTCCCGCCCTCCAGACTCGCATCGCCGCGCTAACTGCCTCACATTGAACCCCAGAAGCGCCTGTACCGTACAGTGGACCAAAAAGAGTACACGGGCCACAGCCGCAGGAACCGGCAGGATAAGAAGTATGCCAACGTCCAGGTCGGTGAAACCTCCGTGGTCTATTTCTCGGCGTCGCATCCGTGGCTCTCGCGTTTGTCTATGCCGCAAGCCGTCCTCGAGGGCCTTCCCGCCATCCTCCTCGTTCTGGTCTTGGAAATATTCGCCGTGATCACGACCATCAACCCGACCGGCGGCTGGGCCTTTCACTTCGTCAAGAAGCCGCAACCCCATGGCGGCTAACAAGTCGCTGCCGGCATCACCCACCCCGCCCCCTCGCTCAAGCCCCACTGTCGCAACGTTGTGGAAGCGATTATCGCGCTCGGGGAAACGGAGGCTTGGGTCGAGTGCGATCTGTGCGGACGGACCCTTGGTGGGGTCTTGGGTGGGGAGACCTGTCCATCGTCGCGGGAGAACTGTTGTGCTCAGAGTGCGCGGGTGAGGTAGAAGCCTCGCGCAAGTTGATGGCGGCGAAAAGACAATCAGGTGGTGCCGTTAGGTTACAGGGAGCCCAAGCCCCCACACTGTTTGATCTTGCATTCGCGGGGTATTAGCAAATAGATAGTCGTCCAAGGTAATTACGCATGAGCCCCGAGGACAAACTTGCGGAGAAAGCGAACGTCGTGGCCCCTCCTGAGCCGGGAAAGGAGGCAGGGGAAAAAAGCCAAGAGCCAGCGGCGTTGTCGGATGTACAGGTAATAGTGGGCAAGTCCGAGGGTTCAGCAATTGGTCAACTGCCCGTGACTGAGGCACTGAAGACTGCGGGTGAGGTGCGTGGGCAAGCGGGTGTAGTTCTGTTATATACGGTAGTGGGGATGTTGGAAGCCGATCTGAGGGACGCAAGGGAGGAAAGAAAAGGGGCGCACCAAGAGGCAATGGACTGGCAGAAGAAGTATTACGAGGAAAGAGAAAGTCGAGGCAGACTGGAAGAGAGACTGCGGATGGCCGAAAGGGTCAAATTGCTCCAGAAGGTGCTATTGACGTGCGGGGGCTTAATGGTGGCAGCGGGTTGGGCGTACGCGAGGCAGGGGCAGTCAGACGTTGGATTGGGGCTGGCGGTTGTAGGAGGCGTGTTTTTGATCGGTGGATGGTTCTGGCGGGATGGACATGAACCAGAGAGGGGATGAATGTATTTTCCGCCGATATATGAGCTGAACCTAGTCGGGGTCTGGAATCCTGGCGTTCCGAATCGGGAACGCATTGCGTTGAGACCGAATGAGACTGTTAATATGGGTCAGTACGCAATAGTCTTGGCAAGACGCATTGATCAGGAACTGGTCAGACCTCTCCAAGGGCATTTCTATCACTTGCCCGATGATGTAGTGGCGCCGCCTGCGTGGGTGGTAATCTTCACTAGGGCGGGAGAAAACTTCTCACAGGTTAATCAGCAGAGCGGGAATACTGAACAGTACTATTTTTTGGGAGAGAAGAAAACGCTCTTCCACGATCCGCAGGTCGTACCTGTAGTGATTAGGCTGGAGCACATTCTGATAGGTGCCCAGATTAGGGAGACGCAGGCCAGCATGAAACGGATTGGTTCTGGCGCGTAACGGAGGGAATCCCTGCTGAGGGTGTGGGCTGTCGAAGCCCACGAGTGGTGGGTTAGGGTTAGGCTTACTGGTTGTTGATCAAAGTTTGGACCCGCTCCATCTTGGTGTTGATGTCCAATCTTTCGAGCTGTTCCAGATCTTTACGGACCTCCTTTTTGTGATCTTCCGAAGTGTCTTGATTGTGGAGACTATCGTTGATTCTGGCCATGGCCTCGCTCACGGCCTTTTTAAGATTCCTGCTAGTATGCCAATGTTTTAGCCAAGAGAAACCCCAAGAGACCGCCGCATCAAGCGCAACGGACAGCGTAGGGGCCACGAGGAGAAGCGGACGTTTCAAAGCGGAATCCTCTGGCAGTGCGTTGGCTGCCCCTACAAGGGCCGTGCCGATACTGGCGCCTGCGGCTTTACTTCCTAATTGGGATCCCTTGGCGGGGCGAGGTTTGTCAGTTCGATTCATCAAACGCCTCTTCGCTTCACTCGGCGGGCTTGGCTATCTCCTCAAGGAATTTGGTCGCTCCGGTCTGAAGGACGGACATTGCCCGTTTGAAGACTCCCTCGAAATCTTGCGGTCTGGGCAGTAGGAGTTCGGCTGAGGCCCAGACTTCGTTGCCCTTCCTCGTTACGTACAACTTCGCCACTTTGGTGCTACGGTTTACTTGGGTGCAAACTTCGAGCGCGCGCTCTCGGGCGTCATCGTCTGCGATTTGCCAGAAGTTGGGGTAGGCAAGTTGGAAATACTCGTCGTCGTCCTCGTAGACGAGAATGTAGTAGCGACCTTTTTCCTTTTTGAAGATAATATCACCGTCTTTGTCTATCTCGGGCTCGTAGCCATGGTCGCGAAGGTAGGGCAAATACATCTCTGCCTTTTCTTGCTTATTCATTTAACGTTTTCCTTACAGGTCATTGCCTGACAGTAAAGGGTACCAGAGAGAAAAGCGTATGACAAGGAGATGGCGTGCCTCCCAATCCCACGATCTGAACTCTTAGGAGATTCGCAATGCCGATCGGTTCTTTTGCAGGGAGCGCCTACGGGGAACTCCTTTTGGCTGCTGTCCCCGAGCCATCCGCTTCGGCGTTGCTCGCCATCGGCACCAGCTTGGTCTTCGTCGCCAGCCGCTGGCGACGGACCTCATCCTGAAATTTCGGTCTCCATCACGACCTCGCAGTCCCAAACAGCAAGCGGCGCCAACCGCCCAAAGCCAAGAACTGCTCCCAAGTGTGTGGGCTGTCGAAGCCCACGGTGTTCAAGGAGGTGGCGTCGCGGACCGTCTCCCACGCGACCCGTATCCGTCCTACGCGCAAGAAACCCCATCCACCGGAAAACATTGATATTACGTCCCCCGATAACTACACTGGCCGGGAGATCGAACGGGAGAAGCTTGGCCCCTCGCCGCTTTGGGGCCTGAACAATGACGGAGGCACTATGACCACTGATCCTCGTCCACGAATTCCGCACTCACGATCCCTTCCAGCCATCGCATTCATCCTCACCCTGCTCGCATTGACCGCTTCCTGTTCCACACCAACACCAAAACCCAAAGCCAGTCCGATGGGGAAAGCCGAGAAGCAGGCAATCCGTTCCCGAGTGACCACCATCGCCGTCTTCCCCGTCACCGTTCCCTCGACCGTCACCGACCCCGATCCAGTCATCGCCGAGTACGAGACCCTCATCGAAGCCAAATTGCGCGACTGCGGGTTTCAAGTCATCAACCCGGAACAGTTCTCCGACCTGCGGAAACAAACGCAGCAGGAAGTCGGCGGCTGGTATGACCCGGTCACGGGCCAACGCGATGACGTGAAGTTCAATACGTATATGACCCGCGTCTGCGACGCGTTGACGAATCAGTTCAAAGCTGACGCGTTTCTCTTTCCCCATATCGTCACCCGCATGGTTCATTACGGCGGCGGATCGTGGGTCGGCGTCACCGCCCACTGGGATGGCGCGTCGGAAAAGCTGATCAAAGGCGGCGACCAGGTGTTGGAAGGTTTCATGGGCACCATCCACCAGGGAACCATCCGCGCGTTCTCCTTGGCCACCGTCCTTGAGGACGGAACCCGCCTCAAGTTGTTTTCCACCTACGGAGGCATTCAACTGGAGGACCGACTGTCCGGCCCCGGGCTCGGATCGAGCTTCACCGTCCAGCCCCGATCCGCCTTGTTCTCCGATACCAACCGCAACCACGGCGCTGTGGACATCGCGCTAAGTCCGCTGTGTAACTGAGCCGAGAAGGCCAGCGATCCCGTGGCGAATATCGACAGGCCCCGGCCCTGTCGCGACGCGCGCGCCTCTCCGCTGCCCCTGCCGGGGATTGACTTTGCCCACGCCCTGCGCCACCGCCCGCTCGTCCTTCACGCCATGAGCGCCTGTGACCTACGCAAGCTGACGGTTATCGGGGAAGAAGCCGCCGCGTTCGGCGGAGCCAGGACTCGGCCAAACTGCAATGTCTGGACTGCAACTCCGGACGGCAGTAATCCGTCGAAATCGAACTTGCGCCTCTGCGACGGACGCCCCATGATCGCAAACAGAAAGCCGAAGGATGAAACGATCTCTACGGATCATTCTGCTTCTCCTGCTGGGATGCCCCCTGCGCTCCGGAGCATTACCGGGGCCCTCCTTCAACCTTGAGTCTTCTGCTTGGTACGCACCCGATATAGTCGTCGGCAAAGCTATCTCTCTACGCGATGGCCATGTCCAGGTATTGGAAGTCTGGAAAGGTGACCTAAAGCCAGGAACCATTCTCGAAATCCCGGAACTGTCCACCTTCGCCGCCAAGAGCGCGCGCGTTGTGTCACCGGGGCTGTTCGCCACAAACAGACCGCCCGTCAACTATGTGACAGGACAACGAATGGTGCTCTTTTTACATGCGCATATTACAGCAGACCAAACATGGGAGGCCCGCAGCCCCGGGCACGAAATCAGGGATTCAGTTGTTTGGATCGAGGGGGGGAATACGTATGCATTTCTCCAAGAGTCGAATCCCGGTCCGTCGCTTCTGACTCCATTGTGGCCGACCGAAGACAAACTGAAGCGAGACGCTTTGGCAATCATCGAAACGGAAGAAGCCATGGCCCGCATTCTGCAGAACGATGACTTACCACAAAGACCCGAACAGCTCAGGCCGTTTGCCCGCTCGGAGCTGTGGACGGCCAGGCACAACGCGTTGGCCGCGATCGGAAAATGCGGCACGAACGGACTGGCTGTCTTGCGGTCAATGCTCACCGATGAGACCATGGCCAATCATCACGATGAAGTGATTCGAGCGATGGGCGCCGCGGCAGGTACCAGCGTCGGACCGGAACTAACCACGCTCGTGCAGACGGAATTGCAGTTCTGGAAACAGACTGCGCCGGGATTAAAGGACGGATGGTGGAATGGGGCTGGTTTGAAGTCGACAGAAGCCCAGGATCTGCGGAATCGTTACCTAAAGTTGCAGGCGGCGGTCAGAGTGCTCGGGGATACCAGATACAAAGATTGCGTGGACGTTGTGACTGACCTCCGCGATCTTTGGCGGTCGCTTCCACAGCTGGAAGACCAGGACCGAAATGGCCTCACGCAAATGAGTGACGAATGCGATAGCGCTCTCGAGCAACTGCGGTAGAGTCATTAGGATCAGTGGCGGCATTCACTAACAGATGAATCCAGGCGGGGTGCGAAGAGGTCCCCGCCCAGACCCGGACACTCCTCGTCCCGCCGCAAAAATCCGCCGTTCCCCTGCCGGGGATTGACTTTGCCCACGCCCTGCGCCACCCTGCTCCCGGCAACGGCAAACACGGAAGCGCTGGCACAAACGTGAACCACTGGAGGCTTCATGGCCCCGTCACAAACTGTCTCGGTCGGCAATCGCATCATCGAATTCCACACCTTCACCGGCCTGGTGCTCGAGGAAAAGAAATGGACCACCACCCAGGTCTCCGGCGGCGGGGGCGGCTATAACGTCGGCTCCGGCCACCAAAACCCCGTCACCATCACTTCGTCCACCACCACCCACTCCCAGTTCTTTCTCCGCGATGACGCCGGGCAGGAACGCGCCTTCGAGATCGCCGATTTCAACGTGGCCGTCCGCCAGGGCCATCGCGTCACCGTGCTCTGGGGCATCATCCAGGGCAACCCGAACGGCCCGTATCTCGCCGTCTGCAATCACACCACCGGCGACCTCACCCAAAGCCCTTCCGGCGTAAACGCCCTCGCCGCGCTCCCGATGTCCACGGGCATCCTCCTCGCCTATATCGCCAGCTTCTTCGCCATCTGCCTCTACGGGCTGGGCATCGTCGCGCTGATCATCCTGATGGTCCAACGCTCGGGTCAGAAAAAACAAATGCTCGCCGCTGTCCGCTCCGCCGTCGATTCCGCCATCGCCCAAATCAAAAACCTGAAGTAACCGCAGCGACCTTTCGCCCGCATCCAATTCGCTCCATCGCCTCGTCTCTCCCACTGACAACCGGCTGGAACATTCGCATTGCCCGCCGGCCAACCCGCGTGCTATACGGATTCATCGTGAGCCATCCTCCCCCCGTTTGGGATGGCCTCGGAGGGTATTGGGAGAATGCGCACTGTCCGGCTCGCCTTGCTCGGTCTCCTCGTGCTCGCTTCGTCCGCGAGCGCTCAAACGAATTTCTTCATCCAGGGAATCCAGCAAAACCCCGACGGCTCGGTCACGATCGCCTGGCCGGCCGTCCCCCTCTGGACGTACCACGTCATGTCGGCGCTCTCGCCCACTGGCACGTGGCAGGATCTCTCCAACGGCCAACTCACCGCAAGCCTGACTACCACCAACCTCGCCTACACGGACGCCACCATCGCTGGCGTGCCGCAACGCTTCTACAAAATCCGTACAGCCAAACGCGCCCGGGTCATCATGACCCTCGTCTTGGACCGCTCGGGATCGATGAGCCCACTGGCCGGTCCACCTCCCCTCGGAAATGGCGGCGGTTCCGGTGGTGGTGCTTATCTCCCCGCTGCCGTTACCACCTTTCTCAATTTCTTCGACGAGTCAGTCGATCAAGCCGCCATGGTCAGTTTCGCGTCCACGGCAACCCTCGACATTCCCATGGAGCAACCCTTCAAATTCGACATCTCAACTGCCGTCAGCAACCTGAATTGGTGCGGCGGCACCTTTTCCCAGGGAGGCCTGACCAACGCCCTCGTTCAGGAGAACAACGTCTTCATCCCCCCCACTCAAAACACAGTCAAAATCGTCGTGTTTTTCACCGACGGTCTCGCCAACATGATTCAGGATACGCTGAGTTGCCCCTCTCCTGTCGTGTGGAATTTCGGCGGTTTCAATAGCGGCATGTCAGTCGGATTCTGGAATCCGGCCACGACAACCAAATCGTGCGCGGATCAGAATTTCGCCTGCGGCAACGGCAGCAGCCCAGTCGGTTGCTCCCCCTCCTGCACCGCAACTCAATTCTATTCCGACCAGTATGGCGTGATGGAGACCTTCACGCGCGCCAATGTCACCGCCGAGGCGGAGTATCGCTCGATCCAGACAGCCCAGCAACTGCAAGCCAACGGCATTATCGTTTACTCCATTGGCTTGGGGGTTAACACCGACATCAACATGACCTTCCTGGCGCAGGTCGCGAACGCCACCAATAGTCCCACCTACAATCCGTCCTTGCCAACCGGCGCGGCCGTCCTCGCCAACGACCCCAGTCAACTGCAACCCATCTTCCAGCAAATCGCTTCCCAAATCCTGTCCCTCGCAAGCCCCTGATCGCTTTCCGCCGCCGTAAGGCCCGTTTCGGGGACGCCAGGCAAGCTTGTTTATGGGCTGTTTGCCGCCCATTTGCACATCGCGACACTGGTGCGGATTATGCTTTTTTACCCTGTTTGCTATGGATACCCTTTTGGCCGAATCTGCTACCGACTTCGCCCCCGCCGAGCGCGCCGACACCAGCGACTTGAAGCGCCACATCGAAATCGTCTCCCACATCCCGAGGCTGGGCGAGTTGTTGGATACCGTTGGCGACATCGTCCTCGTCCTCAACGCCCATCGCCAGATCGTCTACGCCAGCAAGGCTGTCGAGGAGGCCCTCGATCTGAAACGCCCGAGCGACATCTACGGCCTTCGACCCGGCGAGGCCCTGGGATGCCAACACGCCCACGAAACCACCGGCGGCTGCGGAACCACCCGCTTCTGCGTCGAGTGTGGCGCCGTAAAATCGGCACTCGACGGGTTGCGCGGCCGAAAGAGCGTCGAAGAATGCCACCTGCTCCGTCAACAGGGCGATGCGCTGGACCTCCGCGTCACGTCCACCCCGTTCACCTTCAGCGACGAACCGTTCGCCGTCTTTGTCGTGACCGACGTCAGCCATGAAAAGCGCCTCCAGGTCCTGGAACACACCTTCCTCCATGACGTCTCGAACCGGCTGACGGTGTTGCACGGCCTGGCCGAATTCGTCAGCGCGACCATCCACTCCAGTGACGCCAACTTGATTGAGGACCTCAAGGCCGCCATCCAACAGACCGCCGATGAGATCAACGGCCACAAGGAACTTCTCGCCGCCGAAAACGGTGAACTCACACTCCACCCCGCCCCGCTCAGCTCGTTGTCCATCCTGCGCGAACTCGTCTCGCTCCACCGCCACCTCGACATCGCCCACACCAAACCCATCGACATCTTCCCTGCGTCGGCGGACGTGCAGTTCACCACCGACAAAACGCAACTCGCGCGCATTCTGGGCAACATGTTGAAGAACGCCCTCGAAGCCTCCTGGCCCGGCGACCACATTGTCGCGGGCTGCGAATTGGGCGGCGATAAGCCGTTGAGTTTCTGGGTGAAGAATCCCCAGGTGATGCGACCCGAAGTCCAGCTCCAGGTGTTCAATCGCTCGTTCTCAACCAAGGGTCAGGGCCGCGGCGTGGGCACGTACAGCATCAAGTTGTTGGGCGAGCGCTACCTGCAGGGCAAGACTTCCTTCACCAGCACCCCCGGTCAGGGAACGATCTTCCGCATCAGCCTGCCCCTGACGCTCTCGTAAGACGCTCCCTCAACGCAACAGCGATCGCTCCGATCGGGACCGCTTCGCCGTCCTAGGCTCCGGACATTTCCCGCGAACGCTTCTCCGCCGCGTTCATCGCTTCCCCGAAAATGTTCGGCAGTTTCCGCTCGGCCATCACTTTCAGCGCCGCTTCGGTCGTCCCGCCGGGCGACGTCACCTTCCTGCGCAATACATCAGGTTCTTCGCCGCTTTCCACCAGCAGCTTCGCCGCGCCGAACATCGTTTGGATCGCCAGCTTCTTCGCCAGCGCCCGGTCGAGCCCCGCTGTCACACCGGCCTGGATCATCGCCTCCGTCACGTAAAAGAAATACGCCGGCCCGCTCCCGCTCAGCGCTGTCACCGCATCGATGAACTTCTCCTCCACGCGCACGCAAATGCCCACCGCGCGCAAAATCGATTCCGCCGTCGCCAGATCGTCGTCAGTCGCATGCGTCCCCTTGGCGACGCCCGCTGCTCCCGCGCCCACCAGCGCCGGTGTATTCGGCATCACCCGCATCACGCGTGTTCGCTCGCCCAACGCGTGCTCGATTCGGGCCGCCGTCACCCCCGCCGCGATGGAAATCACCAGCTTCTGCTCCGTCATGGCCCATTTGAACCCCAACAGCACGTCATCCGCATGCTGCGGCTTGACCGCCAGCACGACAATGTCCGCGGCCTTCACCGCTTCCCGGTTGTCGTCACTGGTCCGCACGCCGAATTTCTTCGCCAGCACCTCGCGTCGTTCGGCCCGCACGTCCGTGGCGATGATCTGCGAGGCCGATACCGCCCGCGCCGCCAGCAGCCCGCGGATCAACGCCTCCCCCATGTTCCCCGCGCCGATGAATGCAATCGTCTTGCCTTGTAACGTCATGTGTCTTCCTCAACTGCCTCGCCGCGCCGCCCGGCGCGGCCCGCCGCTTTTCGTTCTCCAAAAATCGCCGTGCCGACGCGCACCATCGTCGCCCCTTCTTCAATCGCCACCTCGAAATCGTGCGACATGCCCATCGACAGCTCCGTCAAGCCAAGCCCGTCCCGCAGCTCGCGCAGTCGCCGAAAATACGGACGCGCTGCCTCGGCTTCCTCCGTGAATGGCGCCACCGTCATCAGTCCCCGCGCTTCCACGCGCGGCAATCGGTTGACGCTCGTAAAGGTGGACTCCAAATCCTCCGGCTTCAAGCCAAACTTGCTGGATTCCCCGGAAACGTTCACCTCCAGCATCACCGCCTGCGTCTTGCCCGCCTGCTCCGCCCACTTGTTGAGTTCTTCCGCCAGTCTCAAACTGTCCACGGAATGAATCACATCGAACAACGCCACCGCGTCACGCGCCTTGTTCGATTGCAAATGGCCGATCATGTGCCAGTGCGCCCGGCCCGAGACCAGCGGGATTTTCGCCTTCGCTTCCTGAACCTTGCTCTCACCGAAGATCGTCGCTCCCGCTCGCACTGCCTCCTCGATCGCGCCGGGTTCAATCGTTTTACTCACGCAAATCAATACGACGCTGGCGGGGTTTCGCCCTGTGCGCTCCGCCGCCGACTGAATCCGCCGTTCCACCACTTTGATGTTGTCTGAGACGCCACTCACGACTACATTGTAGTCAACAGATGGGTTGTATCGCAAGAGGCGCTTGCAGACAAGACGAGGACAAGGTGAGAATCGGGCGCAATTTCGGTTCTTGTGGCATAACCAAAGCTTGCGCATGTCCTGAGAAATACTAGAATCGACTCTTCGATGCCGGATACGTCAAAGCTGGGACACTTCAACCTGCTGGAAGAGATCGCCCACGGTGGCATGGGCACTGTCTTCCGTGCGTTTGATCCCACCCTGAACCGCGAGGTCGCCATCAAAGTTCTGCGCGAGGACCTTGCCCATGACCCGAAGTTCCTCAATGACTTTCTCCAGGAAGCCCGATCCGCTGCCGCCATCAGCCATCCCCATATCGTTCAGATCTTTTTCGTCGGCGAAGAGAAGGGCCAGTACTACATCGTGATGGAACTGCTTCATGGGCGCACTCTCCGCGAAATCATCGAAAAGGATGGGCCAATTCCCGAAGAACACGCCCTCGAACTGACCATCGACGTCGTCGAAGGCCTGCGTGCCGCGTACCGGAATAAGATGATTCACGGTGACATCAAGCCCGCAAACGTTTTCATCACCGAGGATACCGGCGCCAAAGTCCTCGATTTCGGCCTCTCCAAACTCGCCAATGTCGAAGTCGCCCCGTCCGACGGCATTTGGGGGTCGCCCTACTACATTTCCCCTGAGCGCGTCGGCCAAAAGGCGGAAGATTTTCGCAGCGATGTCTACAGCCTCGGCGCCACCCTCTTCCAGGCCCTCACCGGACATCCGCCTTTCGAAGCCGACACCCCCGAAGAACTCGCCGCAAAACGCCTTAATGAGAAACCTCCGCTGTTGCGAGATTTGAGCCCCGATCTCACCCGCAAAACTGAGGAGGTCGTCAACAAAATGCTCAATAAGAGCATCCTGCTGCGCTACCGCGATTACGATGCCCTCCTCGAGGATCTCAAGGATGCCAAAACCGAGGCAACCGCCAAACGGCTCGGAGTCGATTTACATCCGGAATTGCAGCCTCCTCCGCCTGCCCCCGTTGCGCCAGCCGCAAAATCGCCTCTCCCCCTTGTCGCCGGCGCGGTCGCCATTGTGCTGGCCATCGTGGGCATCCTCGCGTATTTCTTCTGGCCCCGTACCAACCAGCCCCAACACCAGCAGCTCCCGCAGCAACAACCGCAACAGAATGAAGTCGTAAAACCTCCTCCTCCTCCTGCGCCACCGCCTCCTCCCCCGAAGCCGCCCAAGCCAGCCCCGCGCACGTACAACGTCGAGTTCACCATCTCCGCGCCCAACGCTCACATCGTGAATTTGGCCGGCGTGTTCAACAACTGGAGCCCTACCGCCACGCGCATGCACGAGCGATCCGACGGAACCTGGGCGGCCAGTGTGCAATTGCCTGCAGGCCGTTATGACTACAAGTTTATTGTCGACGGCAAATGGATTCTTGACCCCGAGAACTCGGTGCAGGAAGTTGACCCCGACGGCAGCACGAATTCCGTCCTCGTGATCAATCAATGATCCCGATTTGCGAGCCGGCTAACGGATCGGACGCGACGGGCCGGAGTATTAACGCGTCGTGCGTTTCCCCGCAGGTGGAGTGTTCGGCCCCATGACATTGATCCAGGTCCTGTGCGTCGTCTTGACCGAATTGAGCATCGGCAGCCTGCTCATCACCTGCCTGCTCTCGCCGCGTGAGATTCGCGCCAGCTTCTTTACGTTCATCAGCCTGTTGTGCGCCTTGTCCTCTGCCATCGCGCTGGTCCTTTCCAAGTGGCTCCTCCAATCCGCCTGGGCCGATGTGCGCTACCTGGGTCTCACAGTCATCGGCGCCACCGCCGCATTCGGCGCCTTCCGCCTGGAGAAACCGAATCTCGGACGGCTTCTCCTTCTGCTGTCCGGCTTGATGGGCTTCCTGCTCGGCGTCCTGCCCCTCGCCCGCAACAGCCTGACTCTGCGCGGCATCGACACCATCGCTCCCGGCTTTTTCGATGCGGGCGTGATCACCGGCACCGTGCTCATGGGCGCGGTCACCGTCACGATGATCCTGGGGCATTGGTACCTGGTCATGCGGCGCCTGAGCTTTGAACACCTGCTGCGGTGCTCCCAAATCCTTCTGCTCGCGCTCGGGCTGCGCATCGCCGTCGTCGTCGGCACGCTGCTGATGTTGGGGAATTTCGACGCCGACCTCGCGCGGACGTTCCTCCCGTCACTCTGGTCAATCCACGGAAATCTCTTCTTCTTCCTCATGCGGCTCCTCTGGGGCCTCGCGCTGCCAGCAGTGCTGGGAGTGCTCGAGTTGCAATGTGTGCAGGACAAATCCAACCAATCCGCGACCGGCCTGTTGTACCTCATGACCGTCAGCATCCTGTTTGGAGAGCTGTTTGCGGCGTATTTGCTGATCTGAGGGGCCATGTCGCGCCGCGCTTGCACCCTCCTCGCGGCGTATGCTACACTTTGCCCGTTCGTACAGCACGTCGGGACGTAGCGCAGTCTGGTAGCGCACTTGCATGGGGTGCAAGGGGTCGCGAGTTCGAATCTCGCCGTCCCGACCATTTTCGATTTTCAAAGTGATTTTATGGATCCATTACTGAAACTTCTCGAAGAACACGCGCTACGCACGCCGGTCGATCTCTCCAAGATGCTCAACCTGCCCGCTGACGAAGTCCAGCGCCGTATCAAACAGTACGAAGACGACAAGGTCATCCTCGGCTACAAGGCTGTCATCAACGATGACAAGGTCGATACCGATCTCGTCAAGGCTGTCATCGAAGTGAAGATCCAGCCCGAACGCGAAGGGGGATTCGACCGCATCGCCAAGCGCATCGCGAAGTTTGACGAGGTCACCTCGCTGTTCCTCATGTCCGGCGGCTACGACCTGCTCATCTTCGTCGAGGGCCACTCGCTGAGGCAGGTCGCTCAATTCGTCGCCGAGAAACTCGCCACGCTCGAGGGTGTCACGTCCACTGGCACCCATTTCATGCTCAAGACCTACAAGGAACAGGGCGTGATGATGGACGGCCCCGAGGACTACGAACGCCTCAAAATCAGCCCGTGATGTTCACGACCAGTTGACCGGCGCCATCGGCGGACCGCGCGTCGCGCTTAATCCGGCAACAGGGCTTTGAATGCTCTCTTGGGACCGATCCAGCCGCCGAAGACGGCCACGAGCCCGGCCATTACTGGATTGGTGATCCACCCCCGATCCAAATACTTGAACAGCCCGCTGTACGTGGGAACCGCAAATACAACCCCCCAGTACAACACAAACGCGGCCGCCAGCCCGCTCGCCAGACGCAACGGCCACGCCTTCTTTTTCTTGTAAGACGCGACGCACGCGCCAACCAATCCGCCCACTACGGTCGCCGCGAATAGACCGACAGGCCAGTTGACGTCAATGGCCACATCTTCATCTGCCAATTGATCCGCGCGTGCGGTAATCACCAGATGCCCAGGCCACGTCGGATACAAAAGCGTCCGTGCCTCACTGTTGCTGGTCGGAATTATCAGCTCCGTGTACTTGATCGTGCCGCGGCCCTCCTTGATCACAAACGACACATTTCGCGGCTCATCGGGGCAATAAGCCTGCCCCTGCTTGTCCACCAATCGGGCCACCAGCTCGGATTGATCGGCCAGCGTGATCGTGTGAGGACTGGCAGAGGCGTCCAGTTTCGTGATGGGAGGCACAAAGGTCATCTCAATCTTTGGGTTTCCCTGATAGTCGACCGACGGCTGCGCTCCGAGATACTCCACGGTCACGTTCCCTGTGTGGTTCCATGTCAGGGTGGATGTTACGGAGGTCTGCCCCTGCGGAATCTTCAACGGCGGCGAAGGATGCATGTTGCCCGTGCTGTCGCGCAGAGTAACCAGCACATCCCATGGGGCCGCCTGCAACAAGGACGCCTGGATCGTCGCCTCATCGGTTCCATCCGCCAGCAGACCTCTTTCCGGCGAGTACCACAAGTACAGCGCGGGGCGGGATTCGGCCGTGGCGGCCTCGGCCACTGGTTCCGGTAGGGTCTTGTTCATCGCAGACCCGACATCTCCATCAAGCCTGTCGTTAAGCTGGGCCAGGGCCGTGCTCTCACTCTTCGCCACACTTGCGGTGGACGACTCCAGGGCCGGTGCCGTGAGGTCGGCCCGGGGTTGCTCGAACGTCGCGGGCCGCACATGCATAATCGCGCTCCCATCCAATAGCTCTCGTTGTTTGGCTCGGATGTGCAACAATCCTGCTTCCGCGGTCGGGATCGCGATCATCCCCGACTCTTTGCCCTTGCCGATCGTAACCTCAAGCGTGTTCGTCTGACCCGACGCCGACTTGGTTTCAACTTCGACCGTCAGATCCTTGGAAGCCGGCACCGGCTTATTCTCCGCATCTTCGAGAACGACATTCACTTCCGCCGTCTGAGAGACAACCACGCCGTGGGTCACAGGCTGAACCGATAGCTTGGCCCCCGAGCCGGCAAACGCCGTTAGTGGCAGGGTCACAATGATGGATGCGACACCGGCCCAGAATAACCCGCCTCGCAGTTTTCTTGCAGGAGCAAGAACGTCCAGTTCGGCCACACCATGCTTCATGTTTTGCGCGCCTTTCTTTCGCGGCAACCACGCACTCTTCGTGGCTCTGCGAAGTTGACCCCCGGGAGCACCGCTCGTGGGGCCACCTCTGATGTCGGCCCCGTCGGCGCCCGCAGTTCCCATCGCTGACAACGATGTCAACAGGTTCCGCATTCTGCGGCTCCAAACGAAAGCGGTAAGGCATTCTGGAAGACTGAACAGCTAACGTGGCTTCGTGGGATCGTCGGCAGGAACGACACCTTCTTCAGCGCTTCGCCGATTCCCACCTAGCAAAACTCTGCACCCAAGTCAATCATTGCGTGGTCACGACCGCGTTTCCAAAAACGCGCCTTGATTTGGCGCCAACGTGAATTAGAATACTGATCCATGCCCTCGGAACGTCAAACGAAACGGGATTTTGTCGCCGAGCACGTGCGGAGCATTCCGCGCTCGGGGATCCGCGACTTTTTCGACATCGTCCAGTCGATGGAGAATGTCGTCTCGCTCGGCATTGGCGAGCCGGGCTTCGTCACGCCCTGGCACATCCGCGAAGCCGCCATCTTCGCCTTGGAACACGGCAAGACGGGATACACGTCAAATTTCGGCCTGTTGAAGCTGCGCCGCGCGATCTGCGCCTACCTGACGGAGCACTACCACGTCGAGTACGATCCCAACACCGAAGTGCTCGTGACCGTCGGCGTCAGCGAAGCCCTCGACATCGCCCTGCGCGCCATTGTCAATCCCGGCGACGAAGTGCTCTACCACGAGCCGTGCTACGTTTCCTATCATCCCAGCGTGAAGCTCACACACGGCATCGGCAAAGCCATTCGGACTCGTCCCGAAAACAAGTTTGCCCTGACCGCTGAGGACATCACCGCCTCAGTTACGCCACAGACCAAGGCGATCGTAATGAATTTCCCCAGCAATCCGACCGGTGCAACACTGACACGTGACGAGGTCGGAAAAATCGCACGTGTGTGCATCGACCACGATCTGCTCGTGATCACCGACGAGATTTACAGCGAGCTGACCTATTCCGGTCAGCACATCAGCATTGCGGCATTGCCCGGGATGAAGGAACGCACGATCTTCCTGCACGGATTCTCGAAGGCGTTTGCCATGACCGGTTTTCGGATCGGCTATGCCTGCGCTCCGGCCGCGCTCACGGAAGCCATGCTGCGCGTGCACCAATACTCGATGCTCTGCGCCTCGATCATCAGCCAGGAAGCCGCCATCGAAGCCCTGCAAAGGGGCTTGGACGATATGGCGACGATGCGCGAGCAGTACCGGCTCCGTCGCAATTATATCGTGAAATCGTTCAATGAGATCGGCCTGCCCTGCCACATGCCGAACGGCGCGTTCTACGCGTTTCCGTCCATCCGTGAAACCGGGCTGACCTCGCGCGAGTTTGCCGTTCAGTTGCTCGAACAACAGCGCGTCGCGGTCGTGCCTGGCGACGCCTTCGGCCCCGGCGGCGAAGGCCACGTCCGCGCCAGTTACTGCGGCCCCATGTCCGACATGGAAAAGGCCGCCGAGCGTATCGCCGTATTTGTCAAGGGACTGAAGCAACCGCTGTCGCCTTAACGCAGCACGGCGTTCTCATTCCTCCGTACTCCTCTCGCAACTCACTTCCCCTGCTCCACTTTCCTCTCGTAGGCGCGGTTGGCATAGCCGGAAGTGCGGGCCAGTTGTTCCCACTCGTGTTGGACGCGGGTGTATTGATCCTGTGTCTGCTTGTCGGCATTCATGTTCGGGAACGTCTGCTTGACCTTCACCCACGCTTTGATCAGCAACTCGTAGTCGTTGCTGACGCGATCGTCGGACTGCCATTGCTCCGTCGTGCCGGCGAAGTTCTCCGCCTGGGCGTGGAAATCGATCACGGCCTGAATCGCCCCTTGCGCCCCCCCGCCTTGCGTATTCTGATGTCGGACAATATCTTCCAGATCGCGCGCGGCGATGGCCAGCACCTTGGCCTGCGCGGCCATGTTCTCCTGATGCGTCGGCGTGACCGCCACGTGCGTGGCGCACCCGACCGCTTCTCCCAACGTCAACACCAGAGTCATCGCCAGCCAGTTGAATCTGTTCATGTTGCCTCCCGTGGTTGTGAGTTGACCCAGTATAGCCCACGGCATCGGTCTAGACAAACCCGCCATGTCCCGCTACACTTCGACCCGGAATTCTCCCATGAGTGAGGCCAAACAACTCAATGTCGGTCTGGTCGGCGCCGGTGTCGTCGGCGGCGGCGTGGTGAAGCATCTCACCCGCAACGCCGACCTGATTGCCGAACGACTCGGCGTACGCATCAACCTGAAATGGGTCTGTGACAAGGATGAAGCGCGCTTGAACGCCCTTCCCCGCTCCAACGCCCAACTCACCGGCGATGCGCAGAAGATCCTGCAGGATCCGGAGATTCATGTCGTGGTGGAACTGGTCGGTGGCACAGGGTTCGCCAGGACGCTGATCCTGGACGCGCTCAGCCGGGGCAAGGTGGTCGTCACCGCGAACAAGGCGCTGCTGGCCCACGATGGCGAAGAGGTCTTCCGCGCCGCCGAGAAGAATTCGACCAACATTTTCTACGAAGCCAGCGTGTGCGGCGGCATTCCCATCATCAAGGCGCTACGCGAAGGTTTTGTCGCCAACCGTTTTCCCCTGATCTACGGGATCGTCAACGGCACCTGCAATTACATCCTCACCCGCATGACCGCCGAGGGCAAGGACTTCCACGACGTCCTCGACGAGGCGCAGAAACTCGGTTATGCCGAGGCTGACCCCTCGCTCGATGTGGACGGCGGCGATTCCGCCCACAAGGCCACAATCCTCGCCTCGCTGGCGCATGGCTTTTGGATCGGCATCGACAACACCTACGTCGAGGGCATCCGTCACGTCTCGCAGTTCGACATCCAGATCGCTCGCGAACTTGGCTACACCATCAAACTGCTCGCCATCATCAAGAGCGCGGACAACTTGGATTCCGCACCGGTCGAAGTGCGCGTGCATCCCACGCTGATTCCGCACAAGCACGTGCTCGCCAGCGTCAACGGCGTGTTTAACGGCGTGGTCGTCCGCGGCGACGTGGTCGGTGACACGATGTTTTACGGACGCGGAGCCGGCGCAGACGCGACCGCCAGCGCCGTCATCTCCGACCTGGCGGACGCCGCATTGAACCTGAAATTCGGCAGCAAACAACGCGTGCCGTCGTTCGTCTCGCATCGGCTCAATGCGCGCGTGCGCATGATCGACGATGTCGAGTCCCGTTACTATTTGCGGCTCTCGGTCGCCGACCGCTCCGGCGTGATCGCCAAGGTGTCGAAGGTCCTGGCGGATTCGGACATCAGCATTTCCTCGGTCCTCCAACGCGAAGCGCCCGAGCCCGGCCCCGGCCAGCGCCCGTGCGACCACGTGCCCCTGATTTTCATGCTGCATACCGCAAAAGATTGTGCGGTGCGGAACGCTGTTGAGTCGATCGACCAATTGGATGTCGTGAAGGACAAGACCGTCGTCATCCGCGTGGAGAACTTCGAATAGGTCATGCGCGCGCAAGCGTTTTAGCGTTTTCGTTTCCGACAGGGAAAACTCCATACCATGGCATTAATCGTACAGAAATACGGCGGGACTTCGGTCGGCAACCCCGAGCGGATCAAGAATGTGGCGCGACGCGTCCTCGCAACTCAACAGGCGGGCAACAAGGTTGTTGCCGTGGTGTCGGCGATGAGCGGTGTGACGGATTCGCTGATCAAGCTGGCAAAAGAAGTTCATCCCGAGCCCAACGAGCGCGAGATGGACGTGTTGCTGGCCACCGGCGAGCAAACGACAATCGCGCTGCTGGCAATGGCGTTGCACGGACTCGGCGCCCAAGCCGTATCGTTGACCGGCGCGCAAGCGGGCATCGTCACCGACGGACTGCACACCAAGGCGAAAATCGCCAATATCACCCCGAAACGCGTCCATGCCTTCCTCGACGCGGGGAACATCGTCACCATCGCCGGTTTCCAGGGCGAGACCCCCGACGGCCAGATCACCACGCTCGGACGCGGCGGCAGCGATCTGACCGCGATTGCCATTGCCGCCGCCATCAAGGCCGATCTGTGCCAGATTTACACCGACGTGGACGGCGTGTACACCTCCGACCCGCGCATCGTGCCAAACGCGAAGAAACTTCTGGAGATCAGCTACGACGAAATGCTGGAACTGGCCGCGCTGGGCTCCAAGGTCATGCAGGCCCGCTCGGTCGAGTTCGCCAAGAAATTCGGCGTCGTGTTCGAAGTGCGCAGCAGTTTCAATGACAACCCAGGAACCATCGTGAAAGAAGAAACCGCAAAAATGGAAGCTGTCGTCATCCGCGGTGTCGCGGTTGACAAGAACCAGGCCAAAGTCACCATCGCGGGTGTGCCCGACAAACCCGGCATCGCCGCCAGGGTCTTCAAGACAATCGCCGACGCAAACATCAATATCGATGTCATCGTCCAAAACGTCAGCGAAAAGGGTTTCACGGATATCTCGTTCACGGTGGGCTCCTCCGAAGCCGCCAAGGCTACCAAGGTCCTCCAGCCGGTCGTGAAGGAAATCGGCGCGCGCCAGGTCACGTCGACCAGCGAAATCGCCAAGCTGTCCGTCGTCGGCATCGGGATGCGTTCGCACCCGGGCGTCGCCGCCAAGATGTTCGAGACGCTCGCCGCCAACAGTGTGAACATCGATATGATCTCCACCAGTGAGATCAAGATTTCGGTGATCATTGCCCTGAAGGACGCCGACAAAGCCGCCCGCGCCATCCACGACGCATTCGAGCTCGGCGCTTAGCCCCCTTCCTTTCGTGTTGACCTGCGCCCCTGAATATGCTTGATTTTCGAGCGGGGGTCTTTCAGGGCTGACGGTCGGCGTACATTGTGTTCCTTTCGGAACAATTCTGCCGTCCCGTTCATCCGACTGACAGACATGTCCGGACTGGCGTGCCCGGACGACGTGGCCGAAAGGAGGCAGATGCGTATGGGAACAAGGCAATCCCGAAAGATTGCTTTGGCAATCAGTGTCGTATTCGGCTTGACGGGGATGGCATCGGGGGGCCCGGAGGGTGCAGTCGATAATTCGGACCGCGGCTCCATGTCCGAACAAGATGTGCCGCACTGCGATTCCGTCTGTGAATTGCAGGCGCAGGACTCGGCGTTTGCCCTGCTGATCGAGGCATATCGCCAATTCCAGACCCGGCAGATCCAGTTGGACTACGAACGCCAGCTCAAGGCAGTGTCAAATCTGAGCCGCGAAGGCGATTCTCTCGTCATCGCCACAAAACTCAACAGCACGGGTACGCTGCGGGCGTGCACCCAGGCTTTGGCGCAGAAGGAACGCGACCTGCGTCTGGAACAACTCCAAACCCGGGTGGCAAACTTCTCCACCGCTTATCAGTCGATACGTAAAGACGACGAACAGGCCGTGGGTCAACCTGTCGCCAACACAGTTGATCCGTCAAGCACGTCGAGAGAACTGAAGACGCTGCGCGTGCTGGCGCTCGGCTCGGCATCGACCGCAGGCTATCAGACGGTCGTATCCAGGCCGGCCACGGATCTGTTTCTCGACGCCGTGCCCGCCCCGTCGTGCCAGGCTGAAGCCATCGTTCCGTACAACACGCTGCCGGTGATCGCCGTCTCCGCCCGACCGACACATTGATCGCATCTTCATCTGACAGCGGCGGCCGCGCGGTAGTTGACACGACTTCGCGGGTTGCCTAGGATGGGCGACGTTCCGACAATGAGCCGCCGCTTTCAAATCGCCTGGCGTATCCTGCCGATTCTGCTGCTCGGGCTGGCCGCGGCACCGGCGCCCGCACGAGACATTGTGTTTGGGTTTACCCCGGTGCTGGGTCAAACCGATGAGCGAACCGAGTTTGAACCACTCGCTGCCTATCTCTCCGATGCCATCGGCCAGAAAGTCGTACTGTATGTGGCGAAGAACTACGGCGACCTGCGCACGCAGATGGAGGCCGGCAACGTCGACATCGGGAGTTTCTCACCCTTCGCTTACGTTGACGCGGAACGCGGCGGGAAGATTCGCATCATCGCCCAATCAGTCATCGACGGCTCCGCCACCTATCGCGGAATCATCGTGGCGCGCAAGGATAGCGGGCTGAAATCATTGGATGACCTGCGCGGGAAGCGGTTTGCCTTTGTCGATCTGAAATCGGCGTCCGGGTATGTCTACCCGCGTGCGATGCTCGTCGAGAAAGGCATCAATCCGGACTCCTTTTTCAAGGAAACGATCTTTTCCGGCGATCACGAGAAAGTGATCGCCGATGTTCTGGACGGGCGCGTTGACGCGGGTGCCACCTACGACAATGCGCTTCGCATTGCCAAAGCCAACGGATTGCCATCCGAGAATATTGTCGTGATTGCCAGCACCGACCCAATCCCGCACGATGCGATCGCCGTACGAGTCGGACTGGATCAGGCGCTTGGGACGAGAATTCGGGATACACTGGTGAACATGGATAGGACCGAAGCGGGGCGACAGGTCATCGCGCGCAGCAAGAAAATGCTATCGGGTCATATTATCGCCCAGGACAGCGCGTTCGACGTGGTGCGGCGAACAGCGAAGATTGCCGGGATGTAAGCGAGATTGTCCCGCGGGGATGGGAGCGGCGGAACACTCGCCATCCCCACGCGGACACGAACTTAGTTCACGCTATTGGCAACGGTCAGGACCGTGCTGGCCGCCGAGCGAACGGAAGCGTCCAAATAGGAATCCGCGACGATGCGCCGCAGCGATTCCCGAGCGGACGGAACGGCGAGTCGGCCCAGCGTTTCCACCGCGGTCTCGCGCACGGACGGCAGGTAGTAATTGTCCTTGTTGTGCACCACAGCCACCAGCGATTCGACAGCGCGTTCATCCCCGAGAGATCCCAGCGCGCAAATCGCCGCCTGACTGACTTCGGCAATCGGATCGCGCACGCTTGCGATCAGAGCAGGCACGGCTCTTCGATCCTGGAGTTTTCCGAGCGCCTCGGCCGCCGCGATGCGCACCGAGCTGTCAAAATACCCATCGGCATTCACGACCACCGCCGACAGAGATTCAATGGCTGAACCATCGCCCAATGCCCCCAGCGCACTCGCCGCCTCGCGGGCGACTTCGGCGGCTGGATCGCGCAACACCGCCGACAGCGACTTGGTCGCCTGACGGTCACCGAGCTTCCCGAGCTCGACGGCCGCGGCGGATCGGGCGGTCCAATCCTCACTGTGCAACTGCTGCAATTGCGAGGCCACGCGTGCAGCGGCTGGCGCCTTCGAGGCCTTGCGGATTCTGTTTTTCGATTTGGACGAACGACTGATCATGAGTGCGACTCTCCTTGTTACGAAGAATGTGGTTGTTACTTTCGGGCTCCCCGGCCCGAAAAGCCCGTGTTTGTAGGGGAAATCGCTACCAAACGCAAGGGAAAAGACACCCGCACGCCATGCACGGTCCAGCCTCTCTCGGCGCGACTATTTGGCGCTTAATCCGATGACTTGCGAGTTCGTCTGCGTCAACAAGGAGCCCGTGAAACCGGTGACGTTGATATCCCGAAGCTTCGCCCGGGTCACGTTGGCGAGGGAAATGCCTATTTTGCAGGTGCCGGTGATGTTCGACAATGACAAGCCTTCCAGCGGTCTTTCCGGCGAGATCTTCGTTGCCTCGGCGAGCACTGTCGCGTTGTTGAGGCGAACATTGGAAAAGCGAAAGTTTCGGCCCAGCGGATAGCCGATTAGTCCCTCGACGGGATCATCCGCCGTGTTCACGTTGCCTGCGGTGGTCAGGTTGACGCGAAGAAAGCCGCCGCCCAGCACATCAAGGTCATCGCCCGAGATGTCTTCGATCACCCCCGCGCGCCCAATCCGCGTCTTGATGTAAATGCCGAAGGTGCGGCTGGTCAGTTTGCAGTTCGTGACCCGCACATCGCGGATGCCGCCTGATGTCTCACTGCCGATACCAACACAGGCGAAGCGCCGGCCAACCAACGTGCAATTGGTGATCACCACGCCGTCGGTGGGCCTGCCGAGGCGCGCGCCGTCCATGCCCCGCCCGGATTTGAGGCTGATCGAATCGTCACCCGTGTTGATGTCGCAGTCCTCAATGCGAACATTCTTGCACGAATCGACGTCAATCCCGTCGCGATCGGAACGAATGGTTACGTTACTGATGACGACGTCGGTGCAGTACGTCGGATGCGTCGCCCAGTTGCCAGCCTGCTTGACAAAAACGTCCCGCCAGGTCACCCCGTTGCAGGAAATGGGTTCGAGGATCACCACGCCACGCGGGTTTTGCGGTGCGGCCACAGCGGCATTCCCTTCGATTCGCCCCCGGCCGATGATGCCAATGTGATCGACATTCGCGGCATAAATGAGGGCGCGACGCCCCGGTTGCCACCGACCCTCCCAGCGTACATCCAGCATCGGATAATCGTTCGTGTCACCGCTCCCCATGATGACGCTGTCCTTTTCAAGCCGCAGGACGGTATGCGTGCCCATCTGCACGCTGCCGATGAGATAGTTGCCCGCAGGGACCACGACATCGCCGCCGCCGTTGACGGCGCAGGTGTCGAGCGCCCTCTGAAACGCGAGCGTATCCTTGTTCGTGCCGTCGCCGGTCGCGCCGAAGTCGCGAACGTTGACTACGGGGCTCGTCCCGCCAACACCGGATGTTTGCGCGAGCAGCAAGCCAGCTGCGATGGCTGCGAAAATGTTCCTGCTGGAGAATGCTGAATTCATTGTGGTGCCGGGGAATTTGTGGAGACTATTTCGGGCGGAAAATTGTTGAATTGTCGATGATGATCGATTCCACGCAATTGCTGGTCGGCAAAATCGAGCGCCGCATTCCAATCGGCGGGTGGCAAGCCGTGCGGGTGGGATTCGTAGTTGGCAACCACACGATTCGTGCTGACTCCAAGAAACGCGTACACGGGCTGCGCCGCAAGGACGGTTTGTTTGACGGCGTTCGGCACGCAAAGCTTATCGTCGGTGCCCTCCAGGGAGATCCACGGCCGCGGCGCGGTCAGGGCGACAAACCAGTAGGCGTCAAACGGCAGCTTTTCCATTTGCCCTGTAAACTCGGCGAGTCGCGGCACGAAATAGTACGGAAACTTCCGCGTCATATCCTCGATCCCTTCCCGGCCGCCACGACCGGGCCCGCAAAACCGGTACGCGCCGGTGCCCGCACCGGCCGATCCCGCGGGCGCGCCGAGGGCGATCCGCTCGTCAAACGCTGTCGCCACCATCGTTAATTTGCCAAGCCGGGAATGTCCCAGCGCAATCAATTTGCTCTTGTCGGCAAACGGCTGCGTTTCCACATAATCGACCACGCGCGATAATCCCCACGCCCACCCGCGCAGCACCCCCCAATCGTAACCGGGGTATGCCGGATAGAACGAATTCGTGCGGAACCCGGCATTGTCCTCGCCGCATTGCGTGTAGCGGTACGTCACAATCGCGTATCCGCGACTGAGTAAATTCGTGAACCCGCGCGCCGCCGTTTCCGGTTTGACCGGTAAATTGAAGTTAAACCGCTGGCGGGCCGACGAATTTGTCGTCGCCGTTGAGATTTGATTCGTGGTCGCGCTGGCCGGCTCGGGAGCGGAGTTGGAGGTGACGTTCACACCCGGCGTCATGAAGAACGACGGATTGATGATCGTGGGAAACGGTCCGCCTCTGGCGGGCGTAAAAATCGCCACGTCGAATCCCAGTTGCTGGTCGGGGCCAAACTTCAGATGAACCAGTCGATAGTCCGCCGCACCGTCCAGAACGGGATGGCTCTGAATATCCCGTCCCGTGACATTGCCCGGAGGCGGCGGCGCATGGCCGAGTTCGTAATACTCGAGAATCGCCTTCATCTCCTCGCGGCGCTGCGCCCATTGATCCCGGTTGGTGACTCTCGTGCCGTCGTTCATGGTCATCACGCTTGGCATCTCTTGGTGAACGGGCAGATTACCGACCTCCGGAAACGGCGGAGGCGCGAGGACCATTGCGGAAATGCCTGCGATGGCAACAGTGAGCACCACGAATGCGGCGGACCAGAGCTTCATGCGTACCCCATCGGTTGAACGCGGCGAAGCCTCGCTCCGAACTCCCGTGAAGTAAAGACAAATGGTACAGACAGCGTCGCCCTTGGTGGTTGGATCGGACCACGCGCGGCGGCAAGTGCGCAGTTGACGGGCGCGGAGGATGGTTTTACTCTTGTGGCCGGCTATGAGCAGGCGAATCCAAATCTACGACACGACGCTCCGTGACGGAGCGCAGGGCGAAGGCATCTCGTTTTCGAGCGCGGACAAGATTCGGATTGCCGAGCGGCTGGACACATTCGGAGTCGACTACATCGAGGGCGGCTGGCCCGGCTCGAACCCCAAGGACATGGATTTCTTCACCGAGGCCGCGACGCGGAAGTTCAAGCACGCGAAGATTGCGGCGTTTGGCAGCACGCGGCGGGCGAACACGAAATGCAAAGACGACCCGCAGATCGATATGCTGCTAAAGGCCAACACTCCCGTCGTCACGATGGTCGGCAAGACATGGTCGTTGCACGTGGCCGAAGTGATCCGCACGACGCCCGAGGAAAACCTGGCGATGATCGGTGAGTCAGTGCGGTACTTCAAGAAGCACGGCAAGGAAGTCGTGTACGACGCGGAACATTTCTTCGACGGGTACAAGGACGATCCGAAATACGCTTTGGCGACGCTTCAAGCGGCGCAGGATTCGGGCGTCGACATCGTCGTGCTCTGCGACACCAACGGCGGCACGATGCCCGGCGAAATCGCGCGTGTAACCGCCGAAATCGTCAAGCAGATGAAATGCGCCATCGGGATCCACACCCACAACGACTCTGGTGTCGGCGTGGCCAACGCGCTGGCGGCGATCGAAGCGGGCGCCGTGCACGTGCAGGGGACGATCAACGGGTACGGCGAACGCACCGGCAACTGCAACCTGACCAGCGTGATACCGTGTCTCGTGCTGAAGATGGGTTACGAATGCATCACAAATGAAAACATCCGCAAGCTGCGCGATTTGTCGATGTTCGTCGATGATCTCGCCAACGTGCGGCACGATATCCGCCAGCCGTTTGTCGGCGCCACCGCGTTCGCGCACAAGGGCGGCATCCACGTCAACGCCATTGAGAAGGTGGCGCGCAGCTACGAGCACATCGAGCCCGAGATTGTGGGCAATCATCGCCGCGTGCTCGTGAGCGAATTAAGCGGGCGCAGCAATATTTTGATGAAGGCGCACGAACTCGGCATGGACCTGAGCAAGGACACGCCCGAGGTACGCGAGATTCTGAACCAGCTCAAGCAGCTCGAGCACGCCGGCTACGAATACGAGGCGGCGGACGCCAGTTTTCATATGCTCGTGCAAAAACTGCTCAAGCAGCACAAGCCGTTCTTCAAGTTGCACGGCTATCGCGTGATCATGGACAAGCACGGCTTCGACGGCCATGAAACCGTTGAGGCCAGCGTGAAACTCGAGGTCAGCGGACAATCGTACCACACGGTGGCGGAAGGCGACGGCCCGGTCAACGCGCTGGACAACGCCTTGCGCGAGGCGCTGACGGGTTTCTATCCGTCCATCGCCCGCGTCAAACTCATCGATTACAAAGTGCGTATCCTCGACGGCGGTAGCGGCACGGCCGCCAAGACACGTGTCATCATCGAGAGCACAGACGGCCGGGACACGTGGGGGACCGTCGGCGTGCACGACAACATCATCGAGGCGAGTTGGGAAGCGTTGGTGGACTCGGTTGAGTACAAGCTCTTCAAAGACGAGAAGAGAAGGTAACGTTGCTGCTGTGGTTGGCGGCGAGATCACCCCGAGCGACGGAGCGACTTTCTCGTCCGTGGATGCCCGCGCTCTTCTGGATCTCACCCGCTTCAGCCCAAGGGACAAGGGACTGCTCAGGCTTATCGTCCTCCGGTTGCCGAACGAGCAACGACAGACTCCACCCGAAGTCGTCCTCAGCGCTGCTGGCGGTGTTGAAGGCGACCGCTGGAATCTCAAACCGAATCCCAATCTGCTCTCGCAAATCTCCCTGATGAACGCGCGGTTTTTGGAGGCCATTTCGGGCGATGACAAGCGCATGAATCTTGCCGGCGACAACCTCATCGTCGATCTGGACCTGCATGAGGACAATCTTCCCGCCGGCACGCGTTTGCATCTCGGTGAAGCGGTGATTGAAGTCACCGACTACGCGCACACGGCGTGTCCGAAATTCGAGCGACGTTACGGGAAAGCGGCGCGCGATCTCACCGATACGCCCGAGGGCTGCGCGCTACGGCTGCGCGGAGTGTTCGCCCGTGTCATCCATGGGGGCGTCGCGCGTCTCGGAGACACCGTCACCAAAGAGCCACCCGGCACGTGAGAGCGAACGGTTCGACGCGATCCGCTCCAACAAGCACAAACGGTCTCGCGCGGCGATCTCCAGCCACAGTGGCTTCGTCTCCAACACCAATTGCCCATCCCGATTCACGAGCAGGCCCCATCCCGTGGGGACCTCATGTGACTCCAGAATTCCCGGCTCCACGACCAGATAATTCAGGTTGGCGCAGCGGTACCGCACAAGTCTGTCGAATTTGGTTTTGCCGAAGAGCCGACGCTGCGCGACATCGATCTCGCGCAGCACGCGCCGATAGGTGTTGTGTTTCATGCCGCGCAGGTCGATCGCGTCGAATTCGGCAAACAACGATTCGCCCCGACGCAGCGATGGCAGATGCAATTTCAACAGCCGCTCGAGGGTCTGCCGACGCCGCTGAAGTTCGAGTAACCGTCGGCGCGTCGCTTCGGCAACGTATGCGTCCTTCAGAAAATCGGCGCGCGCCTGTTTGCATTCGAAGACCGCCGTCTCGCCGATGGTACATTCGCCGTTCGGAGAACGACGCGCACGGCGGTAGGCTGCCACGTCAGCGCGGAAGGCTGAATTGGGCAATCGCACTTCAGCGGCTATCGCGGAATACTGATTCTGCGAGGCCCAGACCGCGGCGAGGTGTTTAAGATTCTGATGGGCGGCGGTTTCGCGGCTGGCCATCGCTCTGGTCCGCGAAGGATGCGGCGGTCTACATTCCGCCCGTTTGCTGCAACAGCCGACGCAATTCGTTGCTGAATTCCTGCATATCAGTCTGGGTCGGTTTACCCGAGCCGAGCTCGGGCTCGATCCCGAGGCGGCCCATCTCATCGAGAAACCAATGGCCCTTCGCGCCCGACGAGAATCGCGCGTAACCGCTCAACATCGAGCCGGGCGCCGGCATCTGATCGACGCTGATCGACAGCCGTCCGCCAGCGGGCGCTTCCTTGGCCGACGGAGTTGACGGAATGTCTCTCGATGCGCCTGTGCTCCCTGCGGTAGGAGCTGAGACGGCGGATGTGGGCAACACGGTCTTGCGCACCTCCTTCTCGGGCAATTTCGCGTCAGGCATTTCGGACAGCAGCAGCCGCAGCTCCATGTAGGTGATCGCGTCGCTCTTCTCTTTGTGCAGGTAATCCTGAATCTGCGAAAGTGTCTGCCCCTTGGCGAGCAATTGTGCCACAATGGACTTCCGTTCCTCGTTGGTCATAACTGGTTGCAGAATACACGGTCGCATCGACACGCGCAAGCATCGCCGCGTGATGCATGCCTCGTCACTCGCAATCGATCCGGAGCGTTTTCGGAGCTTGCCAAGAGAGCAAAGTATTCCCATAGTTTCCCGCCGCATGAGCACAGCACCGACAGAGATTCCGAAGGCCTACGAGCCGAAGCAGGTCGAGGAGAAGTGGTACGCCGACTGGCTGGCGAAGGACTATTTTACCGCGAGCCCGTCGTCCGCCAAACCGGCCTATTCCATTGTCATTCCGCCACCCAATGTGACCGGGATGCTGACGATGGGCCATGTGCTCAACAACACGCTCCAGGACATTCTCGCCCGCCGCAAGCGCATGCAGGGCCATGAAGTGCTGTGGTTGCCGGGCACCGACCACGCCGGGATCGCGACACAGACGGTTGTCGAAAAGACGCTCCGAAAACAGGGCGTGATGAAACACCGTGAAGATCTCGGTCGCGAGAAGTTTATTGAAAAAACCTGGGAATGGAAGGAGAAGCACGGCGGCATCATCATTCAGCAGCTCAAGAAGCTCGGCTGCTCGTGTGATTGGACGCGTGAGCGATTCACGATGGATGAGGCGTACTCGCAGTGTGTGCTGCGTGTGTTTGTCGACCTCTACAACAAGGGCTATATCGTCCGCGGCAAACGCATGGTGAATTGGGACCCCGCCGGTCGCACCGCACTCTCGGACGAAGAAGTCATCATGACCGAGACGCAGGGGCACCTGTGGCATTTCAAGTATCCACTTGTTGGTTCGAACGATTTTGTCGTGGTCGCCACCACCCGTCCGGAAACGATGCTTGGCGATGAAGCGGTGGCGGTCAATCCGACCGACGCGCGCTACACGCATCTGGTTGGCCGCAAGGTTTTGCTGCCGTTGCAGAACAAGGAAATCCCGATTATCGCGGATGAAGCCGTTGATCCCAAATTTGGGACGGGGTGCGTCAAGGTGACCCCGGCTCATGACGTTGCGGATTACGAGATGGCGGTACGACACAAGCTGCCGTTCACAATCGTCATCGCGCCCGATGGCAAAATGACGGAAGAGGCCGGTGAGGATTTTGAAGACCTGGACCGGTTCGAGTGTCGCGAAGCCGTGGTTGAGCAACTGAAGGAAGAAGGTCTGCTGCTGAAGGTCGAAGATTACACGCACAATGTCGGCTACAGCGAGCGGACCAATGTGCCCATTGAGCCCTATCTCAGCGACCAGTGGTTCTTGAAATACCCACAAGTCCCCCGCTCCACTGAGGCGGTCCAGAAAGGTGAAATCAAGTTCTACCCCGAACGCTGGGAAAACACGTATGCCCACTGGATGCGTAACATCCGTGATTGGTGTATCTCACGCCAGCTCTGGTGGGGTCACCGGATCCCCGTCTGGTACCGTGGTGACGAGATCTATTGCGGACTCGAATCTCCGAAGGGCGAGGGATGGCAGCAAGACCCCGACGTCCTCGACACATGGTTCAGTTCCTGGCTGTGGCCGTTTGCAACGATGGGCTGGCCGGAGAAGACGGACACGTTGAAGAAATTCTATCCGACCACGGATCTTGTCACCGGTCCCGACATTATTTTCTTCTGGGTCGCGCGGATGATCATGGCGGGGTACGAGTACATGGACGCCCGGCCGTTTGCGAACGTCTACTACACCGGCATCATCCGCGATGCGCAAGGCCGAAAGATGTCAAAATCGCTCGGCAACTCTCCTGACCCGCTCGATCTGATCGCCAAGTACGGCGCCGATGGTCTGCGGTTTGGCCTGATGCTTATCGCGCCACAAGGACAGGACATTTTGTTCGACGAGAAACGTTGCGAGATCGGCCGCAATTTCATGAACAAGCTGTGGAACGCGGCACGATTCATCCAGATGCAGCGCGCGACGAATCCGCCAGCGCGTTCCCGCAACGCGCACGACCTGAACATTCTCGGCACGCTTGGCGTCGCCGTAAACAACGTCAATACATCTCTCGACGCATACAAGTTCAACGAAGCGGCAAAGCACCTCTACGATTTCGTTTGGGGTAATTTCTGCGACTGGTATATCGAAGCCAGCAAGACATCACCGAATATTGAAGTATTGGACAATGTCTTCCGCACAATTCTAAAATTGCTCCATCCATTTGCACCTTTTATCACGGAAGAACTCTGGCGCGGGATGGGGTATAGCACGGACACAATCCAATTCGCGGAATGGCCAACACTCGGGATGACTGATGGAGCCGCCACTGATGTTATGCCACAGGTGCAAGCGTTGTACTCGGCTGTAACTGCGGGTCGTCAGCTACGCAACGACAATGGCATCGAACCCCGCAAGAAAGTTTCGTTCGCCATTAAACCAACGCGCTATGTCGACTTCTTCAAGACGGAAACTCCGTTCTTAATGCAGATTCTCTCGGCGGAGACCGTGACAATTGATCCCGATTACGTGCCAACCGGTTTGACGCCCAGCCTGGTTACACAGGAGGCAATTGTGTTCATGGTCGGCGCGGTCGATATCGTCGCGGAGCGTCAACGTCTCACAAAACAACTGGCCGACATCGACAAGCAACTCGCCGCCACGAACGCCAAACTGGCCAATGAGAATTTCGTGAGCAAGGCGGCGCCGGTTGCCGTGCAGCGCGAGCGCGACAAGCAACAGCAGTTGCGCGAGCAGCGTGAGAAGGTTAGCACCCTGCTCCAGGCGCTTCAGTGATCGAACTTGTCGAGATAGTCACTAATCGGGCTGTGTCGCTCGCTTTGGAGCGCCTGAAACTGATCAAATGTTTGAAAGTAGCCCGTAAAGAAGTTTGAGAACACTTGCGGTTCATACACCCGCTCGGCCTGGTCGAGAAAGGCTGTGATCCCTTGCGACTCTCTGTCCGCGCGAGCCCGCATGTTGTCGGCGCGATTCAGACTGCGGTGAAAGCGGGTGATGTTGTCCCGCTGCAACCAGACCAACGCCTCCATGTATTCGTCCAACGCGGGCAGATACAACGGGTGTGCCACGCCGCGTAGCGCGCCGATCCGGTCGATCTTGATCTTCAACAAATCTCCCAGCCACGGAGAGTCCTCATATCGCCACAAGTCAGCGATGCCGACGCTGATCTCACCCGGCATTCCCCGGCGTCCACCCGCCGGGCCGAGCCTGGTTACAAGGATGGCATCGAGTTTACGCCGCGTATCTTCCGTCGACAAATCTTGCGCAAGGCTTTCCGAGGTGCGAGCGACAAGCTCCAGGCTCCACCACTTTTCCAGGGCCACGGCGTTCGGAAAATCGCCGCGGTAGACTGTCCAGAACGCATTGCTCGCAACTTTTTCTTCGCCAAGGTCCGACAGGAAATGTCGCAGTTTGGCGGGTCCATTTTTCAGCCGCAAGAGACCTTCGGTGAGCACCCATGCGTTTGCCCGGAATAATTGTCGATCAATGACATCGGCAGGGACGGCCTCGATCGCCATCACATCCCTGACGGGCCGCGGCTGTCCACCGATTACAGACCGCCTGGAGACGGCCAGCAGAGTCCCATCATCACGCCGAAACGACGACGCCATGCCTTCCACCAGCCATAACGGAATCTGCGGTGCCGTGTATGGCTTGGCCGGATCGGTAGCCTGGTTCCGGCTCGCCCACTCCGAGCATAATGCATCCAGAATCGCCGGGGACAATTCCTCCTCATCAATCGTCGGCGGCACGAGGCAACGGATTCGGTATTCAAGATGCGCGTCCGTCTGGAACACGCCAATCGAGACCGCCGGCGCGCCGGCCTGCTGAGATTGCCGCGTTTCCACGAGCAACATGATCGGATCCCGCCAATTATCGACCGAGTCGATACGCCGGAGCCATTCGCGTTTGATGCGCTCGGCGTAGGCGCACAGGGCGGACGGCACAAGACGATTGTGAGCGCAGGCAACGAATTGGCGGGAAGCGCTAACGGTGGTGACCAGCGTGTTCGTCGGCGACGGCGCTGCCGCCATCCCGGACCGGCATAGCCCGACGATCACGACAGACAACCACGCGCTTGACCATCGCGCATTCATGAGCATCCGCGCGGACCTAGTGCGGTTGGTAAATCAGATCCACGGATTGTGGCGTGACGTTGATCGAAGACAGGGAGTTGAGGATTCGTTTCTCCTGATCCTGGCGGGCAAACAGCCTGGCAAAGTAATGGTCATACAACCCGGTCTTCTCGAGGAACCACGGGCTTATCGGCAGTCCCCCCAGCGCGCCCGCCGTGGGCTTGAAAACAAACTCGCTGCCCTCAATCGTTGGCACGCCGGTATAGCTCAGGTACATTTCCTTCTCGATGGAGCCGGCAATGTGCAGCCTTCCCAAGAGCACCAGTCTGACCACTCCATTGCCCAACTCGACCTGGAGCTTGGTCGGAACGAGTTCCAACGTGCCCGGCGTACCGCCCTGGAAGCCGAGAGTTTGGATGAACGAATTCAACTCGCCCTCGGTGACGGAAACGGTCGCCGGTTTTTTCAGCGCGAGGACATTGTCCAACGCGGCGCGTTTCTGATCGGACAGGTTTAAATCGTCGCTCGATGTGCTGATCGGACGAACGCTGGGCACCTGGAGAGCGAGAAAGACCAGGACAACAAGGAAGGCGATGATTGCAACCGAGATGACTCGAGAAAACAGTTTCCCGGCTCCGCCTTTGGCCTTCTTCGTCAGCGGCTTTCCACCCTGGCTTGGCGCTTTGATTTCCGTCAGGTCCAGTTTTGCGCCACAGGAGTGGCAAAAGATCCGTCCCAATTCATTGTCGTACCCGCACTTCGAACACACAATCATGGCTAATCCTTTTTGGGCGGCTTCTTGGCGTCGCCCGACTTTGCGGCCTCCGTTTTGGAAGCAGCCGGAGTGCCCGTGGTCGCACCGCTCTCTTTCTTCGCCGCCTCGGAGTAGCCTGGTTTTCGATAGTCCGTGCTATAAAACCCCGAGCCTTTGAAGATCACCCCGGCTCCCGTACCGAGCAACCGCTTCACACGTCCGCGGCACTTTGGACAGGTCCTCTTCGGCGCATCCTTGATCGACTGAAACAACTCAAAGCGATGCCCGCATTTCTGACATTCGTACTCGTAAGTCGGCATAGAAGAAACACAGTTTATTGAGTACTTTCATACACCAAGTCAACCTCGAATTCCACCTCCTCATACAATGACGGCAATTCAAACTTTCGCTTGAAAAAACGCGTCGGCTCCGTACCATACGCCCTCGAACCGAGGAGCGCGATTGAAATCCCCTGCAACATTTGATTTGAAGAAGTACCTGGATGATCGGTGTGTGGAAGTTGACGCCGCGCTCAACAAGCTTTTGCCACCCGACACCACCGCCCCACCAACGATCCACAAGGCGATGCGCTATTCTGTTTTTGCGGGCGGCAAACGCATCCGACCGGTCCTGTGTCTCGCTGGGTGTGAAGCCGTAGGCGGGAAACGCGTCAGCGCCATGCCGCTGGCCTGCGCCGTCGAGTGCATTCACACGTACTCGCTGATTCATGATGATTTGCCGTGCATGGACGACGACGATTTGCGGCGCGGGAAACCGACCAACCACAAGGTGTTCGGCGAAGGTATCGCGGTGCTTGCGGGCGACGCGTTATTGACCGAGGCATTTGCCATGGTCGCCAAAGCGAAACCGCCCAAACGCTATCCGATGGAGGCATTGACCAGCGACCTTGCCTTCGCCGCCGGCAGTCTCCGTCTGATCGCCGGGCAGGTGCAGGATCTCGAAAACGAAGATCGACGAGCCAACCTGGATGAAGTCAAGACCACGCACCTTAACAAGACGGCGGCGCTGATCACCACATCGATTCGGCTTGGTGCCATGGCCGGAAATGCCAGCCCCACGGAACTTAAACGTCTCACGCGTTACGGACAGGATCTGGGCCTCGCGTTTCAGGTCATCGACGACATTCTCGACGCCACGAGCACAAAAGAGGTCATGGGCAAAAGCGTGGGTGCCGACGCCAAGAATCACAAATCCACCTTTCCCGTCATCCTCGGGCTCGACAAGTCACGCCAGTACGCCGCGGCTCTCATCGCCGACGCGCACAAGCAACTGAAGCCATTCGGAAACAAAGCCACTCCGCTCCACGCCATCGCCGATTTCTTTCTGACGCGGAAGAGCTAACCGCCAATCGATTGGGCCGATCAGCGCTCAATTGCCGAAAGAACAGCCTTCGCCGCGTGTTCGCTGGCACCGGTGCCGCCGAGCGTCTGAACAACTGCTGCCAGTTCCTGGCACATGGCTTCGCGCTTTGTTGCATTTGCCAACAGTTCCTGCGCCAGGGAGGCTATGCGGTCAGATTTGGCGTCCTGCTGGATGAATTCGGGGATAATCGCGCGGCCGGCAATCACGTTGGGCATGGCGAGCCAATTCACGGTCACGACCATGCGTCCGACCAGATAGGTCAACCAGTTCACTTTATAGACGACGATCATCGGGCAACCGTAGAAGGCGCATTCCATCGTGGCGGTGCCGCTGGCCGTGATTGCCAAGGTTGCGCGCTGCATCCCGTCGTGGGCCTTGCCGATTTCCACCAGGACACGCGGGTGCCTGATCATCGCGGCCATCTGTTCGTTCACCGCTGCCGCAACGAATTTCGTTTCGGGCGGCATCTGGTCGATGACCTGCCGCATGATGGGCCAAATCTTGGCGACCTCGCGCTCGCGGCTGCCGGGCAGGAGAAGGACCAGGTTCTCATCGCGCTTAATTCCCTTGTCTTCGCGGCTGACCCTTTCCGCGAACGGATGTCCGACAAATTCGACCCGCAATCGCGGCGCGTGGTTGGCGTACCAGTCCTTCTCGAAGGGAAAGATCGTGAGCATCAAATCCACGTCGCGCTCGATCTGTTTTGCCCGGCTCGCGTGCCAGGCCCACAACTGCGGCGAGATGTAATAGATGACCCTGATCCCGCGCTTCTTCATCTGCGCGGCGAAGCGAAGATTGAACCCGGGGAAATCCACCAGCACGACGGCATCCGGCTTGCGTTTCTCGGCCTCCCGCACGAGCTCCCAAAAGATGCGGCGGAATTTGAGGTAATTCTTGAGCACTTCCACCAAGCCGACAACAGCGTGCTGGGTGAGGTCGAGAGACAATTCCATCCCCGCCGCTTTCATCTTCGGCCCGCCGGCTCCGAAGACCTGCGTTTCCGGCGCCTGAACACGCAGAGCCTGGATTACTTCGGCGGCGTGCGCGTCCCCCGACGCTTCCCCCGCGATAAACATGATCGAGCGCGTCACGACGTGCGGACCTGGGACGTGATTTCCATCGCGAGTTCGAGGGCCTGCTTGGCGGCCTCGCCGGTGACCAGCGGATCATGGTGGAGACGGACTGACTCGATGAAATGTTGCAACTCGAGCTTGAGAGGTTCATCCCGCTCGATGGGCACCGGTTCGCGGACGATTTTCCGGCCGGCAAACTCGCTGACGATGCTGGCATGTCGCCCGGCCAGCAACTTCTTGAGCAAGCCGGACTCCTGCGCGTCCTCGGAGGCGACGCGGTAGATCTCGCCCTCCTGTTTCATGTAATCGAGGGAGATGTAGGCGGCGCCGTGGTCGGTGCGACCGAAGATGCGTAGTTTCCGCATTTTCTCGGCCGAAACCCGGCTGGCGGTGATATTGGCCACGCAGCCGTTGGCGAATTTCAGCCGCGCATTGGCGATGTCCTCGCTCCCGCTCAACACGGGGATGCCGACCGCATCCACAGCTTCCAGGGGTGAACGTACGAGCGACAGGACCACATCGAGATCGTGAATCATCAGGTCCAGAACGACGCCGATATCCGTCGACCGTCCCGGGAACGGCGATAGACGGTGGACTTCGATAAACCGCGCCTCCTGCAGCACCTCGTTCAGATAACGCATGACGGGATTGAATCGTTCGACATGGCCGACCTGCAGCACGCATTTGTTTTTGCGCGCCAAGGCGACGAGTTCTTCGGCCTCGCGCAGGCTGTCGGTGATCGGCTTTTCGACGAGCACATGCTTGCCGCGCTCGAGAAAGACGCGGGCCACCTTGTAATGCGTCTCGGTCGGCGTTGCCACGCTCACCGCATCGACAAACCCGGCAAGTTCCGTTGCGCTCTCGAATGTCCCCCCGCCGACCTTTTCCGCGAGGGCGCGCACGCGGATGCTGTCCGTGTCGCACACACCCACAAACGAGGTTTGGCCGTTGGAGCGTTTGGCCAATTCGGAATACAATCGGGCGTGCTGCGACCCGAGATGCCCGACGCCGACAACGCCGACTTTTAGGATATCACTCATTCGGAAGACACCGCGATCAGACAAACATCCGCTTCATTGGCTTTTTGCAGAACCGTGTCCTTGTCCAGCAGCAAACTGCGGCCGGCTTCGATGGCCAGGACCGACACGCGCCCGGCCCGGCAGGATTCAATCGTCTTCTCGCCGACGCAGGGAATATCGAATCGGAAATCCTGGTTCGGTTTGCTGACTTTGACGACCACCGCGCCGCCCTTGTCGCCGGCCAACAATCCACCGCGGCGGATACATTCATCCGTCCCCTCAAATCCCTCCACGGCGAGGACCGTGCCCTTCTTCACGACCACCGTTTGCCCGATATCGAGAGCACTAACCGCTTTCGCCATCCTCAACCCCAACTCGATGTCTTCCCGCTGCTCTTTGTCGGGCTTCGAGCGCGTCAGCGGGCCGGCTGGCGGCACCGACTCGCCGAGGAATGGACGCGGATCGACGAGTTCGACGCCATCCTTCGCCATTTCCGACGCGATCGCGCCGAAAATGGTCTCGGCATTGCGCGTCTTGAGGCGGAGCGCGACGGTTGTCATGCGAATATCGAGCCGCAGATTCTTGAACAGATTTGAGGGAGTGATACCGCCCGCCATAACCGCGCGTTTCACGCCGCGAGACGTGAACACATGGATGAGCTTGTTCAGTTGGCCGAGCTTGATCCACTCCGCCTCGTCAACGGCCCGTTCGACTTCGGGATCGGTTTCTCCCTCAAACGCAGCCACGACGATCCGACCGCCGCCAAGCTGCCGGGCCGAACGCGCCAGAATCAGAGGAAAGCTCCCGTTTCCCGCAATAATGCCGAGGGGTTCCATTTCCTTGGGGAATTCTTGCCGCTTCACGCGTCGATGGCAAGGAAACAATCACGCTCACCCAATTCAGAGGGTGGACAAATATCGCGCGCTCGCCTCGACGGCTGGGAACGGATTCTCGGCTTCATATTCGACGACAATCGGCCAACCGCGACTCCGAGCCAGTGGAATGATGGATTTCCAATCGACGTCGCCCTGCCCTGCGGGAACATCGCGCCCATCGCGGCAGAACTCCTTGGCATGGAGCATGCCGACCCGATTGGCGTTGCGCATGATGAACTCGCGGCTGCTGACTCCCCCGCGCTCCACCCAGTACGTATCCACCTCGAGGCTTAGTACGTTCGGCTGCGTCTCGCCCAGCAAAACGTCCATACCGCAGCGTCCGCCGCCCAACGGCGCGAATTCACAGGCGTGATTGTGGTAGAACAACGCGAATCCTTCGGAGATCGCCCGCAGTCCCAACACGGTCAGGCGCGCGGCTGCTTCCGGATAACCGGCAACCGTCTGCAAATCACGGGGGAGCGCCGGCACGACCAAGCGTGAATTGCCAATCCCCCGCTGGAATTCGATTTGTCTCTCCCATTCCGATTCCAGTTGCTCGAGCGGGACATGGGCGCCGACCACGCGAAGCTTCAACTCCGTCACCATTGCTTTCCATTGTCCGGCTGACCAGCCGTAGGTCTGAGCGATCTCGACGCTGTCGAATCCCATCGACGGGACGCGGCGTATCACGCCTTCCGGATCGGCGGCAGCCTCGTGGCGCAGGCTGTGCAACTGGAGGGCAAGTGAGATCGGCATGAACCCACGTCAGCGGCAGAATCAGGCGCCGGCCGGAGCCAGACCGGGTCCATCGATCTGTCGCGCCGTGCGCACGGAACTTTGCAACAGCGACATGAGCCCGACGTACAGAAAACCGACCTGGAAGATGAATACAAACGGAATAAAGGTCCACTGGTTGCGGTTGACGGCCTGAATGACAACGAACGTAAAATAGATCCCGAACGCCAACTCGATGAACGGGAACAGGCCCCGCAGGGTCCGGTACTTGTTTTGTCTCCAGGACTCGCCGCGATGCGATACGCCGTATTTCGGGGTGCGAATGAATTCGCTGCGGTGATTGAACATCGCCTCCAGGACGGCGCGCGCATTATTGACCGAGAGACCGACACCGACCGCCATCAGCACGGGCAGGAACAGCAACCGCTTCCACCATTGCGCGTGCAGTTCGCGTTGCGCGCAGAAGTAGAACGCGCTGATCGACACCGACCCGGCAATAAACAGGGGCAGATCGACCAGGAGCATCTTCGTCCACGGGTTGCCGCCCGAGGCCTGATACGTGTCCACCGAAGCGGATGAATGCAGGCACAGGCACAGCACCAGCAGCAGCAAATAACCGTAGTTGCTGGTCAGATGGGCCGTTCCTTCAAACTTCACCTTGAACGACGCGTTGCTGCGCCACAGCATCGGCAGAACCTTCTTGCTGGTCTGAATGGAGCCCTTGGCCCAGCGGTGTTGTTGCGACTTGAAGGCATTCATCTCCACGGGCAATTCGGCGGGGGTCACAATTTCCGGCAAGAACAGGAACTGCCAGCCGTTGATCTGGGCGCGATAACTCAGGTCGAGATCTTCGGCCAGGGTATCGTGCTGCCACCCGCCGGAGGTCTGGATGCAGGTGCGCCGCCAGATGCCGGCGGTGCCGTTGAAATTGAAGAACCGACCCGAACGCGCGCGGGCTGTCTGCTCGATGAGGAAATGGCCATCCAGAAGCATCGACTGAATCTTGGTCAGCAACGAATACTGCTCGTTCAGATGCCCCCAACGGGTCTGGATCATGCCAATGTTGGGGTCAGTGAAGTACTGGATTGTCTTCTGAAGAAGATCCTGCTGGGGAACAAAATCGGCGTCGAAGATCGCAATGTATTCGCCGGTGGCCTGATGGAGCCCGTTCTCGAGAGCGCCCGCTTTGTAGCCCGTGCGGTCGGAACGATGGATGTGATGCACGTCAAAGCCTCGCTTGCGCAACTGCGCCGTCTTCCGGGCCACGATCTCCGTGGTCTCATCCGTCGAATCGTCAAGCACCTGGACTTCAAGCTTGTCCTGCGGATAATCAAGCGCGGCGACTGCCTCCAGCAGCCTCTCCGCCACATACATTTCGTTGTACAGGGGCAATTGGACCGTTACCCGGGGCAGTTCTGCGAACTGACCGGCTGGTTTCGGCACTTCCCGACGGTGGCGGAAGTAGAGGAAGATCATCCAAAACCGGTGGACGCCGTAACACGACAGGCACACCAGAACCACGAAATAGATTGTCGTTCCAATCAAATGAAGCGCTTGCATATCCTCCTACAGTAGGATCATCTCGCCATCCCGATCCCGACTGCGGCCGCCGGGCCCCAAAATCAAACTTGACCCCTCTTCCTCGGGTGAGCCATCCTCACAGCGGTCATCATGTCAAAGCGTCACACGGAATCAAGCCCAAAAGCAACGCTTAAATCCGCCTCCCGCAAAGTGTTAACCTTGGGCGAAGCCCAACGCTGGGCCGCAGCGGCGCGCCGCCGCGGTCGGCGTGTCGTGGCCACCAACGGTTGCTTCGACCTGCTCCACTTCGGGCATGTGAGTTACTTGCAACGCGCCCGCAAGCTCGGCGATCTCCTCGTCGTCGGCCTCAACGGCGATCGCTCCGTGCGCCAACTCAAGGGCCCCGGCCGACCGCTCGTCCCCCAGCGGCAACGCGCCGCGGTCCTGGCCGCGCTGGCCTGCGTCGACGCGGTCGTGATTTTTCCCGAGAAACGCGCCATCCGATTCCTCAGCGTCGTTCAACCTGCGGTCTACGTCAAGGGCGGGGACTATCGGCCCGACACCCTGGACGCGAGCGAGCGAGCCGTGCTGACCGAGGCCGGCAGCCGGATTCGCCTCCTTCCGTTCGTCAAAGGCTTCTCCACGACGCGGCTCCTCGAAAAGATTCGTCAAGTCGGGTGCTGACGTGAATGCCAGGCGCTTACTGCTGGCTCTGTCGGTCTGGATGTTGTTCGGCTGCGCGTCATCGCCCCGAGAAAAGGCTTACGAAGCCGCCGAGCAGGACTACAAGCGCAACGAACAGGAGGTCGCCGCCTACGCCCGTGCAAAAGTGAATCTGCTCACGGCGGCCGTCAAAATGTTTCGCTCCTCGACCGGGCGCTGGCCGCAAACGTACCAGGAATTCGGCGGCTACGTCCTCGCCAACAATCTGCCGCGCGATTTGCTGGAGTTCAATGATGTCGGGTTCGCGACGTTGAAGGATGGAAGCCTGCAGTTGCGGTACGACGTGAATTGCAGCGGGTTCAACACCAAACAATACCAGTTCACCGAGACGGGCACGGTGAATGTGAACCCGCGGTAGGCGCTACCGCGGGACCAGTTCGCTCTCGCCGGCCGGCTCCGGCGCTTCTTCCTCAATCTCGACTTCGGCGATGTACCGGCGCGTGGCCGCGGGCAACTCGTGCCAGATCCGGACGGCAATGATCCCGCCCAAAATGGCAAAGGGCATCAGAAACAGGGGCCACCAGCGCCAGTTGTGCGTCGTGATGTAGCCGAGACTGATCGATTGGACGCCACTGCCGAGATAGGCGAAGCCATCCACGATCCCGGACGTCGTCGCCGTCGCTTTCCGCCCACCAAAATCCGTGGCCGCCGTGCCCGACATCAGCGACGTGATCCCGATCGCCGCCATCACGATCATCAGGCCCGAGATCGCCGTCACCACCGGCGATGTGAAAACAGACCGCGCCATCAGCGCCGCCATCACCAGCACGAGGCCGCACAACAACCCCGCCGGCGGCCCGCGCCGCGACTGAAACCAGCGATCGGAGATCAATCCCCCGGCAAAACCGCCGATGATCCCGAACACGCAAATCAGGAATCCCCAATGGCCGAGGAAGAACTCGACGCCGGGCTGTTTCACTTCGTTCACAAAAATGAAGTACCACTGCGTGATGCCGTTGCGGAACACCCCCGAAGTCAACTCGACCACGGCAATCATCAACAGCAACGGACTCGTGAAGACCTTCTTCAGCAAATCCATGGCGGTAAACTCGACGTGCATCTGCCCCGACGATGCGTCGCAGGTGTCAAACGCCGGGAGACTGGCTTCCTCGGGCGTGTCGCGGATCAGCCACCAATCCAACGCCGCCCAACCCACCAAAATGATCGCGGGAATGAAGAACACGGCCCACGTCGCGTCGGCGGGCTTCGACCCGGCGGCAAACATCCCGCGGAGGAGTTCGCCGCCCCAGGCCGGCGGACCTACCCGGTGGGCTTTGGTCATGTCGACGATCGCCTGGCTCCAATCGAAGGCGAAGTACGCGCCGACGGAAATAAACGTTCCAAAAATCGCCCCGAAAATCCCGCGCTCGCGGACGTGGAACCAGTACGCCTTGACCTTGATGATCGACACCGCGCCGTAACTTTGAAAATACATGTTCACCGCGTAGATGGCGGAGAACGCCAGGACCAGGTTGAAGCGCAGACGGCCCATCACCACGAAGTACGTCAGCACGCCGAGGAGGATGTTCGCAACCGAGGACCCGAGCGCGGCAATGATGATGCCGCGTTTGCCGCCGATCTTGTCCACGAGCGGGCCGTTGACGAGGAACGACAGGGCATACGTCCAGGTGCCCGCGGCGAAAATCAGGCCGAAATCCTCCTTCGACATGCCGGCGCCCAGCGCGTTTTTGGCCACGTTCAGGTTGTAGCGGCCCATGTACAGAAACGCATAGGTCATCCCCAGCGGAAACCAATTGATGAACCGCCGCAGCATGAACCGGCGGCTGTGATGGAGCGGATTGTTGCGAAAATACAGGACAATCGCTACAGCGAGACAAAGGGCAACAATGGCAGCGTACATTTAGAAGATTTCTCCGACGACGACTACAGCCTCGCATCCCAACAGCGCGCACATGAATACCTGATTTTCGCCGGCACTGTCAACGCTTGCGTATGTCGGAAATGTTACAGAATGGTGACAAAGTTGTGGCGCGCCCATTCTCCGGGGTTGAAATCCTCGCGTATCCGCGGCATCATCATCCCGTTGTCTGTACGATCGCAAGTACCCGTCATGAAAACGACAGACCCAGCCGCGAATCCCGGTCCACATTCCGTCCACCAGCGGCCCGACGACATCACACGCCGGGAATTTCTGAAAACCGCCGCGGCGACCGCCGCCGCCATCGCGACGGGCGGGTTCGCCTTCGCCACGGCCGACTCGAAGACCGAAATCCCGCGACGCAAACTCGGCCGCACTGGCGTCGAGGTCTCCATCGTCGGACTCGGCGGCGCACATCTTGGCCGACCCAACGAAGCGGACAGCATTCGCATCATTCGCACCGCGCTCGATAATGGCATCAACTTCCTCGACAATTCCTGGGACTATCACGCCGGCGATTGCGAGCTGCGCATGGGCAAGGCGCTGCGCGACGGCTACCGCGACCGCGCGTTTCTGATGACCAAGATCGACGGCCGCACCCGCAAGGCAGCCGCCGCCCAATTCGACGAATCCCTCCAGCGACTCCAGGTCGATCACGTCGATCTCATCCAGATCCACGAGATCGGTCGTCCCGACGACGCCGACCGTGTGTTCGCCCCGGGCGGTGCGATCGAAGCGCTCCTCGACGCGAAGAAGGCGGGCAAGACGCGATTCATCGGGTTCACCGGCCACAAGAGTCCCGACATCCATCTCAACATGATCGGGACGGCTGCCGCCCACAATTTCCACTTCGATACCGTCCAGATGCCGCTCAGCGTCATGGACGCACATTTCCAGAGTTTCGAGAAGAAGGTGCTGCCCGTGCTCGTCCAGCAGCAGATCGGCGTGCTCGGGATGAAATCGATGTGTTTCGGCGCCGCCCTGGAAAGCAACACGGTCACCGCCGTCGAGTGTCTCCACTACGCGATGAATCTGCCGACCAGCACCGTCATCACCGGGTGTGATTCGATGACCATTCTCCAACAAGCCATCGATGCCGCCCGCAGTTTCCGGCCCATGACCGCCGACGAGGTCTCCGCCGTGCTCGCCAAGACCGCCGAGGCCGCCAGCACCGGCAAGTACGAGCCCTTCAAAACTTCGCACAAGTTCGACGGCACCTTTTATCGCCCCGATTGGCTCGGGTAACATCCTGCAAGCCCAGCGGTTTTCGAGTATGGGGACTCCCCCTGCGCTGAACTTTGCCGCAGGGTCACTGCTTCACAAACGCGTCCACCTGGACAGCGAATGCATCGGGCTGGTCGAGCACCGTCACCACGCCGCGGTCGGCGTCGACTTCGAGCCATTGGCCGGTCTGAATGATTTGCGTTGCCGCGCCAACGTTCACGACCGCCGGGATACCGTACTCGCGCGCGACGATGCTGCCATGGCTCAACAGGCCGCCGAGGTCCATCACGATGCCCGCCGCGGCGGCAAAGTAGAGGGTCCAGCCCGGATCGGTGAACGGGGCCACGAGAATCTCGCCCGGCTGCAGCCGTTCCCCGGCGTCCGACCGCAGAATCACCCGGGCGCGCCCGCGCACTTTTCCCGCGCTGACGCCGAGACCGTGAAACACGTTCTTCGCGCGATCCACCGGCTCGGGCACGTGCTTGCGCTCATCAAACCGCCCGACGATCACGGCGGGAGGACTGAGTTCTCGATTCCGCTCGTACTCCGTTCGACGCGTCGCCACGAGCGCGCGCAGATCTCTCGCCGGTTCGGACACCGAACCGTCCTGGAACTCCCGGATCTCCAGGAAAAAGACGTCGGTCGCCTCCGCCAGACGCCCGCGTACCACCAGGCGCCGGCCGAACTCGAGCAGAAGACAGCGCAGGAACGAAAGCCAGCGGATCATCTCGCTCTTGAGATTCTCGCGGGTCCGGCCGCCTTGTTGCGCTCGACGAAGGCACACGCGGAACAAGGCGCGTTTTACCGGATTCCTCAATGTACCGAGACATTTCCTTTCAAGAGCGAGGCGTTCCTCCGCCAAGGCCTCGTGCCGCGCAATCGGGCCGTCGCGTCCGTCATCGATGCCTTCGACGTAGCCGCGCACCATATTGAGAACGAACTCCGGACACTCCGACCAGCGCGGATTGAACAACTCGATTTCCCCGCGCGTATGATGCCCATGCCGCCGCATGAACGCGTTCCATTGCGCGAGGAACGCGCTGCCGCCCCGGCAATCCGCGAGACGCGCGGCGAACCCCGGGAACGTCCGCTCTGCCAGTAGCGCGCTCCTGATCTCCGGTTCACCCGCCGCCCGTTCCGCGAGACGCCACAGGTCGTGCCCGGCCACCACGTCCTCCATCTCGCCCACACCGGCCAGCAACCGGTTCGCGATGCCCTGCCCGTCCGACCCGAACCAGCGCCCGCACACGCCGAAGAACACACCGTAATCCACCGTGGCGAAACCGAGGGCGTCGACGGCTCCCAATTCGAGCAGCTTCCCGGGCATAAACGTCGTGCCAATCGCCGCCACAAGATCGTCGTCGGAAAGTTGCGACGGTTCCATGCCAGCCAGATGCTCGTTCTCCCGTTGGAGATTTTCCACCGCGGCGTGGCTCGCCCGCGATGAATGGAGAAGAAAACCCAGCACGATGGGAGGCGCCCTCAGAACTGTCCGCCAGCGGCTTATCTCGATCAAGGGCAGGTCGGCGTCCGACAGTTTGATCCGCTGCAATGCCACCAGGGCATCTTGATGACCACCCAACAGACTCTCCAAGGTCTGAGTTCGCAATCCCGGCAGACGCCGCCCCAGCGCGCAGATGGTGTTGAAATTGAAGTAGGCGCGGCCGGCCACGAGTCCAAACAACTGATCCTGCTCAATCCGCACGCCGCACGCGCGCAGCCACGTATCGAACAGGTCGTGTCCAAATACCCGGATTAGCGACCACGTCATCGGCGTCACGACATCCGGCAACACCTCGCCCGTATTGGCGTTCGTCCACACCTGACGATCTTCGAAGCTCGCTTCTCGCGGGTGTCGTCGCGCCGTCACGGCCCGCGCCTGCAACAGCCAGATTTCGCCGGCGCGCACGCACCACTCGATATCCAACGGGCAACCGAGGATTCGTTCCGTTTCGAGGCCGAGCCGCGCCAACCGAACGACAACGTCGTCATCCAACACCCGGGCGATTACTGTTCCCGCCTCCGGCCGGGCCACTCGCAGGCTCGACCGCGACACCTCGATACGGTCCGGCGCGACCTTGCCCTGAACCAACGCTTCGCCCAGGCCAAACGCGGCCTCGACGAGAATCGAATCAGAATTGTCCGCCGCCGGATTGGCGGTAAACATCACGCCAGCCGCGTCAGCATCAATGAGTCGCTGCACGATGACGGCCATCTGGGCGTGATCGGGGGCGATGCCCTTTCGGTTCCGATACGAAATGGCCCGGTCGGAGAACAACGACAACCAGCAACGCTTTACGGCGGCCACAATCGCCTCGGTGCCGCGGACATTGAGAAAGGAATCGTGCTGGCCGGCGAAGGATGCGTCTGGCGAATCTTCCACTGTCCCGCTGGAGCGAACGGCCCACGCCTGAGCCGGTGCGAGCGATATGGCCGCCGCGATGGCCTCGGCCACGTCGTTTGGCACGACAATCGAGTCCATCTGCGTTCTCAATTCGTGCGCGGCTGTGCGCAGGGCGGCGAGATCTTCCGCATCACACGCGCTCAGTTTTGTCAGCCACTTCGTGATCCGCGCATCGGACTGCATGAATCGTTTGAAGGCGCGTGTGGTAACGACAAAACCGGGGGGGACGTGGACTCCGGCGGCGATCAGGATTCCGAGGTGGGCCGCCTTGCCGCCCACGCGCGACAAATCGGCGAGACCAACCGTATCCAACGGCATTGTGAGACCGCCGCCGTGACCGGTTCGTTCCGAATTCCTCATCCCGCTTAGATTCGACACTGGTCGTGACAAAGTATCACGCCATGCCGCGGGAGGGCGACACATCAAAACCGCCGGGGACAGCCCGAGGGCACGGTCCGCCGACCGCCAACGACAAACCGGGCGGAGCATTTCCATCCCCGCCCGGTTCGCCGGAACAATATGGCCGCAAGATTACGGCGCCGGCGCGGTGACGATCGTGCCAATCGCCGGCGTGCCGAACGTGAGATTGCCGGTCGGAACGAGCACGTGGAAGCCGCTGCCATCGCTGTCGGCGTTGACGGCCCCATCGATGTGCGCGAGGACCTGGAACCTGGCGCCTCGGGAGAGCTTCGTGCCTTCGGCCTGCAAGAACCCGCCACTAAAGGTGTTCGTCCCCCTCCCGAAGCCGTTGGTGGCGTCGCCCAGGTTGACCAGGCGGATGTTCCAGACGAAATCCTGGAGCCCGGGCTGAGAGACGCTGCCGCGCGATGTCACATCGGCCACGGTCACGAGGTTGCTGCCGGAATTCCTGTCGTAGACGATGATCGAATTCGTGCTGCCGCCATCGACATAGGCGAGCACTTCATTCGTGGGAACGGGGCTGTTAAACGGCTGCCCCAATGCCAGGTTGACGATGTCACCGGCAAAGAAGCGCGCGTATTGAATCTGCCGGGCCCGGCTCAGGTTATTCGTGCCCTGAAATATGCCCGTAAACGACATGGACAATCGATACACGTCGCTGGTGCCGGCGCGCGCGGCACCGGGGAATACGACGACGGCAACTGCGATAATGGCGGACAGATATGCGATTGGCTTCTTCATGTTCTCCTGTCACCCACGATCCAGGGTGAACCCTCCCGTATGCCCGTGTTAGTTTGGCCACTGCGGGCGGGCAATCTTCCGGCAGCGACCACTGTTTGACGCTCGCAACCATGGTTCAAACACTTGATTCGACCGAAGGTTGCGCCGCGGGTCGGGTCTGCGAGTCCGAATACTGCTGGCCCGCGCGGTTCCCGAACTTGCAGGGAGACTAGACCGATTACGTCATCGAGACAACGGGGAAACCGGAGGAATGTCGGATAGGATAAAGTCGTAGGGTGGCGGCGGGAGGCGGGCGAGCAGGCTACGGCGACTTCTCGGCACCCAGGAATTTGCCGTCCGTCCAGAGCCCGTCTTCGATCCTGCCATCCGGGTAGGTCATTTTGCCGCGGCCGTCGAGTCGGCCATCTTTGAACTGACCGGTGTACTGGCGACCGTCGGGCCATGTTTCTGTCCCCTGGTCATAGGGTCCGCCGAACCGAAACTCGCCGACGTACTTCCTGCCATCGGGATAGGTCAATGTCCCCTGGCCGTCATACTTGCCATATTTGAATTCGCCGACGTACTTTGACCCGTCCGCACCTTTCAACACCCCGTGGCCGTCAAACTGGTCATACTTGAAATCCCCGATATACGTCTGGCCGTCGGGCCATGAGAGCATCCCCCGGCCAGCCCGTTTGTCATCTTTGAAATCACCGACATACGTCTGGCCATTTGTCGATGTGTAGGTACCGCGGCCGTCCCGCTTGAAATCCTTGAAATCGCCAACGTACTCATCGCCGGAGGGTGACTTGTACCAGCCATGGCCGTTTAATTGATTGTTCTTAATGATCCCGACGTACAACGTTCCATCCGACAGCGTGAGCGTCCCCTGGCCATCGGGCACACCATCCTTCATTTCACCGACGAATTTCGCCCCATCCGGCCATGTATACGCCTCTTGATGATTTTGGGCTCGGCAACCAGACAACAGCACCGGCAGAAGCGGGCCGGCGATTGCCACCGCCACAGTGAGGCTCAGTCGTTTCATCGTCACCTACGGTTCAGACTGGTTCCGACTCATGCTTGTATCACTGCTGCCGGTTGGCTGCAAGGCGGATAACGGCGGTACGAGACGGGCCGGGGGAAGGGTTTGCCGACGAACTGCATACTGGCGCAACGGGGCTCCGTTCTCCTGCTGGTGTTCAACGATGCAACACTCTTGCCGCTAACAGTCCAAGCCATGCCTGGCGGTGAGGAACTGAAGACGGCGCTTGCGACCAGATTCAACGACCGCGTGATCCATAACTACTCGCACTCACCAGAAGAAATTCGAGTGCTTCGAACGGCTGATCCCAATGCGGTAATGCGGAGGAGGCAGGCCGTGACCGGCGGCAGGATTTCTCGCATCCCATCGGCTAGATGGCGGCATCTGCACCCAGAATGGGATGAATCAAGGGCGCATGTTGCGGGTCGAAGGGATTCGTTGGGCGTGCGGAACGACAGGAAAACGGGCGGGAGCGGGACCTGGGACGTCGGAGCCGTGCGCCGATTACGAGCTGAGCCTTGTCAGGAAACGACACGAACTCAAAGCAGCAATCTCAACCTCGCGTTTTCAACTTCCGGCGGCAACGGTTGCGCGCGCGCCGCTCAGTCGACGCTGCTCGAACTGCTCGTGTCCGCGGCGCCGTTACTGCGCTGCTGGAATAGAGCGTTCAAGGTCTGCCGCAATGTCGTGAATGCGCTTTGGGCGCCAATCCGATCGTTCGATTGCAGGGCGGTCATCAACGATCGAAGATTATTGCTGGCTTGGCTGTTTGGATCCGAAACGGCGGTGGACAGTGGCGCATCGGAGGTGGTCTGAATACTCTGTTGAAATGCGGCCAGCGCCTTCTGAGCACCCGATAGATTCCCGGACTGGATGGCGCTCCACAAGGTCTTGAAGTTTTGCGCCTGCTGGTTGTAAGCGCTCTGCATGGAATTCAAATAGGAATTCGTTGCGGAATTTACAGCGGACACACTCATGTGCTTTCCTTTCGGTTGCTATGCATTCACTGCGGTCGTTCATCCACTCTTTCATCGGATGCGGATGCATCGACTTCCGGCTCCTCCGTGCCGAATAGATTCCCAGCAATGCGGGTGCCAGCGTTGGAGATCGTTCATTCCGCGCGCCTTACGAATGTGGTGGAGAACAGTACCAGGCAAATTCTGCTACTGCGACCGGTTCCGAGATCAATAAGTTCCGGGGTCCGGATTCGGCTGCACTTCAGAGTTTGAACGCGTTTGCTCGCGGGCATTGGCGGCGGAACGGGGAGATGATTTTGCTTTCGTCAGATTGAGGCGTGTCGTCCTCAGCCACCGTAGCAGACTACTTCTTGCGTGCTGCTCTCGCGCCTGCGCCCCTGCCCACTCATCGCGTATGTCTTCCCGTCGTTTTGGCTGGAGGCGATGGTGCACATCGGCACGGGCAGCCGACTGCGGTTTGGCATCATCCGAATCGAGTTCGCCAGGGCGATGGTGGAGACGGTGGTGGTGACGGCGTTGCCGGGGGATTGGAAGTGCGAGCCTCCCGGGCCCGCGACGAAGCGGTTGGGAGACGCGTGGGCGAAGAGCGGGCGGTCGGCCATTCTTGCGGTGCCGAGCGTGATCATTCCGTCGGGACGGAACTACGCATTGAACCCGGTGCACCGGGATTTCTCGAAGATTGTCTTCAGCAAGCCGAAAGCGTTTGCGTTCGATCCGCGGCTGTTGAGGTGACGGGGCCGCGGTGTGCGCGCCGCGGGCGCGGCACGGGTCGACGGCCGGTTCAGTTCAGGGCGATGTCGCGTTCGAGGTCCTGCTTGGCTTTGCGGATCAGCTCGTTGACGACGTTGCCGCCGGTGGCGAAGGCGAATTCGTCGGCGGTCTCGAAGGTCGTGGTATAGCAGAAACGATTGACGGGCAGATTGTCGCGGAAGACGCGCAATTTGACCAGACGGGTATCGGCGGTATGGCGAATCTCGTATTCCTTGCCATCCGATGCCGTGAATCTGATCGAGCCGTGTGCGTTCAAGCTGCTCGCCATGGAATCCTCCCTACATGGTTAAGATGCGCCTGATGCGCGTTTGTTTCCACAATAATAAGAAGATGGTGGTCGCGTTTCCGCCGCAGCGGCGCTGGGCGGTGACGGGGGTGATCCGTCCCCAGCCGATCTTGCGGGATGGGCGGGAGGGGCTGGGGAGGGTCGAGGTAGCGTGGGGACATGGTCTTTTGGCCGGGGGGAAGTCGGATGGATTTGGAACGAGTGTACCCCACTTCTCGGCACTTGTGTTTTCGGCGGGCATCGTTTAGAAACGGACAGTGACTGGCACGGACTTCCGCATCGGGGTGCTCGGTTCGGGGACTGGCTCCAATTGCGAAGCGATCCTCGAGGCGTGCGCGACGGGACGGATTCCCGGGCGCGTGGCGCTGGTGTTGAGCGACGTGGCCGACGCGGTGATTTTGGAACGCGCGCGGAAGCGCGGCGTCGAGGCAGAGTTCATCGGCCCGAGCCGGTTCAAGACGAAGCTCGAGCCTGAGTTGGAACAGCGCGCGGTGACGATGCTGCGCGAAGCGGGCGTGGACCTGGTCGCGCTGGCGGGATACATGCGCGTGGTGAAATCGCCGATGCTGCGCGCGTTCGCGGGTCGGGTCGTGAACGTGCATCCGTCGTTGTTGCCGGCGTTCCCGGGGCTGCACGCGTGGGAGCAGGCGTTGCATCACGGCGTGAAAGTGACGGGATGCACGGTGCATTTCGTGGATGACGGGGTGGATTCGGGACCGATTATCCTGCAGCAGGCCGTGCCGGTGCTCGCGAACGACACGCCGCCGTCGTTGCATCAGCGGATTCAGTTGGCGGAGCACGAGATTTACCCGCAGGCCATCCGGCTGTTCGCCGAAGGGAAATTGGAAATCAACGGACGTGTGGTGAGAATTGTGGAGTGAGTGCGAAGACATGAGTGATAAGACAGCAAAGAAGACGTTGTGTTTTGGCCTGCCCAAGGGCAGCCTCCAGGAATCGACCTTTGCCCTGATGGCCAAGGCCGGCTGGAAAATATCAGCCAGCAGCCGAAGCTACATCCCGCGAACGGATGACGCCGAACTTTCGCTCCGTCTCATCCGCGCCCAGGAAATCAGCCGCTACGTCGAGCACGGCTACCTCGACGTCGGGCTTACCGGTGCCGATTGGATCGCCGAGAACGCCAGCGACGTGCATGTCGTCGGCGAGATCGCCTACAGCAAGCAAACCACCAATCCCGCCCGCTGGGTCCTTGCAGTCCCGAATGAGTCCTCAATCCAATCCGTCAAGGATCTCCAGGGAAAGCGCATCGCGACCGAATTGGTCGAGATGACGCGCCGCTGGTTGAAGAAGAACGGCGTGACTGCCGAGGTCGAGTTCTCCTGGGGCGCGACCGAAGTGAAGGCGCCTGAGCTCGTGGATGCGATTGTCGAACTGACCGAGACCGGCTCCTCGCTGAAAGCGAACAATCTGCGCATCGTCGAGACGATCGTCTCGAGCTATCCACAGCTCATCGCCAACCACAAAGCGTGGGCCGACAAGTGGAAACGCAAAAAGATTGAGACGATCGCGCTGATGCTGCGCGGTGCCCTGGCCGCTGAGGAGAAGGTTGGCCTCAAGATGAATATCGAACGCAGCAAACTGCCCGCGCTCTTGAAGAATTTGCCCGCGCTGCGCAACCCGACGATCTCGGCCCTGTCGCGCGAGGACTGGGTCGCCGTGGAAACCATCATCGACGAGCGGGTCGTCCGCGAAATCATCCCCCAGTTGAAAGATGCCGGGGCTGAGGGTATTATAGAGTATCCTTTGAACAAGGTGATTTATTAAGGGTGGCCCAGGGCGTGCTTTTGAAACCAACAAGGAGGCCCGCATGGGCTCGCTGAAGAAACGACGCAAGCAGAAAATCAACAAGCACAAGCGCCGTAAGCGCTTGAAGGCAATGCGTCACAAGAAGAGAAACCGTTAGGAGTTTCACATCGGGTATATGTTTGGGAAGGCAAGCGCGTGCGGTTCTGCAGCGGCGCTGGCTGCGGTGTTGTGTGCCGTCGGCTGCGCCACGACGTTCCATTCAAGCGGCGGGGCTCCCTCGGCGTCGGATCAGCCCATCGAGTTGACCGCCGCCGAACAGCGCAAGGCCGACGCGCTGGCCGAGTACGCCACCGGTTATTCGGCAGAGATTCGCGGCGACCTGGATGACGCGCTTGAGCACTACTCCCGCGTCGTCCAGTACGATCCGCACAATACGGCCCTCGCCATCCGCATCGGCCAGATCTACGCGACCAAACATGACATCACCAATGCTGTCAGTGTCCTGCAGTCCGCCCTCCAATCCAACCCGGATGACGCCGAGCTCGCCTACTGGCTCGGGTTCGTCTACCGCTCGGACAACCAAAACGACAACGCTGCCGTGGCGTTTCACACCGCCGTTAAATCGCAGCCGAGCAACTTGAACGCCCTCGGCGGGCTTCTGGAGATTCTCATCCTGCAGGATTCCGAGAAGGAGGCGATTCGGGCGCTCGACCGCGCCTTTCGCCAGAACATCGAGGCGGGAAGCTACTGGTCCCGGCTGGGTGATTTCTACGCGATCGTTCACCGACAGAAACCGACCTGGAGCCTGAAGATCGACCGCAAGCGCATTCAGCAGTGCTACGAGAAGGCGCTGAAATTCGACCCCGGCGACACGGATGTCGAGCTGCGGCTGGCCGATGCCTATACCGACAACGGCGACTACCAGAAGTCGGCCGATCTCTACGCCAAACTGCTGGCCGCGAATCCCGACACGCCTCTGATCCGCGAACGCTTGGCGGCAAATTACATCCGCGCCGACCAAAAACAAAAGGCCATCGCGGTGCTCGAAGAGATTATCAAGCGAGAGCCCCTGGCGTTCGCGATCTACAATGACCTGGGCGAGTTGTACGGAGACGAGAACAACACGGAAAAGGCCATCTCCAATTACCAGCAGTCTCTGGTCATCCGACCCAATCAGCCCGAGATCTACGCCCAGATCACTGCGCTTCAGTTGGATTCGCAGAAGACCGACGATGCGCTCAAAACACTCGGCACGTGGAAAGATAAGTTCCCGACTGACTTTCGGGTGCCCTACTTCACAGGCCTGATCCAGACCGACCGAAAACAATACACCAACGCTGTCGCTTCCTTCGCCGATGCCGAGACGCTCGCTCGCGAATCGCCCGATCAGGAGAAGCTCTCGAGCAAATTCTATTTCTCTTACGGCGCCGCGTGTGAACGGGCCGGCGACGCCGACAAGGCCGTCACGCTCTTCCGCAAATGCCTCGAGCTCGATCCCGAGGACCCGATCGCCGCGAACTATCTGGGATACATGTGGGCCGAAAAGGGCACCAACCTGCAGGAAGCTCTCGGGTTGATCCAAAAGGCCGTCAAACTCGATCCGAAAAACGGCGCCTACCTGGACAGCCTCGGTTGGGTATTGTTCAAGCTCGGACGCAACGATGAAGCCCTTGTCCAAATGCGCCGGGCCGTCGCGCTCATGAAGGATGATGCGGTTGTCCTCGATCATCTCGCCGAGGTCTTGCTGAAAGCGGGCAAGACTGATGAGGCCATCAACATCCTCAGCGAAGCCCACAAGATCGAGCCCAACAACAAGGACATCTCCGGCCGCCTCCAGCAGTTGAAGGGCAACTAGACAGCTGCGGGCTAGTTGGACAGGGCAGTCGGCGCTCCATTTGTCGACGCCAGAGCCGGCGGCATCACGTAAATCTGCAGAACGGTCGTGGCGGCGGCTGCGGACTGCGGGTTATTCGGGAGATTGAGCTGGGCCAGACCACTGAAGACCGAGCCGGTGTCCGCTCCCCCTGTCAAGACGCCGAAGACCCGACCGGTCGACGTGGCGGATAACAGCGCGATATTCGTCGGTGCGGCGTCAATTCTCGCCAACGCTCCACCAACCGAAGATGTCGACGTGCCGGCCGGTTGCTGCATGTCCAGCTTGAACGACGCTGCGTACTCGCGCGGCACTTCCACGAAAAAGAGTTGTCCGGTTGAATCCATTGACGAGGGAACGGTGATTACCTTGCCGTTGCACCGGGCAGCCAGTTCTTCGGCGCGGTTCTGGACGGCGTGGAGATCACCCGAGCGGACGACCACGACGTCGCCGAGTCGTGAAGGTTCCACGCCCGCCTTTCGCGCCAGCGCGGACGCGACAGTCGGTGACGGCATCGAAGGCGATGCCGAAGCGGCTCCAGCAAGGCCCAAGGTTGGAACTCTCCGTTGTCCCTCCAAACGTGCCTTTACACTTTGCCCGATGGGAGCGCCATCAGGTTGCGAGGTGGAACCCGATTCCCGCGTGGCAAACGGACCAGAAGCGGTTGCGACATCCGCGGCAGACGCGGCTGCCATTTCATGCCTGCTCTGCGCTTCCGACAACGGTATGGATTCACCGCCGACAGCGGGTGCTGATGGAGCATCAGCTATGGCAACTTGCGGTGCCTCTGCCGGCGCGGCGGGTTGTTGCTCTGGGAGCGTAGTAGGCTGCACGCTCTCGGGCTTGACCTCCATCGGAGCCTGCTGTTCGCTAACACCGTTCTCCGCTTGCGCCATTTGTTCGCCCGGTGCCGGTTGCCCGAGCGGCGCCTGTCGTAGCTGAACGAGAACCAGCGCTACGGCGGCGATCGCCGCGATTTCGATCGGCACCTTCACCCAGAACGGACGAAACAGATAATCGATCCAGGTCGGCGCCTCCGGATCATACCCGCGGCTGATCTTGCGGCGCACTTGCGCAAGAAACTGCGGCGACGGCTCGAGCTTCGGCAAAGCCGAGACACCGTCGGCAAGAGTTCTCAGTTCCCCTAGCGCTTTCTGGCAGCGTGGACACGAGGCCAGATGCGCCTCGATCAGTTGCCGTTCCGACGAACCCATTTCGCCGTCGACATAAGCGGACAACTCAGGTTGGATGAGATCGCAATCGTTCATCCGTTCGTCCTCATGATTCGTCCTTCATGCTCTGTCGCAACATCTCCCGCGCCCGGGCAATTCGCGATTTCACCGTGCCAATCGAACAATCAAGGACCTTGGCAATCTGTTCGTAGCTGAGGCCTTCGGCGTTGCGCAACACCAAGACTTCGCGAAACTTCTGAGGCAGTTCCTCCATCTCACGGCTGAGTCGTTCCACGAATTCGGCCTTCACGGTTTCCACGTCGGGTGCATCCCCGCTCACGGCCATCTGCATTGGCGCATCGCCATCCTCCAGTTCGCGCGTCGCGTCCAACGAGACGCTCGCGTGACGGCCCCGTCGTTTCCACCAACGGTGCTTGTTGCGGGCGAGATTCAGCACGATTTGATGCAGCCACGTGGTGAACTCGCATTCCCCACGAAAATCACTCACACTCCGATAAATCCTCACAAACGCGTCCTGGGCCACTTCCGTGGCATCCTCCCGGTCGCGGAGAATCTGAAACGCGACGTTGAATGCCCGCTGCTGGTGGCGCAACACGAGATCTTCGAACGCCGTCTCGTCTCCCGCCCGACAGCGGAGCAGTAATTCATGGTCGCTGAGGGTCTTCTCAGCGTCCGGCCCCGAATCTTTCGGGGCAGGTTGTATGACACGGTCCATGGGGAAATGTTCCACCCAATTTGACCAACCGGCAGCCCTGTTTATTCATTAGCCGCCCTCCTCAGCAGCCGAATTCCGGCTTGGCTTCGCGGGTCATCAGGTCCCGCACCGCCTGTTTGGGCGCCTTTCCTTCGTACAAAATTGCATACACTTGTGCCGCAATCGGCACATCCACATGCAACCGGTGTGCCACCTGCCAGACCGATTTCGCCGTACGAACCCCCTCGGCCACCATGTGAGTGCTCCCGGTAATGTGATCGGCTGTCTCGCCTTTCCCGAGACGTTCGCCGAATCCCCGGTTGCGGCTGTGGCGGCTGAACGCGGTCACAATCAGGTCGCCGACGCCGCTGAGCCCGAAAAACGTCTCCCGCCGAGCCCCCAAGGCCACGCCGAGCCGCGTCATCTCCGCCAAGCCACGCGTGCACAGCGCCGCTTTCGTGTTGTCGCCAAATCCAATCCCGTCGCACGCGCCGGCCGCAACGGCGATGACGTTTTTGAGCGCTCCGCCAAGCTCAACACCGGTCACATCGTCATGGGTATAGATGCGGAACCGCTCGTTCATGAAGGCCTTTTGCGCCGCCGCTGCCAGCGATGTATCTTTCGCCGCCACAACGACAGCCGTGGGGATACCGCGCCCGACTTCCTCGGCATGACTGGGCCCGGAGAGCACGACAATGCGATCCGTCCCCACCACGTCGCTGATCACCTCACTCATGCGCGCCCCGGTCTCGTTCTCGATTCCCTTCGCCACGCTGACCAGCGGCAGGCCGGGCGACAAAAATACTTTCAGCTTTTCACAAATCGGCCGCATCCCGTGCGAGGGAACCGCCAGCACCACCAGTTCCGCTCCGCGTAGCGCGGCTTCCGCATCCAGCGTCACCAGGATTTCTTTCGGAATCGTTACTCCCGGCAGGAAGTCCTTGTTCTCGCCCGCTGCCAAAATTGGTTCGACTTCTTCGGGAAGCCGTCCCCAAAGCGCGACCTTGTGGCCGTTCCCGTGCAGTAACACCGCCAGCGCCGTCCCCCATCCGCCCGTGCCGATGACTGCAATTCTCATGCTACCGCGCCTTTCCCGTCGGGCTCTTTGCGTTTGCCAATCCGATTCTCTGTTCCCGCCAGCAGGCGTTGAATGTTCGACTTGTGCTTGTAAATCGCCACGGCGCCAACAATCGCCGCGAAAATGAGGAGCGTTTTGTCCCTCTCAAGGAACCAAGTGGCCATGGGCAACGCCGCGGCGGCGCAAATCGACGCCAGCGATACGTATCGCGAGATGCCGAAGACAACCAGCCAGACTCCGAGGGCACACAGAAGCGGCCATGGCAGAAACGCCACCATCGCACCGGCGCTCGTCGCAACCCCCTTCCCTCCCCTGAATTTCAACCAGCACGTCCAGTTGTGTCCCGCGATTACGGACACGCAACAAACAATCTGAAGCCAGACGATATCAACATTGGAGAAGACGCGTGGCGCCAACCAGACCGGCAGAAATCCTTTGACTGCATCGATGAGCAACACGGTAATGCCGGGCCCCTTTCCGAGCGCGCGCATGACATTGGTCGCGCCGATGTTCCCGCTGCCGACCTTGCGGATGTCGATCCCGCGCGCTTTGGCCCAGACAAAGCCGGTCGGAATCGACCCGATCAAATAGGAAGCGACTGCGCAACCGACGAAGATAATCGCGGTCATGTGGGCGAATGTAGCCGATTGCCGCGAAACGCGGCAAGTCCGATTCCAAGCACCGTGATGGCCGCACATGCGGCCACAAAAACATCCCCATGAAGCGTATAAAACGTCTCGGCACGATCGACCGGCAACGCCAACTCGCAGCTCAGGCTTCCCTGCGTAAACGGCTGGCATCGTGAGCGGATGAAGCCATGTTCGCTGATAACGCACGTCACGCCATTGTTCGTGGCGCGCACCAGTGGACGGCGATTCTCCACGCAGCGGAATACGGCATTGGCCAGATGCATTTCGAGCTCCGGCGATGTCTTGAACCACGCGTCGTTGGTGAGATTGACCATGAAATCCACGTGGCGCTGAACGAACTGCCGGTACAACCCCGGCACCGTGTCCTCGTAGCAAATCACCGTCCCGAACCGGTATCCCAGCGCCTGAAACACCGTGAAGTCTTCGCCCGAAGTCATGTCGAAGAAATCGTCGACATTGTAATCTTTGGGACCGATCCTCTTCAACAGCGGCGCCCATAGCGATCGCAGCGGGACGTACTCACCAAAGGGCACAAGATGAGTTTTGCGATAGACCGCCGAGATCGCCGGCTGCGGCGTGAATAGCATCGCGGCGTTGTACACCCGCGGGTTGCGGTCGTCGAAGAAACCCGTGAGCAGATACGCATTTGACGTAACAACAATATTGCTAATCAGGTCGACCGATTCCTTATCGTATTGGATCGCCCACGGCATGGCCGTCTCCGGCCAGACAATCAACTGCGGGCCGCTGGCAAGCAGCGCCTCCGTGAGATTCCCCAGCCGGCTGAGAATCAGTTTCCGTTCGCCAGGGTCGAATTTTAGCGACTGCGGAATGTCCGGCTGCACAAGCCCCAGCCGCACGCTCCGTGTATTCAGATCCCGGGCCGACTTCATTTCCCTGATGCCTTGCAAAAACGCGGCGCACACGAGCAGCATCGCAACGTAGAATTCCCAGCTCAAACGTCGCATCGGGGTCGCGTTGCCGATTTGGCGGACGAACCGGCGGATGGTGAAATAGAATGCATAGTTCACCAGGCACAGCAGAGCGGACACGCCGTAAACGCCGGTGACGCTGGCGAACTGGATCAGCGCGCCTGCCTGCCACTGGCTGACGCCGAGAAAGTTCCATGGGAATCCGCCCATCAGAAACCATCCGCGGACCCACTCGATCACCGTCCAGCACGCCGACCCTACCACGGCCCCGAGCAGATTGCGCGTCACCGAATCAGGTCCGCCGCGCCGCGATGCGGCCTCTATGCCAATGATGCGCGTGCTGATGAATGCGAATGCGGCAGCCGCGCCGCCGAAGTACAGGGCCAGGAAGGCAATGAGCGCGACGGCACCGGGCACACTGACGTGGATCACCCACCACGTCGTCATTCCGAAGAAGACGAGGCCGGCGATGTAACCACGCCGAAACGCCTCACCGAGCGCGCAGTTCTCAACGGCAAATAACAGCGGCACGAGAGATAACCACGCCAACTGCGCCATGTGGAAGGGCGGATAGGCCCACGCCGTTGCAATTCCGGCAATGATGGGCAGCAGCCACCGCCCCAGACCGATCGTTGTCGCCGCGGATTTCATTCGGCGTCGTCGAATCCACCCCGAACCGGCTTCGAGGCCGCAATCGGGAAGCTAGCCATTCTTTCCGCAACAGTTTTTGTACTTCCTACCGCTGCCGCACGGGCAGGGTTCGTTTCGCCCCACCTTCGGCACTTCGCGTTTGATCGGTTGCGTCGCCTTATCGATCGCATCGCTCACGATGTCCTTCCCGCCCGCTTGTGCTGGCGGTGGGGCTTGCGGTGCGCCGGGAGGTGGCTGCTTGTAGGCGGAGCCCGACGTCGAATCCGGTCCGATGAGCTGCTGCGGCAGGGCTCGCAGGAAATTCTCGAAGGCCGCGAGTGAACTCGCTGAGCGGAAGACGTTGTTGGCGATCTCGTTCTTCACGTTGTCCTGCATCTCGTCGAACATCGCGAACGCTTCCGTCTTGTACTCAACCAACGGATCCTTCTGGCCGTACGCGCGCAGACCGATGCCGTCGCGGAGCTGATCCATGTTGTACAGGTGTTCCTGCCAAAGCCGGTCCAGCGCATTGAGAACAATCAGCCGCTCGATGGCCTTCAACGCGTCAGGATTCTCATTCGCCGCCTTCGCGTCGTAGGCGCGCTTGACCTTGTCGAGCATCACATCGCGTATCTGCTCGGCGGTCTTGCCCTCGATGTGCTCTTTGCGCAGGCCGATGGGAAATGCCTGGTTCGCCCAGCGAATCAGCGCCTCGACCTCCCATTCATCAGGCGTCTTGTCCTGCGGACAGTACTCGATGACCCGCGCTTCGACGACCTCCTCGATGATGTCGAAGATCGATTCGCGAGGGTTGGCACTGTGGATGATGTCATTGCGGAACCCGTAGAGCACCTCACGCTGCTTGTTCATCACGTCGTCAAACTCCAACGTGCGCTTGCGGATGGAGAAATGGTGCTCCTCAACACGCCGCTGGGCGGTCTCGATGGACCGATTCAGCCAGCTATGCTCGAGCGCCTCGCCCTCCTTCATCCCGAGCTTTTCCATGACCGTGCCGATTCGTCCGCCGCCGAACAGGCGCATCAGATCGTCTTCCAGCGACACGTAAAACCGGCTGCTGCCGGGATCGCCCTGGCGCGCGCAACGTCCGCGGAGCTGGCGGTCGATCCGCCGTGCCTCGTGGCGCTCGCTGCCGATCACGTGCAACCCACCGACTCCCGGCACGCCTTCGCCCAGCTTGATATCGGTGCCGCGGCCCGCCATGTTGGTGGCGATGGTCACAGAACCACGCTGACCGGCGCGAGCGACGATCTCGGCCTCGCGCTGGTGATACTTCGCATTGAGCACGTTGTGCGGAATCCGCTGCCGCCCCAACATCCGCGAGAGCACCTCGCTGGCTTCGACGCTCACCGTGCCGACGAGCATCGGCTGGCCTTTGCGATGGCGCTCGACGATGTCGTCGATAATCGCGTTGTATTTTTCGCGACGCGTCTTGTAAATCACGTCGTGGTCGTCCTTGCGGACGCAAGGTCGGTTTGTTGGCACCACGATTACGCCGAGCTTGTAGATGTTTTCGAATTCCGTCGCTTCAGTTTCGGCGGTACCGGTCATTCCTGCAAGCTTCTTGTACAAGCGAAAATAATTCTGGATCGTGATCGTCGCCAAGGTCTGCGTCTCGCGCTCGATCGTCACGCCTTCCTTTGCCTCGACGGCCTGATGCAATCCATCGCTCCAGCGACGCCCCGGCATCAGCCGCCCCGTGAACTCATCGACGATCATCACCTTGTTGTCCTGAACGACATACTCGACATCTTTCTCGAACAGGCAATAGGCGCGGAGCAGTTGGGAAATGTTGTGGATTTTCTCGCTACGCTCGTCGAACTGCTGCTGGACGCGTTGCTTCTCCTTCTCGCGTTCGGCTTCGGGCAGTTGCTTCGCATCCACCTCCTGCAACGCCGTCACCAGGTCGGGAATCACGAACGCATCCGGATCGTTCGGGTTGAGATATTTGCGGCCCTTCTCGGTCAGGTCAGAGTCGTGCTGCTTCTCATCGATGGTGAAGAGCAACTCCTCCTTCAGATCGAGCATGTCCTTTTTCGTCGAATCTTTCAGTACCTCGAGCTCGGTCTGATCCACCAACTGGCGGATCTCGGGTTCCTCCATCATCTTTTGCAACTGTTTGTTCTTTGGCGTCCCGAGTTTGACCTGATAGAGGAGGCGGCCAGCTCTGGCAGCGCGATCGAGATCGTCATTGCTCTTCCCATTGCTGCTGCGGCCATCGAGCAGTTGCTTCGCCTCGCTTACGAATCGATTGCACAGCATGGTCTGCGTGCGGAACAACTCCGCCACCTGCGGCTTGTACTTGTCATAGGCGTGGGTCGACACGGTGGACGGCCCGCTGATGATCAGCGGCGTGCGGGCTTCGTCGATGAGAATCGAGTCGACTTCGTCGACGATGGCGTAGAAATGGCCCCGTTGCACCTGCGTCTCCACGCTCGTAGCCATGCCGTTGTCGCGCAGATAATCGAACCCGAACTCGGCGTTCGTGCCGTAGGTGATATCGCAGGCGTATTGCGCCCGGCGGACTGCCGGGGATTGATCGTGCTGGATGCAGCCGACGGTTAGCCCCAGGAATTTGTGAACTTCCCCCACCCACTCGGCATCGCGTGCTGCCAGGTAATCGTTGACCGTCACGAGATGGGCGTTGCCGGCGAGCGCATTCAGATACAGTGGCATGGTCGCCACGAGCGTTTTGCCTTCGCCCGTCGCCATTTCGGCGATCCGGCCGATATGCAACGCAACGCCGCCGAGAATCTGGACATCAAACGGAATCATGTCCCATTTGTAGGCCTGGCCGCGCACGGGCCATTCCTTGCCGACAAGCCGGCGGCAGGCGTTCTTTACCGCGGCGAAGGCTTCGGGAAGAAGGTCGTCCAGCGTCGCACCCTCGGCCAGCCGTTTGCGGAATTCCTCCGTCTTGGCCCGAAGCTGCTCGTCCGTGAGTTTCTGGTATTCGACTTCGACTTCGTTGACGCGATGCACGATCGGCCAGAGCCGCTTCAGCTCGCGCTGGTTCTTCGAACCCAGCATTTTTTTGAGTATCCAGCTAACCATACAAATCTCTCGTATCGCTCATCCTCGCCTGCCCGTCAACCCCTACATGGGGAGACGGTGCTAACTCCCCGGCTTTACCACCGGCATTTCCGATTGGCAAAGCGGGCAGGCTGTCGGATCAAATGTTTCAACCTGCAATCTTAGCAGACTTTCCAGTCTCACGCCAAAATCAACTTTCTCGACCGATCGGTCAACGAGCGTTCCCACTCCGACCACTTCGCCGCCCAAACCACCCACGATATTGATCGTTTCCTGGACTCGGCCGCCCCGGGTGACGACATCTTCCACAACAAGCACCTTCTCGCGCGGTGCAATCCTGAAATTGCGACGGAGTTCGAGCTTCCCCGCGGCGTTTTTCTCGGCAAAAATGTGGCGGATGTCCAGGGCACGGGCCACTTCGTGCCCAACGAACAAGCCGCCGATGGCCGGCGAAACAACCACCCGCGCGCCCAGCCAATGCAGTTTCCTGGCCAGTTCCGAGCAAAGCCGTTCGGCGACGTGCGGATATTGAAGGACGAGGGCGCATTGGAAATACTGGCGACTGTGCAGGCCGGAGCGCAACAGGAAATGGCCATCGAGCAGCGCCTTGGTCTCGCGAAAGACTTGGAGGACGTCAGCGTCGGTCATGCGGTCACCACCCATTTACGGTTGGGCTTGCCAACCTGCTCAACTTCGCGGCGCTTGGATTCGTATCCTTTGCGGCCCATCAGACCATAGGTGTAATTCTTACCCAGTTCGACACCGGGCTGGTCGAAGGCGTTGATGTTGTAGAGTTCGCCCGCATAGGCGGTCTGCATTTCGAGCATATACAAGAGAGCCCCGACTGTTTCCTCGTCAACGCGCGGCAAGCGAATGGCGCAATTTGGTTTGCCGCTTTGCGTCAGTGCCAATTCGGTCGCCTGTTGCTCGGCAGACATCAATTCATTCAAAGTATGCCCGCCGAGATATTTCACAGCATCAAAATCCGGAAACGCGGACGGAATCGCCACGGTCGCGTGAAATTCGTCCACGGTGAGGAAGGTCACGACCTTGTCGAACGGTCCTTCGACGTAGAGCTGCATGACGGAATGCTGGTCGGTGACGCCGAGCGCCCTTTCGGGCGTCTGACCGGTGAGGACACGTTTGCCGGCGCGATCCGACTGTTTGCCGAGGCTTTCCGCCCAGAGTTGACGGAACCAATTGCTCACGTCGCGTAATGCGTGGGAATACGGCATCATCACCTGGATGTTCTTGCCCTTTGCCTTGTCCATTAGATAGTGGAGCGCCGCGCCCGTGAGCGCCGGGTTCTCCCAGAGCCGTTTCGATTTCCGGCAAAGCGCATCCATTTCGGCTGCGCCACGGAGAAGCTTGTGGACGTCGATGCCCGTGACCGCGGCGCCGAGCAGACCGACGGCGCTAATCACGGAAAAGCGTCCACCCACGTCCGGCGGAACCGGCAGCGAGTCGTAACCGAAATGTTTGGCGATCTGGCAGAATTCGCCCCTGTGCGGGTCGGTGGTGATGACGATGTGCTCGATATGACGATTCGGGCCGAGCCTCTTGATGAGCGCGTCGCGGAAGACGAGAAACTCGCTCAGGGTCTCGGCGGTGCCGCCCGATTTGGTGATTACGTTGAAGACAGCCTTCTCGATGTCGATTACATCCAACAACGCCGCGATTCGATCCGGGTCTATGTTATCGGCCACGAACATTCGCGGACCGCGGCGCGGGGGGCGATTCAGCAGATTGTATTCGGGATGATTCAGCGCGCTATGAAGCGCCCGATTCCCGAGGGCCGAGCCGCCGATGCCGACCACGACGAAATCATCGCACCGCTCGCGGATCTTGCCGGCCAGCGCGGTGATTTCGTCGGCGAGCTTCGTGTCGTACGGAAGTTTGCGAAAACCGAGCGCGGCTTTCTCGACCGCGTCCGCGGCGGCGAACAGCTTCGGCCCGAGCGCCTTGAGCTCGGCATCCGTGACACCGTGCTCGCCGACGCGTTCGGCCATCAGATTGTTGAAATCGTAGCGTAGATTGAGCAAAACGCCGCCCTCCCAGAGCCTCGGTTTATCGCAGATTCAGCGGGATGCGGCAAACACAATTTGGCGCGCATCAGTCGGCGCTGTGCGACATCCGGTAGAGTGACCAGACGATTTCGTCTTCGAAAGCGTGGACGCTGGGATATGTAAATTGCTCACCCACCATGGCCCTCTTGATGCCGACATTGACCTGCCCGGGCGAGAGCGCGTTTCCCAACGTGGACAGGATAATCGCGAGTTGGTCGCCGTCGCGGAGGCGCAGATGCGCCTCGTTGACCGTGATGAATGAGTCCTTCGTCAGCACCCACTGCACTCGGGGCAATTCGCTTGGAAGGAACACCTCGAGACGGAACTCGGGAAAATTCTCAGAGCGATGCTTGGAGACGATCAACGATTTGATCCCGCCACGACCACCGCCAACGGTGGCCAGATCTTGATGCTGTACATCCTTGAGATGCAACAAGCCGCCACCGGCGGCAAAGACGATGTGTTGCCATTCGTACGACGTCTCGCGGTCGTACAGGTCGACGAGGCTGATCCCCGTGTCCAGGAGATTGAGCGCCGAACGCGCCTCGGCTGCGCAAGCACGGGAAGGACGGACTCGTCGACGACCTCGGTCGTGATCCTCCGCGCCTGAAGTGCGGCCTGCAAGGCGAGTGCGTCATCCTCCGAAAGACCTCTGACAATGATGCCGAACAGCTCGCGCAACAATCGCATGCAGTCCGGCCCGGCCAGTTCACTGGTGGCCATGAGCGCTTCTTCCAGTGTCTGGCGATCGATGGCCTAGTCGAGTGAGGTTTGAAGGACGGCGTACATGGTTCATGCACTCTGGCGCATCAACTGATAGAACGACCAGATGATTTCTTCCTCGAAGGCGTGCACGCCCGGGTAAGTAAAATATCCGCCCGCAGTGAGTTTTCGAATGCCCGAGTTGAGGCGTTCCGGCGGTAGAAAGCCCGCGAGTTGCTGGAGCAACGATGCAAGTTTTTCCCTCTGGCTGAAACGAACAGGGTCCTGATTTACACGGATAATTGTTTCGGAATCCCAGCACCAGCGGAATCGGTATGGCTCGACCGCAAAGAAGAACTCGATCCGAAATTGAGGGACATTCTCGAGCTTGTAGTCGATAGGATGCTTGACGGGCGCATGCCGCGAGGCGAACGGATCCCGCTCAACCTCCCACATTCTGACGTGCGGGCGGTCCACCAGCCGCAAGACGTATCCTGCGGCGGCAAACACAAACTGGTCCCAAGGATATCGCACTACGGCACCATAGAGATCGTTGACGACGAATGCATCGGATTCCAACTGGAATTCCTGTCCAGAGGCAGGTTCATTCAACACGGGAAGCTGGGACTGATCGACGACCTCGGTGGGAAAGTTGCGCGCGAAAAGCTCGCGTTGGAGAGCACGGGCGGGCTCGTACTCCAAATCCTGAACGAGAATGCCGAAGAGTTCCTTTTGCAGTCGCGCGCAGTCCGGCCGCGGGATGCTCTTGGACGCGGCAGCCGCATCCTCCAAAGTCCCGCGGCCGATCGTCTGATCGAGGGATTTCTGTAGCAACGCGTAGGGCATTAGTTTCTTTCCAAGACGATGTCTTCCAACGCGAGCAGGCGGCGTTTCATCGGCAGGCCGCCGCCGAAACCGCCGATGGAGCCGTCGCCGGCGATGACGCGGTGACAGGGGATTACGATAGGAATGGGATTGGCGCCGCAGGCGAGCCCGACGGCGCGCGATGCCATTGGTTTGCCGATTTTCTGCGCGACCCAGCCGTAGGAGCAGGTTTCGCCACGCGGGATTGCTTGCAGCACACGCCAAACGGATTGCTGGAATGAAGTTCCGTCGGAGAGGTCGAGGGGAATGGTAAAGCGGACCGGTATGCCTTCGGCGTACTCTTGAAGCTGACGGATGCATTTGCGAATGAACAGCGGGGCAGTGTCCGCGGTCCCGCAGACGCGGGGACCTTTAAAACCGGGCAAATCGATGCGGGAGACGCCGCGCGGGGAATAGTGGACGCGAAACGGGCCGAGTTTCGTCGTGACAACTACCGAATCACGAACCAAATGATCCATAGCGCGACGAAGGATAACCCGAGCCACATGAAAAAGCGATTCCGGGCTTCCCGTTGGGCGCGCTTGAGCGGCTTGTAGCTCTTGATGCTACCGGCGCCGAGGTAATGGGCGAGCTTGTCCTTTGGCGGCACAACCTGGGCGCTTTCCAACGCGCTGGTGGCCGCTCCCGTTGTCCCCGGATCGAGAGACATCGAGACAGGTCGGGTGTTGGTGGCCGCGGCGGACGTGGCGGCAAACAGGTCGGGCTCGGGTTTGTGAGCAAAGGCGATCGGCTCGGCCTCCAATTCCTTGAGCGGCTCGGCAGCGACGTCGAACAAATCGTGGCGGGCGCGCTCGGCATTCGAACCGTCGTTCGTCGTTGGAGACAGGACGCCGCGGACAAATCGGGTGACCTTTTCCGCCGGAGAAGCGCTCGCGGTAGCCGGTCCTCCTGCGAGAGAACCGATTCCGCGCGCCGCATCGGGGTCGGCCGACAACTCGCGCAGTTGACGCTGGACGGAAGCGATCTGGTGGTCCAAATCGTTGATCGCCCGGTCAATCGGATCATCGCGTTTGGAACGGAATCGCATGGTCGCGCCCCCGTCAGTGTTTGGCAGTCAAGAGAATGATGAGCCAGATCGTGCCGGCGATGATGAGCGGAGCCGACGCGGCCGCGCCGATGCAGGCGTAGCGAACGAGTTCGTTCCACTCGGGCAAAACCCTCTTGCGATCAGCGGGCAATTCCGCCACGGACTGGCCGTTGGCGGGATTGAGGCAATCGAGTTTGGCGGAGGCACGATTGTATTCGAGGCGCGCGCTTTCGATGGTAGCGAGAGCCTTGCTCAATTCCTCGCGGACATTGGCGCTATTCCATTCTTCGTCGTGAATCTGAGAAATCTGTTCGGCGTAGTCGCGGAATGAGAGCGTCGTGGCGACGCAGGACTCGGCAACACGGCGCGACTCGAGCTCCTGGCGCTCCAGTGCGATAAGAGCCCGGGCCAGTTTGTCAGTGATCTCGGCGCGACCGCGGCTGTATTCCTCCTGGCGGCGGCGGAGTTCCTCAAGCTCACCCTTCTGACGTTCGAGTTCCTCCTGCTGCCGGCGAAGAGCGAGCAAATGATCGCGAGCCTGTTCGAGTTTGGAATCGACTTCTTCGCGATGTGGCGGCAGTTCAACGACGGAAAGTACAGGCCCGGTTTTGGAATCGGGCACAATGGTAGCGGCACTCCCTTCCCCACGTTTCATCAAAGCAAATCCTCCTTGTTGGTGCGGACAATAACAAACCGACAAGAAATGTAAAGAGAGAAACGGCGGAAACTGGACAGAACACTGGCGATTCAGGGCGGATTGACTTGGCCGCCGGAATGTGCTTTTGTGGGGCCGTGGAGAAGCATGGGGCTGGCACCCGTTCGCGCTGGATGTGAGAGGTGGCTTTGTCGTTCGCGCGGATTCCCTGGCGAGTATGGATTGGGTCTGACGCAACTGGTGGTCAAGCTGCGCTTGCCGCAGACCTGGTCGCCGTGGGTTTCTGACACCATCACCTGCCGCACGATCCGGGTTACTCCCCGATAACGCAAATCAACGGTTCGATCTGGAAGGGAACGGGCATGAGAGTATCTCGATATCTTGCGGTTGGCGTGGCGATTGTGACTTCGTTTTTTGGCCCAACGCGGTCCGTCAAGGCGTCTTGCACCTTGAGCTTTGTGAGCGGGGGGGCGTGTCTCGCCAATGGAACAGCAGGCACGCCCAAGGTTGGCGATCTCTACGGGCTGACGGCAACGATTAATATCAAGGGAACGCCCTCGTCACCGTTCAACATCGTGTGGACGATGGCAAACGTGAGTTTCACGAACCGGGTGACCGTTGGAGCGGGCAACGGCTATCACTGGCTCTTTAATTACGCAATGGCGTTGGATGATGAGATTCCCTGGAGCGTCAGGCTGGATCCCGAGGGCGTGAGCGGCAACACGAACCCGAGCAACACACTCAGCGGTGTGTTCACGCCGACGCCGCCGGCGACGGCGGTGGAGTTGTTTGCGCCGCAGATTTTCAGCGGGTACGAAGAGTCGGTGCTGAACTTCGAGCCGGGTGTCGGGACGATCGACACCCTGTACGTGTTATATGGCATCCCGACCACGCACGGCGCCCAACAAGCGATTTCGGTAACCGCGCCCGCAAGCAGCCAGACGATTGTGACAGCGCCGTATACCGAGTCGATTTCCCAACTCACCTATACAAACCTGACTCCTCCAAGCACATTACTGAGTTCCAACAGCTTTTACGCTCAGCTCAGCCAGATTCGGGTCAACCCGACCATCCTGCGGACGAACACATGGGCGGCGATGAGCCAGCTTTCCAGCAACTGGACGGTGTGGCTGCTTCCCGATTCGCGATGCCAATCCACGGATCCGTTGATTACCAGCTTCGTTCAATCGAATTTGCCGGCGAATTATCAAACCATGATGACCCCATATGATGTGGCGCGCACCTTGCATCGAGCCGTGATGCGGACACTGATATACGAGGAGCCGCCGCCTCATATCGATGCGGTCGACGTGCTGGAGGACGGGATTGCCGACTGTGGCGGATACGCGGCGCTGTTGACCGCGAGTTTACGGAACGTGGGTATACCTGCGCGATGTATCTCGGGATTCCGCAAGGGTGAGGGCATACCTCACTGTCGGACGGAGTTTCATTTGCCCGGCGTCGAATGGCTTGTGGCCGATCCGACGGATGGATTCGATTTCGATCCGACGGGCACGTACGCGTACGACTTCGGTATCGTACCGGACTCTGCCCAATACGTGGCGGTGGACTACGGTGACGCGCACGTCCTGCCCTACAACACCTTTGAGCTTATCCAGGTGCCGAATACCTGGCTGATTGGCTCGGCGACGGTGCTCCCCTCCTCAACGAATGAGTATGCTCTGACACCCACTCCGTCGATCGCGATGCTGCCGATCCCGTCCGATGGTGGGACGGTGAGCGGGCTCGGCGTATACTCGTCAGGTGCCAACGTACAGATCAGCGCGACGGCGAGTAATGGGTGGACATTCACGGGCTGGAGTGACGGGAGCACGGCAAATCCACGAAACGTAAATGTGCCCGCCAACGGGACGAATTACATCGCGTATTTTTCACCAGAAGGCGTGAACACCAACACGACCACGGTGGCCACGCCGACGATCACGCCTGATGGTGGAAGTTTTGCGGACAACGTGAAGATCGCGCTGGCCTGCGCGACGAAGAAGGCGGTGATGTATTACACAACGGATGGCAGCCAGCCGACGAGTGATTCGTTGAAATTCAAGGGGCACGTCACGCTCACGAATTCGGCGACGCTGAATGTAGTAGCGTACCTGGGAACGAATGGCCCGAGCGACGTTGCAACCGCAAGCTTCACAATCAGCGCGCCGTCGATCACGACGACGAATGTGTTACCCGATGCGACTACGGGCACGGTTTATTCCGTCACACTGGATGGGACAGGGGGTACGACACCGTACAAGTGGAAGGCGGTCGGCAAATTGCCGACAGGCTTGAAGCTGGCGAGCACGGGAGTGATCAGCGGGACGCCGAAGGTGGCCGGGTTGGCGATGTTCACAGTGGAACTGACGGACGCCAAAAAGGGCATCGCCAAGGAGTCGTTCTCGCTAACGGTACAGTAGGCCGGGATGCATGGGGGGAAAGAAGACGCTTTACCGAGGGGGGTGGCCGAGATGACCGGATACCCTTCATCTCCAAAGGCGTGTGAGCTGGCTCTGGTCACTTGGCCTTGAGCAGTAGCACCGGCACATTAATGCGGTGGCGGACAAGCCGCGACGTCGACCCCAGAAATAGATCGGCCAGGAACCGGTGTCCGTGCGTGCTCATCGCCACCAAATCGCACCCTCTCTTCTCCACCCACTTGATGATTTCCGTTGCGGGCTCGCCATACGCAAGCTCGACTTCGACAGGGATGCCGGCAGATCGAAATTCGCCCCGGACTTTTGCCAAATACGCTTTGTCTTCGGTGATCTCCGGGCTGACCGCGTCCGCACCATACGTGCGCGCCGCCCAGCCATCCGCAACATGCAGCAGGACAACCCGGCTGCGCATGTGCTTCGCCAGCCGTTTGACGTGTTCAATGATGGCCCGGTCCGTCGGGGTGCCATCCAGCGTTACCAGAATGGTCTTGTACATATGCGTGAGCAATCGTTACGTTGCGCCTCTAGCCGCCCGTAATGACTTGCCAGGCCGCCTTGAGCGAATCCGGCAAACCATAGACGTCCAGGGCGGTTATGAGAATAGCACTCGTCCATCCTGTTATCAGCAAAAACCATCCGTTCTTCCATGCGCCCATTCGTTTGCGCGAGCTTGTAAAATGGAGCAGTGGAAACATCGCAAACGGGAGCTGCAATGCCAGCACCACCTGGCTCAGCGTTAGCAGATCCGTCACGCTGCTGTCTCCCCGCAGCCCGATGATGAACACTGCTGGCAGAATCGCCATCGTCCGCGTGATCAACCGTCGCACCCATGGTTTGATCCGCCAGTGCATGAACCCCTCCATTACCACCTGCCCCGCCAACGTGCCCGTGATCGTGCTGCTTTGACCGCTCGCCAGTAGCGCGACCGCAAACAGTGTGCTTGCTGCTGCCGTTCCCAACAACGGCGCCAGTGTCAGGTACGCCACCCGAATCCAGTCGCTGTCGACACCAAACTTGACCACGTGTCCACCCGCCACCGTCACGCTCTCCTTGCCGAAAAACACCATCGCTGCGAGCACCAGAATCGCGGCATTCACAAAAAACGCGATCGTCAGCGCAACGGTGGAGTCGATCGTATTGAACTGCACGGCACGACAGACCGATGCCTGGTCCTTCTGCAGCCTGCGGCTCTGGACCAGCGCGGAGTGGAGATACAAATTGTGCGGCATCACTGTCGCGCCGATGATCCCGATCGCCACGTAGATCATACCGGCTTGACGGAAGTTCGGCGTGATCATCGCCCGGCCCATTTCCAGGAAGCTCGGCTGTGTCTCCGGCAAAACGAAGATCTCGATGAAATAGCACACGCCGATCGTCGCCACCAGTAGAAGGACGACTGCCTCAATGGTCCGCATTCCAAACCGCTGCAAGCCCAGCAGGAGCAACACGTCCAATCCGGTGATGATCACCGCCCACAATAAGGGAATGTGAAACAAGAGATTCAGCGCGACGGCGCTTCCCAATACTTCCGCCAAATCGCACGCGCCGATCGCCATTTCGCAAAACAACCAATTCGGCCATCGGGTCCAGCGCGGGTACCACTCTCGACAGCATTGCGCGAGATCCTTGCCTGTTACCACCCCCAGTCGCGCGGAGATGACCTGCATGAAAATTGCCATCAGGCTCGCCAGGCCCACCACCCACAACAGGCCGTATTTGAATTGCGCTCCACCCTGCAGATCGGTACCCCAGTTTCCCGGGTCCATGTAGCCCACGCTCACCAGCAACGCCGGACCCACGAACGCACGCCACTGCTTCCAAAAACTTGCATCGTGATGGGGAACATCCACAGAACCGTGCATCCCCTCCAGGGACAAATGCCCCTCCGGGGAATGCGCCGCGACAGAAGCGCCTGTCTCTTTGCGATCCGAGATATTAGACATGCCTAACTTTCTTGTGTTTGACTATATCGTATCCCGACGGCCTGTCAACCACAATGTTTTGCCGCTTGCCGACGAGACACAACCGGTGTAGTGTCGGATCACTCGGGAGGTCGCTATGTATCAATTGCTCGGGCTGATCGTACTGGTGTTGGACATCATCGCAATTGTCGACGCGGCAAAAAGCTCCGCCGATATTGGCAAGAAAGTCCTCTGGATCCTGTTAATCCTGCTCCTGCCCTTTTTCGGCATGCTCCTGTACTTTCTGCTCGGGCGCTCCACCGGTGCCTGATCGAATTACGCCAATCAGTCACGCCCGCCAGTTTCCGACCGAGCCGCCCGGGGATCGCCACCGGATGATGTCTGACCTTGTGCGAATCTTCCGTTGATTTCCGCGCCGGTTTCCAGTTAATTCCCCAAAGTCCCGCGCCATGACTGAATCAACCCCACCCTCCAAACAGACCGCACCAACAATTGCCACCGTGCCGCCCGACACCTTGACGCAGGCAAGCCGCGTTGTAGCGGGGGGCATCAGCTGGCGCAAGACATTCGCTGCCTTCCACCACCGCAATTACCGGCTGTTTTTCTCCGGCCAGCTCACATCCGTCATTGGCACATGGATGCAGCAGGTCGCGCTCAATTGGCTCGTGTACACCCTCAGCAATTCCGCGTTCACCCTTGGCTGGGTGCGCTTTCTGTCCGCCATCCCCGTCACGCTCTTCACGCTGCTCGGCGGGGCGCTGGCTGACCGCTTCGAGAAACGCCGCATCGTCATTCTCACCGAAAGCACCGCCATGGTTCTTGCCTTCGTGCTCGCCATCCTCGTTTACTTCAGGGTCATCAAGATCTGGCAGATTGCCCTGCTCGGTTTTCTGGACGGCATCACCGATGCCTTCGACATCCCGACCCGTCAGAGTTTTGTCGTCGAAATGGTCGGCAAGGACGATTTAATGAATGCCATCGCGCTGAATTCGTCCCTTTTCAACGGCGCTCGCGTATTTGGCCCTGCGTTGGCCGGGGTGTTGATTGGCATCATCGGACTGACCGGTTGCTTCTTCGTCAACAGCCTTTCCTATCTCGCCATTGTTGCCGCCTACTTTGCCATGCGCCTGCCCGCCGCAGTCGAACGCTTCGGAGAGCGAAAGCCCATGTGGCATGAGACCGCCGAGGCGCTGCGCTACGTCCGCGGCCACCGTCTCCTGCGGGCGGTCATCTCCCTTGTCACCATCGTAAGCCTGTTTGGCTGGCCATATAGCATCCTGCTTCCTGTCTTCGCCCGCGATGTCCTGCACACCCAGGCCAGCGGCTATGGGTATCTCATGGCCGCCAATGGCGTCGGCGCTTTGTTCGGAGCGCTCACCCTTGCCTCACTCGGTCACTCGGTGGGACGGCGAATACTGTTCTTCGGCGGACTCTTCGGCTTCTGCATCATGCTCGCCGTGTTCGCGCTCTCGCACGTCTACTGGCTCTCCGCCACAGCGCTCGCCGGCTCGGGCTTCTTCATGATCATCTTCTTCGCCACCGCCAATACCACTGTTCAAACACGCGTGCCCGACGAGCTTCGCGGCCGTGTCATGGGCATCTACGCCCTCGCATTCCTCGGCCTGACTCCCTTTGGCAGCCTCATGGCGGGCGCAATCGCCAAAGCCACCAGCGCTTCCTTCACCGTCTCGCTTGGCGCGGTCATTTGCCTCGTCGCTGGCCTTGTTTCGATGCGGCTCACACAACCGCAGCCGAACGATTCCGTGACGCTTCCAGCAGCGGACCGCTGATATCCCCCAGCCATACCGCCGGTGCTTCGCGGAGGCCATTTACGGTTTGCTTCTCTCCTCCACCCACGGCATACTCCGGCGCGCGGAAGCGCGCAGGTATGATTGCCCTGCTCATACCGACCGGATCGGACCATGATCGCAGCCGTGTCCCGGCGGCAACGTTCTCGATCATTGCCGCCAACGTTATAATCTACATCGTATCGAACTGTCTCAACTACCGGCACGTGGTCGAAACCTTTGGTTTTGTCGCCGGCCACCCACAGCCGTGGCAGTTTCTCACCCATATGTTCCTGCACGCCGGCTGGCCGAGCGAGACCCAGGCACCATGGACAGATTATCTGATGAGTCTCCTGCACATCGGCGGGAACATGGCCTACCTTTGGTTCGCGGGGAGCGACCTCGAGGATGTGCTTGGCCCTCGGAAATTTCTCTCGCTCTACTTTGTGAGTGGGCTTGCCTCCGTGCTGCTGTACTGGCTCACGGCCGTTGCCGGACATTTTCCCAATATTGACGAACCCTTGATCGGCGCCTCGGGCGCAATCTCCGGGCTGCTCGGCTACTATCTGGTGCGCTTCCCGCGTTTCAAGATTCGCATGTGGTTTGGGGCGTTCATTCCCGTGCCGTTCATCATGCGCCACGGAATCACGCGCATCAGTTCGCTGTTCTTCATCGGCTTCTGGATCGGACTGCAACTCATCTTCGGCGTGTACGCGTTACGCGCTGGCGGCGCGCAAGTGGCGTACTGGGGTCACATTGGCGGGTTCGCTTTTGGTTTGGCACTCGCGCTCGCCACTCGCGAATGGCGACAAGGGGAAGAGGAGTACCTCATGAAGGAAGCGGACCACCTCTTCTACAAACAGAAATGGTATCCAGCCATGGAGGTGTACCAACGACTCGCCGGGCGCTACCCGCGGTGCGCCGACGCCCGTGCGAAGTGGGCGCTCTGCTGGGAGTGTACAGGCATGGTCAAGCGCGCCCACGATGTTCTCCTCGATGCTCTTGCCTTCTATCGCGAGAGGAATTGGCCGGAACAAGCTTCGATAATCGAACAGGAGCTATGTTCCATGACCCGAAAGGCGATCGTTGCGCAAAGCGCGCCAGCCACCCCGGCGAAGGCCGCCGTCACGAGTCCCGTGTATCCCAATCTCATGTTCCGTAAGGAATTCAAATGGAAAGGAAAACCCCATGATTGAGATCAACTGCTCCTGCGGTGCTCATTTTGAAGTCATCAACGAACAAGTCGCCCAGCGTGCCCGTTGCCCCAGATGCGGCGCGCGTGCTTCCGACATCCTCGCCCAGGCGGAGCAACTCGGCACGGCGGAAGATTCGGTCGGAGCGGAGCCAGGGGCGCGCCAATTCCAAGTCGCCTGCACTCATCATCCGGATCAGCCCGCCACCCACAATTGCATGAATTGCGCGAAACCGCTGTGCATGACCTGCGTACGTGAAAATGGCTACTACTGCAGTGACGACTGCCGCGCCGCCGTTAGCAGCGCCGAGCCTTCGACCGCCCCGGACTCCACGCCGACGGTCGAAGACGACGAAAAGTTCGAGCGAGTGCTTGCCATGATCTTCGCCATATTGAAAAAAGTCGCGCTGCTCGCAGTCCTTCTCCTGGCCGGCTATGTCGGGTACATCGTGTACCAGGACTTCTGGGGCCCCCGTCCTCACGTCGTTGCCAGCTTGGAGATCATGTCCACTCCCGATCGGTTCGGCGCCATACCATTGGATCCGTCTCGCACACTCGTCCAAGCTGATGACGAACTGAGTCTCCTCAACGTGACCACGCAACAGAAACAATGGAAGGTCGACGTCCGCTCGCTGGAAGAGCCCCTCTCCGCGTCCAACCAGACTGCGGAATTTGCCGAGGCCGTATCGTACAGCGATTCGGGCGAGCTCCGCGACCCACTGACCCTGCTCGACGTGAAAGGAGACGACATTATCCTGCGCTCCCAACGGCAGCTGGTCGCCCTGAAAGCCCAGACCGGTGGCGTACTCTGGAAGCTCTTCCAACCGGACACCTCGCTGTCGCAGGTCCTCCCGCACAACGACGGCTTGCTGTGTGTGCTGTCGACGCATCGCAAGGGAGGCAATGTTGTCCGACCCCGCGCCACATGCCTCGCATTCGACGATGGCCACGAACTCTGGTCGGACCCCGACGGTTCCGCATACCTGGCCTCTGTGCCAGTGCCCGGCCAGCGGGTCCTCAGCGCCACTCGGGATGTTCCCGCGACCGCGACCTCAACCAACGCTGACGAAGAGGAGTTCACCGCTTCAGGCATCGATGTGAGCGCGTTCCGTAGCGCCATGTTCGCCGGAATTCAACGCGCGATGGCCAGTGGCAGCCTCGACGTCGAAATCGCGACGGATCAGACAGAGACGGAAAAGGATCAACCACCGCAGAATTACACAATCCGATTTCATTCGCTGGAAAATGGCACCGATGCCGGCCGCATGAGCATTTCGGCCAGGGGGATCCCTCAAATCGAGTCTGTCGGGCCGTTTGCATGCGTGGTAGCGGGTCGAGACCTGCTGGTGTTCGGAAACGAAAGCCAGCCCTTGTGGCAAACCTCGCTCGGGGCAACCCCAAGGCTCCTGTCGGCTGACAGCAATCTGTTCGCCGTCGCCGCCGGCAATGGCGTAATCGCTTTTGACGCCAAAAACGGTCGAAAAAAGTGGGCTCGCGACAATCTCAAGCCAAGCCGTCTCGTCGTCGGGCCGGACGACGGTGTTTATGTGACCATCAAATTGTCGAGGAACGATTTCATGTCGAGCGAGGGCAAGAACTTCCGTAGCGACGACATTTTCAAGGACGGATCGACCGATCCACGGGTGCCCGTCCAGTTCTTGATGAAACTCGATCGCAAGAGTGGTGTCACATCCTGGGGTGTACGAAACATCGGCGCCGACCTCGTATTTGCCAAGGATGTCGTATACGCCTTCGATACAACCACGGAGATACGTCTGCTTTCGAACACGGGATTGTCGGTCACATATAACAGCGTCCATTGCCTCTCCCAGCGCAGTGGCCGGGAGGTCTGGGGCTATGTCGGGACGGGCACGGTCCACGCGCACGCCATTCTGGACAAGAAAGCATTCTTCGTCTTGACGGAAGGAACGCCGATTGGCACGCTACATCATGCTGTGTGCAATTATCGAATGTGTCTGGTAGACAGAAAGTGACCTCAGCCAAAGCAACTTATCCGGCCTGGCGCAACACGTTCCAACCGCGCCGCGAACTTGGTCGCACAGGGTTCCGTGCGACCCGGCTTGGTATCGGCGATCTCGCCGACCGAAATGTGCCTCTGGATCGGTGTGTGGCAACCGTTCTTCGGGCGATCGACGCCGGCCTGAATCTGATCGACACCGCGCCAAACTACGAACAGGGCTATAGCGAGCAAATCGTCGGAACAGCCCTCAAGGGCCGGCGCGATGGCATGTTCGTGATCGACAAAATCGACCATCATCACGAGCCGGTTGCCGCTCAGGTCAATGCCAGCTTGAAGAACACTGGCTTCGATATGGTGGACTGCTTTGTGTTCCACTCCGTCAGCGCCCTAGAGGATTGGCAAAAGATCGTCACGCCGGGCGGCGGGATGGATCAGCTGGCGTCGTGCGTGCAGTCCGGCAAAGTGCGCTTTCGCGGCATTTCGTCCCATCATCCCGATGTCTTGCTCGCCGCGATTCCGTCCGGGCTCTGCGATCTGGTCATGTTTCCCATTGGCCCCTTCGTTGACGCGCGATATATCGAGCATGTCCTGCCACTCGCGAAACAACATCGACTGGGCACAGTCTGTTTCAAAACGTTTGGCGCCGGTAAATTGCTGGGCGATACCACCGGCTACAATCAGCCGCTCCAGTCCCGTCCGCGCGGCAAGTTTGGTTCGGGCGGCAGCGACGTGGAAGCCGAACCAACTCTTCCACGCTTGAGCGTGGCCGAATGCTTACATTACACGCTGACACTCGACCCCGATGTCGCGCTACTCGGCCTGAGCTTCCCGAACGAGCAGGATGCGGCTTACACCGCCGCGCAGTCGTTCCAGCTACTCCCGCAGAACCAGATGGACGAGACGCGCCGCCGTGCCACAGCAGCTATCGAAGGCAAAGGCCCGTGTTGGTGGAACCCACCCGAACCGTGAAACCTCGTATGACCTGGGGACATTCTGCTTGTCTCCACGGACCATCATTGGCACGATGCGGTTCATGCGCACCATTATCCAACTAGTATACCTGTCAATTCCCCTCCTCATCATTACCGGTCCATCCATGGCCACCAACTCATCCCCGGTCCCCGCGAATCCCTATTTCCATGCCGTTCAATTGGAAGGCCGCTGGTGGCTGCTCGACCCGCACGGCCACCGTTTCCTCTCAAAGGGCATCACGACCGTCCAGTTCTCCGGCGATACCATCAAGGGCACCAGCACTTCGCCCTACCTGGAAACGGTGAAGACCAAATACGGGTCCCCTGACGCCTGGCGAAAGGCGGCCGCCCAGCGCCTCGTCAGTTGGGGATTCAACTCTCTGGGCGCGTGGTCGGACGACTCGATCTCCGCCTGCACCGCAAGCAATCAGCATCTCGCCTACGCACCGATTGTCGACCTCGGCGCGACATTTGTCGGCGAGAAGCAAAGAGGGATGGCCTGGCTGCACGGCATTTTTCCCGACGTGTTCGATCCCGATTTCGAAACCATAGCCCGTCAACGCGCCCGCGAGGTCTGCACACCACGTTCCACTGATCCCTGGCTGCTCGGCTGGTTTACGGACAACGAACTGCGCTGGGGCCCCGACTGGCGCGGCCCGGACGAGCTGCTGACCTTGTTTCTTGATCTGCCCGCGACCGTCCCGGGCAAGAAGGCCGCCGTCGATCTCATGCGGGAACGCTACGGAGACGTGTCCAAATTCAATGCGGTCTGGAACGCGAAGTTTGCGTCCTGGGATGATCTTTCCAACGCCACATCAGTCCCTCCGCCCGTCGTGCGCAAAGCCGTCTACCAGCAGAACGAGGAGACGGAGCGCCAGGCCAACGAAGCGGACCCCAAACGCGCGGCGTTCGTCACCGATTGCGACGCGTTCCTCGCACGCCTGGCAGACCGATACTTCCGCGTCACCAGCGAGGCAATCAAAGCCGCCGATCCCAATCACATGAACTTTGGTTGTCGCTTTGCTTATTTCCCGCCGCGACCTGTCGTGGCTGCCGCCGCAAAGTACGTCGACGTGGTTTCGTTCAATTGCTACCGCACGGATCCGCGCGAGACCGTCAGCCGTTACGCTGCCTTTGGCAAACCGCTCATTATCGGCGAATTCGCGTTCCGCGCGGAGGATAGCGGGCTGCCAAACACGCGCGGTGCCGGCCCGAAGGTGAAAACACAAGCGGAGCGGGCATCTGCATTCCGAAGCTACGTCACCCAGGCGCTGCAAAATCCGTATCTCGTCGGCTATCACTGGTTCGAGCATTGCGACGAACCGAAGGAAGGACGTTTTGACGGCGAGAATTCAAACTATGGCGTCGTCAACATCCACGACGAAGTGTATACGGATCTCACACAAGCGATGACCCAAATCAACGCCCAGGCAGAATCGATCCATGATGGCACTGCCGTCCCGAAATAATAACGGTACACAGCAGGGCGGGTCTGTAGTATAGTCACGACGGAGATTGCCATGAGTAACCAGGACACCAATGCAACGATGGCCGTGTTTCTCGACCTGGAGAACATTGCCCTCGGAGCGATCGACGCCAGCTACCCGCAGTTCGACATCCAAAAGGTGCTCGAACGCCTGCTGCTGAAAGGTCATATTGTCGTCAAAAAGGCCTACTGCGATTTCGAGCGTGGCAAGGCGTTCAAGCGCGATCTGCACGAGGCTGCCTTCGAATTGATCGAGATTCCCCACGTGCGCCAGTCGGGAAAGAATTCCGCCGACATCCGCATGGTCGTCGATGCTCTCGATCTCTGTTACACGAAAAGCCACGTGGACACTTTTGTCATCATCAGCGGTGATTCCGATTTCTCTCCGCTGGTGAGCAAACTACGCGAGAATGCCAAGACTGTCATCGGCGTCGGGGTCAAGAACTCCACAGCCGATCTATTCATCAACAACTGCGATGAGTTCATCTACTACGATGACCTCGTGCGTATCGCGCCAAAGCCACGGCAGCGTTCCGCCGTGCGAACACCCTCCACTCCCGCTCCCAAAGTTCCCGCCAACGGAGATGTGAAGGCCGTAGAGGGTCCGCCCATCACGGATGCGTTCGACCTGGTAGCGAAAACCTTGGAAGCCCTCGCGGAAGAACGCGACGAAGATAACCCGGTGTATGGATCCATGATCAAGCAGGCGATCAAACGCCGTCACCCCGGCTTCAACGAACGCGCGTACGGCTTCCGCTCCTTCAACGACCTCCTGTTGGACGCCCAGAAACGCGGCCTGCTGAAATTGGAGCCCGACAAGAAATCGGGTGGCTACACCGTCATGCCCCTTGAGTAACGCGGCTCGCTTTGCCGCGATCCACCACGGCTTCACCCAAAGACCCAGTGGCGGCCGGCTCCTCTTGGTGGTATCTTTTCCGGCATAAATCCTGCCCCGCAGAAGGAAGGGGCGAGCCTCATGTCGCAATGGAAAGACATCAGTAAATTGTCAGGGAGCGATGCGAAAGCGCGCGAAGCGGCTTTTGAAGCTGAAATGCTGGCCGTGCTGGCGGCGGACAAAGCCAAGCCACCCGCCACCCTTCCCACCACGACCTCCAGTCGCGAAGGCATCCGGATTTCAGTCACCGCAAATGGTCAGACCACCTCCTACAATATGGAATCCGTCCCCCCGTCCATCCGTGACCAAATCGGCGCTGCCTGGAATCTATCACCGCAACCAACTGTTCCGCCCATAATCACCACCGCTCCCGCCACCCCAATCGCTCACTCAGGTCGCTCCCGCTCCTTGCGCTTTGCGATGACGCTCAACCTCCTCTTGCCAGGCGCAGGACAGTTCTACCTCGGCCAACGCATCTCAGGCCTCCTGTACGCAAGTGGATTCAGCGCTTGTTTCATCACCATGGTCGTCCTCTTCGTACGCGCCTACGCGCATTACCTCCAACTCGCCACAACTTCCGACATTTTGGAAACCGGCACCCTGGAAACGTTGTCCCGCTCCTTCCCCGCCGGGACACTGCTGGCGCTCTCGGTCGCGGGTACGCTGATCTACGTCGTCTCGGCCATCCACCTCGCCCTCGGACGCGACCACAAGCATCCTCTCCCGCCACACCCGCGCGGCGCCGACTAGAATTTCACCGACTTCACGAACTGCAGAAACGCTTCCTTCTGCTTTTCCACCAGTGGCGCGTCTCCCGTTATCTTGAAAAACCACGAATTGCCCCCGTGCGGAACCGTCACCACGATCATGCGGGTCGGCTGCGTCCTGCCCGGCGGAACCGTCTCCCCCTTCAAATCCACCACCGTCGATTTCGTTCCATCGACCTCCACATCCGAGGTAAACCCGCTGATCTCATCCGGTGCCGCCGGCCCCAGACCGATCTGCCCGCGCCAACGATTGATGTTCGCCATCAAACCGCCCACGTCCCCGGGAAACACCGATACCGCCACCTCCGCCGTCTGCGCCCCCTCCCCGCTCACCAGGAACGTCGCCCGCCGCATTGATGACGCGCTTCCCGTTTGCCACCCCGAGGGAACCGTCCACTGCGGATTCGGTGCGTCCGCCGCCGAGTTCGGTGGCAAACTCTGCGCGCTCATGCCGCTGATGTCCGGATGTCCGGGCGGCAACGCCGCAGGTTGCGGCGAGGGCGCCGCTTGCGTGACCGGCGTGGACGGCGGAAGAGCCGGCGATGATTGCGTAACATTTTCAGATTTACTGCAGCCAGCCACGACCACAGCTGTCGCAACAAATACAGAATACAGCAACTTCGTCTTCATCGTCACCTCGCGGTCCAGAATGATTCTCCCGTGACCACAAGTCAAGCGCGCACAGAGGCAGTTGTTCGCCCGTTATCGCTTATAGCTTCCTCAAAAGTCCGGTCTGGCCGTTAAACTCCTTTATCAGCTCGTCCCAAACGGGAATCTGCGAAAACATTTCATCCCATAACTCCGGCTCCCACAACGCATCCAATTCTTCCACCGTCTTGCCCTGTTGTTCCACCCAGGTGAAGTATTTCAGGTTGTGCAGCGCCTTCCGGTCCCAGTACGAGAGCTCCTTCACCCAATCGATGCCGACGCCCTGCAGATACCGCGCGAAATCGCCTACCGCATCGGTCTCGGAGTATTTCCCCTGCTCCTGGTCCAGCTCCTTCAGGCGGGACTGGTACATGCCGGCAGAATCCGTGAAGATCGTAACGACAATGTCGTCCCCGTTCATCTCGTAATACTTGGCCAGTTTGATCGACGCGAGAAGATTGCAGATGCTCGAAATTCCGAGAATGGGAAGCTTCTCAAGCAATCCCTTTTTCACCCCTTCCTTTTCCAGGCGTTTCCTGCCCGCCGTCTCGTTGAACAACCGCAGCAGCCGCATCGTGCTTTCATCGTCGATCGCAATGACGTTGTCCGTATTGCGGACGTTGTGTATCCACGGAACGTGCTTGTCGCCGATGCCTTCGATCCGATGGCCGCCAAACCCGTTCAAATAGAGCGTCGGACACTGCAGGGCCTCGGTTGCGGCAATTTTGACCGGCGGAAACGCCTTCTTCAGATACTCTCCCGCGCCGATGGTTCCGGCCGAGCCCGTCGCCGAAACATACGCGCTCAGACGCGATTTCTTTCCTTTGATCCGGTGGAAGACCTCCTCGATCGCCGAACCCGTCACCTCATAATGCCAACACGCATTGCCGAATTCCTCAAATTGGTTGAGTATGACAATCTTGTCGCCGCGCTCTTTCCGCAGCTCCCAGCACTTGTCGTAGATTTCTTTCACGTTGCTCTCGCAGCCCGGCGTGGCGAAAATCTCCTTCGTGCCGATTGCCTCCAGCCACTCAAATCGCTCTTTGCTCATCTCTTTCGGCAATATCGCGATCGCATCGCAAGCCAGCAGCGCACAGTCAAACGCGCCTCCACGACAATAATTACCGGTCGACGGCCAGACCGCTCTCTGGGTCGTCGGGTCAAACCCGCCCGTCACCAGCCGCGGCGCCAGACACCCGAACGCCGCGCCGACTTTGTGGGCACCTGTCGGAAACCACTTCCCCAGCAGCCCGACAATCTTTGCCTTGACCCCACTCAGTTCCGGCGGGATTTCAATGTAATTCACCCCGCCAAACAGACCGTCCCCGCCGTTTTCCTTCGGATTGTTCTTCCACGTTATTCGAAACAGGTTCGCGGGATCGACGTCCCAAAGACCAACGCTTTTCAGTTTGTCTTTGATCTTCTGCGGGATTTTCGTCGGATCTTTCTGCTCGGCAAACGTAGGAATGATGATCCCTCTCTCCCGGCAGCGCTGAATGGTCTTGGCCAAAACTTTCTCGTTGACGCTTTCCTTCATTGATTCCTTTCTCGAAGCTTCTTTGAAATCTTCTGCGGATACGCTGATTACAGGATCAGTGGCTGCGGAAACCAGGTAACACCTCCAAATCCGCAGATCGTGTCGATCTCCCGGAGACATTGAACAGATTGACCGGATCCACCGGGTCCGTCCGCCTTTTCTCCAACGCCTGCTTCCGCGCGTCCTTCTTGATCCGCGATGGATCACGCATCGCCGCAAACGTCAGCCCATATACAAAGTCAGTTGTCATAAAAGTTCTCCCAGTCTCAGCCCGCGCAGTCTCCTACGTTGACTCCAGCCTGTCAATGCCTCTGGACCCTCCACCAACCCGGTTGTGCGAGGGTCTCCAGACCCCGCACAGAGCTCGACCGAAGGTCTCCAAACCACGCCGAGTAGCTGAGATCACCCATTCTCTGCCCCGAAAACCCCCTCCGAACCCCGCAGACGAACCCAAATCGAGGCCCACTTGCCGCGCAATTGGCAGGAAAATACCCCGAACGAAGCCAAACGAAGCCAACGCGTTTTTCGGAATTCTCTCCGCCGTAACCACTTTGCGCTCTTGATGATCCGCATCCTCCAACACGCAAAAACCATTGGCTTCGTTTCGCAGATCTATACCCCCCTCCTTTGGAGATGCAGCGACTTGCCTGCCGGCCGTGGCTGCTTCGTCGCCGCGAAGGCTCGTCGCGTCCTTCCTGTCCTTCGACTCCCCTTCCCATCTCTCTGCACTTCATGCGCCAACTCTAACCCGGAACCGAAACGAATAATACAGACAACTACTTCGAGCGCTTGTCTGAATTATGCCAGTGATGCCCGACTTTACCCGATTCCGAGTTCGGAGCGAGTAGTCCGTCCGTCCGCCGTCTTGGAGGGCGAGCCTCCCGGCGAGCCGCAGTCTCCATCTTGCAGGGCGCGCAGGCCCCGTCCAACGGGTGTATCCCGCCGCACCAGGTGCCCGTTCAGGTTCCCACCCTGTTGTGCGAGGGTCTCCCGACCCCGCACACCGTCTTCGACCGAAGGTCTCCCGGCCCGCCCGGTTGAGGCCGACCGTGCGGCCAAGCCAGGCGGCGCGACCGCCCCCCGGTGAGCCGCATCCCCGCCACCGCCTATCGTCTGCGGATAGCAAACCTCCCCGCAGCTCTGGCAGGCCCTGACGCCACAGTTGACGAGAACCGAGAAGCGGAGCAAACTACTGGCATGACGGCGAAAGCGCAGCGCATGAAATCAGAGTTGGCAGCCCTCGCCCCGGAAGACCGCGCGGAACTCATTCGGTTCCTCATCGAATCGCTGGATGCCGACGAGGAACAGGGCGTTGCCGCGGCTTGGGACGAGGAATTGAAGCGGCGGGCCGAAGACATCCACAGCGGTCGCGTCACCGGCGAGCCGGCCGAAAAGCTCCTGCGCGAAATGCGCGCCAAATACTCGTGAAACCCCTCCTCGTCCATCCGCAGGCGAAAGCCGAATTGGATGGCGCAATCGCGTGGTACGAATCCAAAGTGCCAGGGCTTGGATTGGATTTCCTCGCCAGTATCGAGCAGGCCTTACAGAGGATTCAACAAACTCCGCAAGCATGGCCGCCGCACGTCGACTCACGATTTCGAAAGTACCTGGTGGAACGCTTCCCGTACTCGATCTTCTACATGGAACGCCCCAACGCCATTTGGATCGCCGCCCTTGCCCATGCGAAGAGGCGGCCGGATTACTGGAAGCGGCGTACCGAACCAAAGTGAGCGGGCCGCCGCCCAAAAAAGCGAATTGGCCTTCAAGCGTAGGAAGCTCGTGGCCGCTACGCCGTCAGGCGCGGACGGAACCACAACCTGCGGGACCGACCTCTTACCGGTGTAGCTCGGACCCCGTCACGTTTTCGTTCAAGTTTGTGGCCGCCCCGATAGCGGCCATGTGCCGCTCGATAATCAGCCAACGCTGTTGTTCACCTAAGGGCGGCGGCTTCGGATCATACATAAACGGGTGCCGGTCCATGGCCGCCCGGGCGATCAGTGGCGCCAAGTCACAGGTGGGATCAAACACGTCACGGGCGCTAAAGGTGGCACCCACTTTGAACGATTGCTCAAAAGTGCTCTCCCCCGTGTGTTCTGCATCATTCTTAATGATAACGGCAACCCACTTGAATAGAGAGAAGCTCTGAAACCCCGAGCCGCGGATTTGCAGAAGAGCTGCCTTGAACCACGCGGGCTCGTTACTCTGATCATAATGGTTCTCTTTGACATCGTAAATGCATAACAGGTAGCTTGGGTAGTAGTCATGCATTTCGTAAAAGTTCACGCCGATTGGCTTCGGAATGCCGGGCCCGGTGACGAAGTTGGGCAAGAGGTGCTGGTGGCGCCTAGCAGCGTCTAGATCTCTTTTCATTTGCTCAATCGCGTCGTCATCGGCTCGTTGATTATTCACCGCGGTCGATCCGTTCGTACCTTGATCTGGAGGCACGCCCGTCGCCGGCCACGGGGCCGACGAATCACCCGACGCGATTGCACCGCTGCATCCATGGCCTGTAGACAGGTATCCGCCGATGACCAAGCCAACCCAAAGCAAACGCTTCGCTCGTTTCATTTGGAACAACGCTCGCTTCCTCGTGAAGGTACATTGACGGGGTGTCACTGAGTAGCGCGTCATGCCGCGAAGTGTAATCAGCTCGAGACCCTTGGGCAAGCTCAGGTCGCCGCCTCTCCCGGGCCAGCAAAATCGCCTTGCCCTTTCCATCCCACGCGCGCACCCTTGCGTCCAACCCGATGGAGGAATCCATGAAGAAACTGATCGCGCTCGTTGCCGCAATGATTCTCTCAGTCACCTGCATCGCCCGGGCCGATGGCGGCTCGAAGACCAACGAAGTCACCCTGCTCGGCAAGATCGGCTGTTCCAGTTGCACCTACGGCGTAAGCACACAGTGTGGCGTAAGCCTGAAAACCGCCGATGGGAAAATCTATACCCTGACCAAACCGACCAAAGAGTTGATGGACGCCCGTCACAACGACGCCACCCTCAAGGTCACCGGCGTGGTTTCCGAAAAGGACGGCAAGCTGTTCGTCGACGCTTCGAAAGCGGAATTGCAGAAATAGCAGAACCGTTCCGTGGCCCGGTAACGGTAGCTCATCGCAGATGGGGCGGCGGCGCTTCAGACAATGCCTTCTTCATATCCACGAGACGGCCCTGCTGCGCATCGTCCATCGCCGCCTTGAAGTCGTCCGGAATCCACGAGTCATCCTGTTCGACGATGAACCTGGCCACCTCGGCCCGCTCCGCCGGCGGCAAGGCTTTGATATGCTCAATAATTTCCTTTGCGCTCATGGCTACCCTCCAGCTTGTTTCCCTCACTTTCGCCGCATTCTCAAGCCTGTTTTGGGGGATTGCGACCGATGATTCCCAGAATCACAACACCGGCGACGACACGTTACCCTTCAAACAAATCCACAAACTTGAACTGATTCACGTCCACCAGTCCGCGATCGGTCAGTTTCAGTTCGGGAATCACGCTCAACGCCATAAACGAGAGCGCCATGAACGGCTCGGCAACCGTGCAGCCGAGCTTGCCCGCCGCTGTGTTCGCCACATCCAACTCCTCTTTCACGTCGGGCAGCGGTTTGTTGCTCAGCAAGCCCGCAATCGGCAACGGCACCGACGCGAGAATACTTCCGCCATTCGCCACTGCGAACCCTCCCTGCATCCTCGCAATTTCCTCGACCGCCGCCCGCATGTCGGCGTCGTTCGTCCCGACCACATTAATATTGTGCGCGTCGTGACCGACGCTGCTGGCAATCGCCCCCGATTTCAGGCCAAACCCTTTCGTCAGTCCCAACCCAATATTGCCCGTGCCGTGATGACGCTCGATCACGGCAATCTTCAGCACGTCGTTCTTCGTGTCGGACACCACATGCCCGTCATCCCGTTTCGGCTCGACAAGAATCTGTCGCGTAATGATCTGGTTGGGAATCAATTCCATTACCCGCGCGCGGCCACTCTTCGCACTGATGCGGAAGCTCGAATCGCCCAGCGGCCGGATGCGGACCGTGTTGCTCACGCCGATCATCGCGCTCATCGGCTTGTTGCCGAGCAAGTATCCCTTCTCCGCCACCAGATGCCCGCGCTTGAATACCTTCTCGACCGCGCACGCCTTGAGATCGGTGAGCACATTCACGTCCGCCACCCATCCCGGCGCAATCGCCCCGACCTTCGGCAACCCGAAATAGCGCGCCGTGTTGATCGTCGCCAAACGAACCGCCAGCGCGGGATCGAGCCCGGCGCCAATCGCCATCCGCACCATGGAATCAATATGCCCGCGCGTCATCAAATCCGCCGGCGTGCGGTCATCCGTGCAAAAGAAGAACCGGTCCGCGTTCTCCGGTTTGATCAGCGGCAGCAACGCCAGCAGGTCCCGCGTCACCGAGCCCTCCCGAACCGCCACCGTCATCCCCAGCCGCATCTTCTCGCGCGCTTCCTCCACCGTCGTGCATTCATGATCGTTCCCGATGCCCGCGGCGACATACGCGCTCAAATCTTTCCCGCTCAACTGCGGCGCGTGTCCATCAATCACTTTCCCGCCAACAATCCGCAACTTGTCCAGGACCTCCTCGGAACCGTGAATGACCCCCGGGTAATTCATCATCTCCGCCAGGCCCAGCACCCACGGGCTGTTGAGATACGGCAGGAGGTCTACCGCTTTCAGCCGCGCCCCACTGGTCTCCAGGTCCGTCGCCGGTACGCACGATGGCAACATCACATACACGCTCAGCGGCTGATACTTCGCCGTCTTCAGCACGTACTCGATTCCCTCGACCCCGAGCACATTCGCCAACTCATGTGGGTCGGCCACGATCGTCGTCGTGCCCCGCGGCATCACCGTCTTGGCAAATTCCCAGACCGTCACCATCGAGCTCTCAATGTGCATGTGCCCGTCAATGAATCCCGGCGCAATAAACTTCCCCCGCGCATCGAGTTCGTTCAGCCCGCTGTACTCACCCACCCCCGCAATCTGTTCTCCGCAAATCGCCACATCCGCCGGGTAGATCTCCTGGCTCAGAACATTGACGATCTGCCCGCCTTTGATGACGAGATCAGCAGGTTCTTCTCCGCGGGCAACTTTGATGAGTCGGGAGAGTTTCACGGTCAGTGCTGGTTAGACTACGGCAACGCAAACTGCAAAGTCAATTGACAGAATCAACCCTGTGGCTGATCCGCATCCACACCCGCCGGCCAGCGGTTCTTCACAACTCATTGATTGGCTGACCCCTCACCTTGGTCCTCTCCCCACAATCTGGGAGATGAGATGAGACGGAGGAGTATTCCCCTCTCCCGTTTTAAGGGAGAGGGTCAGGGTGAGGGTTCGTTTTTCCGTCACGCCTTCCTCATCCACGGAAGTGTGCCGCTACACTAATGCGCCAGCGCCGCCAGTTCGCGTTCCGTCCGCTCCCGCATCGTGATCGCGCCCGCAAAACATTTCTGCGCGCACAACGAACAGCCAATGCAGTGCCGCGGATCAAACACCGGAACCTTCTCCCCATCCAGCGTGATCGCCAGATACGGACAGCGCACGCAGTTGCCGCAGTGCTCGCACAGTTCGCGAACCACCTCGGGCAGCTTCTTGGTCGCCGTGAGCGCCATGAAGTCCGTGATCGGATCCGGCAGGGCGCTGCCGATCAGTTCCTTGACCGACCCAAGCCCGCGCTCCTGCATCAGATAGCTCAGGCCGGAATGCAGTTCGTCCACAATCCCCAGCCCGTACTTCATCGCAATCGTGCAGAACTGCACCGTCTGCGCGCCCAGCGCCAGGAAATTGGCCGCCGCCTTGTAGTCCATCGGCCCGCCGTTGCCCGACACCACGATCCCCATCCCCGACACCTTGGCCAGTGTCAAATTGCTGATCGGCAGGACGCCTTCTCCTGACATCCCGATGACCACGCCCTCCTCCCAACGCCGCGTCGCCGACTTGCGGAACGCCAGCGACGGAAAACTGTTGGCCAGGGTCACGCCCGCCTTCTTGTTGGGGTACTTCGCAAATACTTCCTGGATCCGCCCGATGATCGGCTGGATCGCCGTGACCGCCGCCGTGAGCTTGAACAGCTTCGGGTTGTCCTCGCTGCTGGCCTCCATCACCCAGTCAATGATCTTCGCCGTCAGTTCGGCATTCTGGGAAACCACGTCGCCGCATGTGCCGTCCCCACCCTGTGGACAGGACAGGCTGTACTCGACGCCCATCGCCCCGGCGCTTTCCACCTTCCGCGTGTTCGATTGCCACCCCGCGCGGTCTTCCTCGTCATGACCCGTGACCGGGCCACCAGTCGACGCCAGGGTTAGCCGGTCGGGAAATTCCGTTACCAACCGCTCGATTTCCTTGCGGACACGATCCAGCGGATGACCCGACACGTTGTCGCTATTGCCGTACGTCGAGCCCCCGATCACGAACATGTATTCGCTCGGGATGTGAATCGGCACGTTGTCGAACGAGGTCTTCATTACCCCACCGGACCAGCCGTGCTGGTAGGCCAGGCGCATCTGCTCGTAGCCGTCCGTGTGCGGTGCCGCCGAGAGCAGAAACGGCGAGCGAATCTTGCGGCCAAAGAACTCCGCATCGAGCGGCACGGGACACAACGGCGTACCGGCGAGAATGACGCGGCTCTTGGCACGGTCTCCAATACGCGGCCGACTCGCGCCGCGAATGAATGCGTCCGCCTCCAACGCCGCGTTCTTGCCGCTGGCCACGGACTCCACCACCGTGGACGACCCCAGCACCATGTCGCCCGCGTAGAAAACTCCCTTCGTCTTCTTGACGGGCAACCCCGGACGGCTGCCAATCGCCGATATCACGATGTCGAATTCACGCACAAACGGCGATTCCTGCTTGTTGACGACAAAGTTCTTCGGCAACGGTGGCTTGCCTTTCGGCAGCATCATCCGATCGATTCGCAGTCCCCTGACCTGCCTGCCCTGATGAAGCACTTCCGTCGGCTTGCAGCAGCTCGAAATCTCAATGCCGTTTTCCAGCAATATCTCCCGCTCGTACTGCGTCAGCGGCATGTTCTCCTGCTTGCGCCGATAGACAAGATCCACGGACAGCGCCCCGAGCCGTTTGGCCGTGGTCGCGCAATCCACCGCGACGGCGCCACCGCCCAACACCGCCACTTTCTTGCCCGTCACGCGGATTTTCTTCTGGTTCCGCAGAAACTTCTGCCACGAGATCGTGTATTCTTCGCCGGGTATGCCCAGCCGCATGGGCTCGCTCAAACCGGCGCACACAATGACCGCGTCGTGCTTCTTCAGCAGCTTCTCCGGGTCGGATATGGCCTTGCCGGGCTTGAACTGAATGGGCCCGAGACGCTGCGCGAATCTGATGTCGTCTTGCGCCACCTTCTTGTCCAACCGGAAGTCCGGGATGAGATTCGTCATCCCACCCAGGCGATTCTGCTGATCGTAGATCGTGACCTGATAACCTTGCTGTGCCAACACCGCCGCCGCCCCAAGCCCGGCCGGCCCCGCGCCGATAATCCCGACCGTCTTCCCGTTCTTCCTCGCCGGCTCGAATTCTGGCATCCCAACTTCGTTCGCCTTCTTGATGACCGTCGCTTGGACCGCGGGGATGTTGATCGGCGAATCGAAACACCGCCGCGAACACGCCTTCACACAAAAGTAGTCGGGACAAACCACCCCGCACACGCCGCCCAGTGGATTGGCGCTCATGATCAGAGCCGCCGCCCGGCGATAGTCGGATTTCTCGCCCACGCGCGCGGCCATGATGAAGTCCGCCGGCGAACAATGCGCCGGACAAGCCTCGCGGCACGGTTTCTCCTCGCAATACTCGCATCGGCTCAATTCCGCTCGGAGTTGGGCGTCGGTCAGACTTCCGTCACTTCGTTTCATCTCTCCTCCGCGTAAGACGTTCCTCGAAAGCCATGCCTTCAATTCAGAGGCAAAAGCCCCGGCCTTTCAACGCCGCAACTTCGGCGCGCTGACAAGCGTGGGTCCCATTCCTGATACTTCGTAAGTCTTGTGGAAGCAACGTCGATGCCACGGGTGAGGTCGTTATCACAATACCCTGGACGATAATCGGTTACGAAAACAACCCAACAGCATAAATAGGCGTCCTCACAGCCACAATGTCAGAGCATAGCTGGCAAACCGACAATTTGGCACTCATAAGCCTTGACAAGCAGGAGCCTGTTAGGCAAGAGACCTCCACCGCTCATGCCCGGCGTGGTGGCAAGAACTTATGACTAGACTAAGACGGCGGAACTCGTAAAGTCTATGGACAGAACTGGCGTCATGGCTGACCTCCATCCATCTCCATTTTGCGATCTGGTGAAGCGGATGTTCCTCGAGCCCGAGCGGCAGGGAACCATCTTCGATCTGCCTCTGCGCAAAATGTACGTGCCAGACCCGACCCTGGACACAACCGTGAAGTTCCACGGGCGCCTCGCCGCCAATCCGCTCGGCCCCGCGGCCGGCCCGCAAACCCAGATGGCCCAGAATATCGTCCTCAGTTGGCTCGGCGGCTCCCGCATCCTCGAACTCAAGACCGTCCAAATCGATGACCAATTGGTCATCAACCGTCCCTGCATCGACATGACCAATGTCGGCTACAATATCGAGTTCTCCCAGGAACTGCGGTTGCACGAGTCGATCCGCGAATACGTCGCGGGAATGATGCTCGTCGAGATGCTCAAAGCCAGTAACCTGCTGAATTTCCCGCCGAGCGCGTTCGACAAGACATCAACCATCTATGACTTCAGCCTTGGCTACAACCTCGCCGGGATTTCCGCCAGGCCAATCCGCGATTTCATCACCAGCCTGCGCAACGCCGGGACGCACATCGATACGTTGCGCATGGAAATCCCCGACCGATGGAAGCAGTTCCGCGATCTGCCCTACCCCGACGAGATCTCGGACTCTGTCACCCTCTCGACGTTTCACAATTGCCCGCCGACGGAAATCGAGAAGATCTGCCATTTCCTTCTGACGGAAATCGGCATGGGTGTGATCGTCAAGATGAACCCCACCATGCTCGGCTTGGATGAGTTGAATCATCTGCTGCACGACCGTCTCGGCTTCCAGGATATTCAGGTCAACAAGAAGGCCGTCGAAGCAGGACTGAAGTTCGACGATGGCATCCAGATGATGCGCCGTTTGCAGGAAACGGGACGCAGGCTCGGCCTCGCCGTCGGCGTGAAGTTCAGCAATACCCTCGAAGTCGTCAATCACAAGACGTTCTTCCCGAAGGACGAGGTCATGTATCTCAGCGGTTCGCCGCTGCATGTCATCACCCTCCGTCTGGTCGAGCGCTGGCGCCAGAACTTCGGGCCCGATTGCCCGATCAGTTTCTCCGCCGCCGTGGATAAACACAACTTCGCCAACTGCGTCGCCTGTGGCTTCGTGCCCATCACCACCTGCTCCGACCTCCTGAAGGTCGGCGGATACGGCCGGCTGTTCGAGTACATGAAAAACCTCGAAACCGAAATGACGGGCCTCCACGTAACCAACATCGGCGATTTCATCCTCAAACGCGAAAGCAACGAACAGGCGGCTCTCGATCACGCGAAGAACAACCGCGACGACGCGGTTAATTACGCCGGCTTTCTCAATACCAGCCCCATCTGGGCTCGCACGGTCGCCGACGAACGCTACACCGCCGACAAGAACATGGCGGTGCCGAAACGGATCAACTCGAAGTTGCACCTCTACGACTGCATCAGTTGCGACAAGTGCATCCCCGTGTGCCCCAACGACGCGAATTTCTATTACGAACTCGATCCCGTGGAGATCACGTTCACGAATTACACCTGGGCCGGTGGCCAACTGCGTCCGGCCGATTCGGGCACGCTCAAGATCGAGCGCCGTCATCAGATCGCCAACTTCGCCGATTGGTGCAATGAATGCGGCAACTGCGATACCTTCTGCCCCGAGTACGGCGGACCGTTCATCCAGAAACCCAGCTTCTTCACCGACCACGCCACCTGGCTCGACAACCCGAACCGCGATGGATTCTACGTCACGAAAGGGGATCGCCTCGCCCGGATCGTTGGCCGAATCAATGGCAAGGTCTTTTCACTCGCTCTCGACGAACAGGCCAACCGAGCCCGGTATAACGACGGAGCGCTGGAAGTAACTCTCGATTCCGTGTCGCACTCCATCGTTGAGGTGAGACCGCTCGCGCCCACGCTCACCGACCATCGTATCGACATGAAGACCTATCATACCCTGCGACTTCTGCTGGCCGGCATGCTCAATCCCAGCCGGGTCCATCCGGTGAACGTCCCGCATCTCTAAACGTCCGCTGGATTTTGAGCATGAGACCTGCTACTTCTTACTAAGTTGTCGCTAACACTATGAACAAAATCGAGGGTACTGTCGCTGTTGTCGGCCTCGGCTATGTCGGCCTGCCGTTGGCCGTGTCTTTCGCCAAACACATCCCCGTCGTCGGGTTCGACATCAATACTCGCCGCGTCGAAGAACTCCAAAAGGGTCTCGATCGCACCGGCGAAACCCTCGGCGGCGACCTGAAATCCCCCAACATCAGCTTCACCGCCGACCCAAAACAACTTCGCCGCTGCAAATACATCGTCGTCGCTGTCCCAACCCCCGTCGACCGCGCGAACGTCCCCGATCTGGAACCCGTCATCAGCGCTTCGCGCGTCGTGGGCGAAAACCTCGGCAAGGGCGCGATCGTCATTTTCGAAAGCACGGTGTACCCGGGCGTCACCGAAGAAGTCTGCCTGCCCATTCTCGAGAAGGAATCCGGTCTCAAGCTCGGTGATTTCAAAATCGGTTACTCACCCGAACGCATCAACCCCGGCGATCACGAGCACACGGTCAACAAGATCGCGAAGATCGTCAGCGGCTGCGATGCGGAGACTCTGGATCAAGTCGACGCGCTGTACTCCCTGGTTGCCAAGAGCGTCTATCGCGCGGCGAACATCGCCACCGCCGAGGCCGCCAAGGTCATCGAGAACATCCAACGCGACCTGAATATCGCGCTCATGAACGAGCTGTCCCTGATCTTTGCCCGACTCGGCCTCAACACGGACGAAGTCCTCGCCGCCGCCGGCACGAAATGGAATTTCCACAAGTACCACCCTGGCCTCGTCGGCGGGCATTGCATCGGCGTCGATCCGTACTACCTCACCTATCGCGCTCAGCAGTTCGGCTATCATCCACAGGTGATCCTCGCCGGCCGCCAGATCAATGACTCCATGCCCATCCACGTTGGCGAGATGGTCATCAAGGGCATCAGCCACGTCGGCAAACCGATCAAAAGCGCCATCGTGGTGATCCTCGGCCTGACCTTCAAGGAAAACGTCCCCGATATCCGTAACAGCCGCGTCCACGATACCATCACCTACCTCCAGGGCTTCGGAATCAACGTCGTGGGCTGCGATCCGTTGCTGTCGCCCGACACCGTCCGCAAGTATTTCGGCATCGAAAATACCGCGTTCGATAACGTGACCAGGTGCGACTGTGTCGTGGTCGCTAACAAACACGACGCCTTCCGCTCGCTCACGCTCGACCAGCTCAAGGCGAAAATGTCGCCGCCCGTCCTCATCGACATCAAAAACCTCTTCGACCGCAAAACCGCTGAGAGCGCCGGGTTCTACTACCGGAGTTTGTAATCCCGGGTGCTTGTAGTCATGATGTCCGTATGCAGGACTCGAAACTTCGCTTCTCGTCCCGTGTCGAGAATTATATCAAGTATCGGCCGGGTTATCCGCCTGCCATTGTCGATACGCTCGCCAGCGAATGCGGACTGACCCATGCCTCGATCGTGGCAGACATCGGCTCGGGTACGGGCATTCTCACCGAATTGTTCCTCAAGAACGGGAATCGGGTCTACGGCATCGAGCCGAATCGCGACATGCGCGCGGCCGGCGAGCGATTACTGCGGAGCTACCAGAACTTTACGAGCGTGAATGGCACGGCGGAAACCACCACCCTCGCCGATCGGTCCGTCGACTTCATCAGCGCCGGCCAGGCGTTTCATTGGTTCGACCGCGATCGCGCGCGCAAGGAATTCGCTCGCATCCTCAAACCGAATCGCTGGGTGGTGCTGATCTGGAACGAGCGATTGACAGACATCACTCCCTTCTCGCGAGCGTATGAGGAATTGCTGCACGAGTATGCGACCGAGTATAAAACGGTCGATCATCGCAACGTCGATGCCCATGCCATCGCCGAGTTCTTCTCACCGCAGACGGTGGCGCTGAAGAAGTTTGACAACCGTCAGGTCTTCGATTTCAATTCTGTAAAAGGCCGCCTGCTGTCTTCCTCGTACACTCCTGAACCGGGCCACGCACATTACAAGCCGATGCTCGATGAGTTGCGAACGATCTTCGACCGGTATCAGGTTGGCGACACCGTGGATTTCGATTACGTCACCCTGATGTACTTCGGACGGCTCGCCTGACGAACGCTCAGCCTCACATCTTGTAACGCGACGGCCTGTTCGCGATCTTGTCCGGTGCTCTGGCAGGCTCCAGTCCGCAAAGCACGATGTCTTCGAGGACGGCAATGCGCTCTTCGGCCAGCCTCGCCTGCTTTGTGCCGGGGATCTTCTCGCGCAACTGCTTCATGACCTCCAGCGCCCGGGCCGGGGTATTCAGTGTATTCTGATACAGATCCGCAAGTCGACCCGCCGCCAGCGCCGTGGAATCTTCTCCATTGGCCTTCCCCAGCGCGGAAAGCAATTCGAGCTCGGCCAGCTTCAGGTCGCTCAAATGATTCACCGCCAGCTCTGCAATCCGCAAATGCGGGTAAATATCCTCGGGATATTTCGCGATCACATTGCGGTATTCGTCAACCGCCTCCGCATACCGTCCCTTCTTCACCTTCGATTCCGCGAGGCTGTATTCCGGCGCGACTCGGAAATTAGCGTCACTCGGCATAAAGAGCCCATTCCCGAGTCGTTCGCCCACGTGGAGAATGAGTGGCCAGCCAAACAGGGCGAACAACACAAGCGCGTACAAGATCAGAATCGCCATCCCGAAAAAGCTGCCCAGCGCCGAGACATCTCTCGTTCCGGAAAGCGCGCATTCCCACAGAACGAATCCGACGCCAAGTGCAACCACAACGCGAATCGTCAGATTGACCCATTGCTTGGACTCCATCGACAATCTCCATTCACGGTAGACGAAACAACCTCCGTGCGTTCTCCGTCGTCACGCGCCCAACTTCCTCGACGCTCGTGCCCTTGATCTCCGCGAGAACATTCGCGATGAATGGCACGTGGGCCGGCTCGTTGCGTTTCCCGCGGTTCGGCACCGGCGCGAGATACGGCGCATCCGTCTCCAGCATCACGCAGTCCAGCGGCACCTTCTTCGCCACGCCGCGCAACGCGTCCGCATTCTTGAACGTCAGGATGCCGGTGTAACTGATCAGCAGGCCAATCTCGATGCAATCAAAGGCAAACTTCTCGGTGCCGGAAAAACAATGCATCACGCCCCATGGACGCCAATCCTTGGGCAACGCGTCCCCGTGTGCGCGTAGAATCTCCAGGATGTCGTTCTCCGCGGACCGATTGTGAATGACAACGGGCAAATGCCGCTCCTTTGCCAATTCGAGCTGTGCCCAGAACAGATCCTTCTGCTGCTGCTGCAAGGCAGCGTCCGTTTTCGCCTCGCGGAAATAATCCAGGCCAATCTCGCCAATCGCCACCACCTTGGGCTCGGCTGCGAGCAGGGCCAGTTCCTTCATGTCGCACAGTGAAACCTTCGGCACTTCGCCCGGATGCAGACCGACTGCCGCGTAAACGCCTTCGAACTGGCTGGCAATCTTCAGCGTCTGGCGCACCGCCTCGAGATCCGTCGAGATGCTGACGACCTGCGTCACCTTCGCGGCTTGGGCGCGTTCAATGACCTGCGCCATGTCCCCGGCGAAATCGGGGTAGCAGAGATGCGCGTGCGTGTCGATGAACATACCCCTCACCCCAATCCTCTCCAGTTGAGGAGAGGCGCGATGCCGACCGCCGAGAGCATTCCCTCTCCCTTCCCGGAAGGGAGAGGGTCAGGGTGAGGATCCAGTCGTATATATGGATCTGTCGCCAACATGATGCTTGAAAACGCCCTCCCGCTTGTTTATCACTCGTGCGGCAGCGAGTCCAACGCGAATTACACGGAGACCATCGTCATGGGCAGACCCGTCACGCTTTTCACCGGCCAGTGGGCCGACCTCACCTTCGACACCGTCTGTAAGAAGGCCAAAGGCTTTGGCTTCGACGGAGTCGAATTAGCCTGTTGGGGTGACCATTTCGATGTCCGCCAGGGCGCGAAATCGAAAGGCTATTGCGACTCGCGCCAAGACATCCTCGCCCGCCACGGACTCAAGACCTGGGCCATCAGCAATCATCTTGTCGGCCAGGCCGTCTGCGACAACATCGACGAACGCCACAAGTCCATCCTGCCGCCGCACGTCTGGGGCAATGGTAAGCCCGCCGATGTCCGTAAACGCGCCGCGGAAGAAATGATGCGCACTGCCCAGGCGGCGAAGAACCTCGGTGTGAAGGTCGTCAACGGATTCACGGGAAGCTCGATCTGGCATCTGCTCTACTCGTTCCCACCCGTCTCACCCGCCATGATCGATGACGGATTCGAATTCTTCGCCAGAATGTGGAACCCAATCCTCGACGAATTCAAGAAATGCGGCGTTCGGTTCGCGCTCGAAGTTCACCCCACCGAGATCGCCTTCGACATCGCCAGCGCGGAGCGTACTCTGGCCGCATTGAAGAATCGTAAAGAGTTCGGCTTCAACTACGATCCGTCCCACTTAGGCTATCAACACGTCGACTACGTGAAATTCATCCGCCGTTTTGCCGACCGCATCTTTCATGTCCATATGAAAGACGCGTGGTGGGGACATGGCGACGGCACCGTCGGCGTGTTCGGCGGTCACACGAACTTCGCCGATCCGCGACGCTACTGGGATTTCCGCTCCCTCGGCCACGGCGATATCCACTTCGAGGACGTCATCGTTGCCTTGAACGACATCGGCTACACGAGCCCGCTGTCAGTCGAATGGGAAGACAGCCGCATGGACCGCGAACACGGTGCCACCGAATCCTGCGCCTTCGTCAAGAAGCTCGATTTCAAACCAAGCGGACGGGCTTTTGACGCCGCGTTTGAGAAGAAGTAGCGCAACTCCTGCGAGACACTACCACACAGCCGTCCGTAAATACTCATCAATCGCGGCAGCCGCTTTGCGGCCTGCGCCCATCGCGAGGATAACGGTTGCGGCCCCGGTGACGATGTCGCCAGCGCCGAACACGCCTCTCTTCGACGACTTCAGAGTTTCCGGATCACATTCGATGTAGCCGCCTTTGCGGGTCTTGAGATCGGGCGTCGTCGATTGGACGAGCGGATTGCTGCTCGTGCCGACGGCAATAATGGCGACATCCAGCGGCAATTCGTACTCCGACCCCTTGATCGGCACGGGCCGACGCCGGCCGGAATCATCGGCAGGACCCAATTCCATCTTGATGCAGCGCGCGGCCTTCAACCAGCCCTTGTCAGTTCCCAGAAACTCAACGGGATTGTTTAGCAGCAGAAACTGAATCCCCTCTTCCTTCGCGTGCTTTACTTCTTCGACGCGCGCGGGCATCTCGGCTTCCGAACGGCGATAAATGACGTAGGCGTTCTTCGCGCCGAGCCGTAGCGCGCTGCGGATGGCGTCCATCGCGGTATTGCCGCCCCCGACGACCGCGACATTCTTGCCGCGGCAATCGTAAATCGGCTCGTCGTACTCGGGGAACTTGTACGCCTTCATCAAATTGACCCGGGTGAGAAATTCATTGGCCGAATACACGCCGCACAGATCTTCGCCGGGGATGCCGAGGAACTGCGGCAGACCCGCTCCCGTCGCGACGAGCACGGCATCGTAGCCCTCCCCCTGGAACAATTCGTCAATCGTCACCGTCTTCCCGACGACCACGTTGGTCTGGAACTCCACTCCCATGCGCCGCATGTTGTCGACTTCCTGGCGCACGATATCCTTCGGAAGACGAAATTCGGGAATGCCATAGATCAACACGCCGCCGATCTCATGCAGCGCCTCGAACACTGTCACGGCGTGCCCCCTCTGGATCAGATCGCCCGCGCAACTGAGCCCCGCCGGCCCGCTGCCGACGATGGCGACCTTCTTCCCCGTGGACGGCGCGATCGCCGGTAGGCCAACCTTGCCGGTGCCGCGCTCGTAATCGGCCACAAAGCGCTCCAGATAGCCAATTCCGACGGCACCGAACTTCTTGCTCATGATGCAGGTGCCCTCGCACTGGTCTTCCTGCGGACACACGCGTCCCGTGACCGCGGGCAGAATGTTGTCCTCGCGAATCTTCGCCGCCGCCGCCAGGTAATCCCCATCCAGGACCAAGCCGATGAAATCCTTCACCTTCACGCCCACGGGACATCCTTGCACGCATTTGGGCGTGGAGCACTCCAGGCAACGCAACGCTTCCTGCTTGGCAATGTTGAAGTCAAACCCGAGGTTCACTTCCTCAAAATTCTGGCGACGACGCCCCGGCTCCTGCTCGGGCATGTGCTGACGAGCGATCTTGGTACGGTCTTTGGGCGTTAAGGGATTCGGCATGATCAAGTCATCGCGGAGCGACGTCCTCCAGTCTGCACCGATGCGCGAGGAGATCGCGGTCCGCCTGCGGATCCGTCGCGAACCGCTCCAGCGATTGACGCTCGGGTTCGCGGTACATCGCGTTGCGTTTGGTCAAAATGTCGAAATCCACCTGATGGGCATCGAACTCGGGCCCATCCACACAGGCAAACTGGCTCCGTCCTGCCACCTGCACGCGGCAACCGCCGCACATACCTGTGCCGTCCACCATGATCGGGTTGAGACTCACGACCGTCTTGATGCCGGGCGAACGGGTCGTTTCGGCCACCGCACGCATCATCGGAATCGGGCCGATCGCCAGCACCAGATCGATCTTCCGCCCCGAGTTGATCAAGGCCTTCAGCTTGTCCGTAACCAGGCCCTTTTCACCGCAACTGCCGTCGTCGGTGGTCAGAAAGAACTCGCTCCCAACGGCGCGCATCTCTTTTTCGAGAATGATGAGATCCTTGTTTCGCGCACCGAGAATCACAATCACATGATTGCCCGCCTCGCGAAGCGCCCGCGCGGTGGGATAGGCAATCGCTGTCCCAACGCCCCCGCCAATGACCACGACGGTGCCGTACAAATGGATGTCGGACGGATGGCCGAGCGGTCCAACCACATCCCGGATGGCGTCGCCGGCCTCCAGCGTGTTGAGCAATTTGGTCGTCTTGCCAATCCCCTGAACAATCAGCGTGACCGTGCCGTCGGCGGGATCCGATTCAGCAATCGTCAGCGGGATGCGCTCGCCGTGCTCGTGAACGCGCAGAATGACAAACTGTCCCGGCTTTTGTTTGCGGGCGACGCGCGCCGCCATGACACGAAACAATTTCACGTCCGGCGCCAGAAAGCGCGCCTCCGTTATTCGAAAACATTCACCATCCATAAACATTCACAGTCTCACAACGATTGCTCTTGGGATCATTTTGTATCAGTGTCGGCAATGACCTAATATATCCCGGGTCGCGCCGAACCGCACGGCTTGTTCGTCAGAATCGCACCCGGACCGGTTCGCGCTCGGCAGGTTGAGATGCGCCAAAGAACTCCCGCGACGGGAACTGGAACAGTTCTGCAACGAGGTTCACGGGAAACACCTGCAACGCGTTGTTGAACGCCAGCACCGCATCATTGTAATCCGTTCGGCATGCGGCGATGAAGCCCTCGGTCGTGTTCAACTCTGTCTGGAGCGACAGAAATCCCTGGTTTGCCTTGAGCTCGGGGTACGCCTCCGCGATCGCAAACACAGACTTGAGTGCGCCACTGAGCGCGTTCTCTGCGTCCGTCCTCGCTTGAGGACCCGTGGCGCTGAGGGCGGCGTTCCGCGCCCGGGTCACAGCCTGAAAGGTTTGCTGCTCATGCGCCGCGTAACCCTTTACGGTCTCCACAAGGTTGGGAATCAAATCGCTTCGCCGCTTCAACTGCACGTCGGTCTGCGCCCATGCGTTATCAACCAGATTACGCAGGGAAACCAAACGATTGTACGAACTCACAACCCACAACGGCACCGCGAGCAAAATCACCGCCAACACCAGTAAAGACACGATCACACTCATGGAACATTCCCCGGGCGCGGAATCTGATATCAAACACCTGCCACATTGTCACTTCTTTTCCGGTTGCCCAGTTTCTGTGGGTGGTGGAGCCGTCAATACATCGATCTTCGACTGGTAATCCTTTGCTTTCTCGTCATCACCGACCATCCTAGCCAAATCCCGTGCCTGCGTGCAGAAGGCAACCACGTTGTGATTCGAAGGATAAGAGGAGATCAGGTTTTCGTATACCGCCAATGCACGGAGGTCCTGATGGTCCGCTTCGCAAGCCGCCGCCATTTTGGTAATCACTCGAATATGACGGTACGGATTGTCCATTCTTTCATCGGCTTTGCCGTACGCCGCGATGGCCTCCGGCTCCTTGTGCGACGCATGGAGCAAATCCCCCAGTTTCTCAAACAGCGCCGAACTGTGCAGCGCCTCGGCCTGTGTCCCGCAGAGATCCTCGGCCGCAGAGGTCTCATCCTTTAGGGCCAGAAGGTTGACTTTGCGAAGGTATGCCCACTCAATTTCCGGTCGGTGATCTGCCTTGAGGCGCTGGATCTGCTCGTCCAGCGACGCTGCGAACGGCCGATACAGCGGATCGCCGACGAATGTTGTCTGCCAGCTCAGCACGGGCTGGCTGTAGTAACCGGCTTCCAGGAACGTTGCGCCCTCCAACAGCCGTTGAAAGAACATGTCGATGTGCGGGGTCAATCCGAGATACGGTTCGTAGACATTGCCCATGGTCGCCGCTGCCCCTTTGGCTAGGAATGGACCAACCCAATAACTCGTGCGCGTCCGCACGCTCGAGCCGCTCCACGAATGCAGGTGGTACGCCAGCGCCCCGGTGCGAAAATGAAAATCGGGACGCAGAAACGGGCCGCACACGTTCGCTGAATACCAACCCGCGTAGATCGCCACGTCGGTCATGGGATAATCCTGATCGAACGTTTCCGGGCGATCGTCATAATCGCACTCGTACCCGGCATCCCGACAGGCGCGATATGCGCCGCGAATCCACTCATCGCCCGCCATGCGTGCCCGTTCCTGTGTGCCCTGCCAATCGAAGTACGCCCGGCCGTTCACGCCATACCGCTCGGCCGTCAGCGCATCATCGATCATCCGCCGCACCGTCGACGGATCCGGCCCATCCAACCTCCCCACCAACAGCATGGTCTTGTTGAGAGGAGCCTCGAAATGGGTCGACGCGTTTCCAAAAAACGGATTCCTCAGGAAGCCCGTGATCGGCATGCCCGGCGTCGGCAACGTGGCCAGTTCGCTTTCCACCGAGGCATCATTGCGGCGAAAGTCCTTGGGGAGATTCTCCGGCACGTTCTCGACGACCTCGGGATCATTTTCGATTCTGAGCGGCACGCCGTACATCAGTACAAGGCAGGAGACCTTGGCGCTGACGGTTTGCAGCCCCGGGATCTTGCCGAGCATGGAATCGAGAATCGTGCCCGGTTCCTGCTGGAGAAGGTCATGCTTCAACAAAAAGTCGCCGATGGGATCGCGGATCCTTTCGTTGAATTCCACGCGGGTGATTGTTTCCGCATCGCGAATATCAATCCGGCAGATTTGACTGCTCGGCACGCCCCGTTTCAGCGCGTAGTAATCAGCAAGCGGACGGCTGTCAGGATTCTGCACGTTGTAGACAATCACCACGCTCTTCCCGAGATCATCCGCCCGAACGCGGACGAACGTTCCGCATAGGATCAGGCCGACGACCACCCCGACTTTCCCTTTATTCCAGGCAGCGAACGTCGCCATCATTCACCTCCACCCGCATCCCGTCGTACGCCACCCGCACACCCGCCGGCAACGCCTTCTCCACAGCCTCGTGCTCGACCTCGTGGCACAGATGCGTGAACAGAGTCAACCCCGCTCCCACCCGTTCGGCCATGGCACAGGCCTCAGCGATCGTCAGGTGCGTCGGGTGTTCGCGATAGCGAAGCGCATCCAGAACCAGCAGCGGCACGCCACGGATCGCTTCCACGACCTCCGACGACACCGTCTTACAATCGGTAATGTAGGCCACGTCTCGTTCCATCAGGAACCCAAACACAGCCATGCGCCCGTGGTCCACCGGCAGCGCCTGGATCTTCATGGCGGACGCCTCAAACGAGTGGCTGGCCTCGACTGTGTGCAGTTCGAAACTCGGCAGGCCGGGCCAGGCCGGTTTGTCCGAGCAGGCATACGGGAACATCCGGCGAATTGTTTCAACGGAATGCGGCGACCCGTAAATGGGCATCTTCGCTGCCGGCGGCCGGCAAAAGACGCGCAAGTCGTCCAATCCCAACACGTGGTCTGCATGCGTGTGCGTCATCAGCACGGCGTCGACCCGGCGGATGTTCGCGCGCAACGCCTGGGTCCTGAAATCGGGCGTCGCATCAATCAGCAGGCAGTGACCGTCCTTCTCAATATAGACCGACGGCCGCAGCCGCTTGTTGCGCGGATTGTCCGACAGGCACACGGGACAATCGCACCCGATCATCGGGATGCCATGGCTGGTACCGGTGCCGAGGAACGTAACACGCATGCATCCATCATCGGTGACACGCGCGACAGGGTCAAGCCCACCGGTCAACGGACAGAGAAATTCCGCAAACGCCAGGAACTGGGCGGCGGGAATGATCGCAATTGGACACGAAATCTGTCATATGGCACTGGTAGATCGACTTTCATTTCACGGCCATTCACCTGCACCGCAAAGCCCGCGGTATGCAGTTGCACAGCTACCGTGTAGCGGCCCCCCTTGGAGATGGGAACAGTCATCGACGTAATCAGGCGCGCTGACTGATTGGTCCGCGCCGCCCACGCTTCAACCGTCTTGTTACCAAGGATCCGGATGCCCACATACTCCGAAAGCAGCGGCGCCGCCGAAGCATCCTCGGGCACAAAATCCACGTAGAAAATGCTGTTCGATGACTCAAGGGCCGATTGCAGCTCGCATTCGATCGCGAGCGGCACTGTGTAGGTCCGGTAGGAGCGAATCGCGCGCCCCGTAAGCTCCATCTCGTCAGCCATTACCACGGGAACAGGCGCGTTGTCGGGGTGGGTCAGAACGGTGTTCCACTCCATACCAACTGCGCCGGTCGCGGTCTTGTTGCTCGTGGAACAGCCAACCATGCCAACCAACCCAAGGATCAGGATCGCGCGCATCACGGCACAGTAGCGGATGCCAACACGCTGCGCAACGCCAGAAAATGAAACCGGGGCGCAGGTCTCCTGCGCCCCGGTGCAAACAACGATGGAAAGCCAGACTAGGCCGTCTCGAACTCCTTTTCCATCTGCGCCATTTCCGGCGAGTCCGCCTTCGATTGGTTCACGGCCCAAACGATCGCCGCCGTTGCCAGGAAGGCGACGACAACGGCAATGCCATACGAAGACTTGCCGCTTTCCGAGAGGCCCTCGACGGCGTGGTACTTCAGCACCAGTGGCAGCATTAGCAAGCTCACCATATTCATGACCTTAATGAGCGGGTTGATCGCCGGGCCCGCCGTGTCCTTCAATGGATCGCCCACGGTATCACCGGTCACCGCCGCCTTGTGGCGCTCGGAGCCCTTGCCCGTGTTCTTCTCGCTGTTACGCGGTTCATCCTCGATCAACTTCTTGGCGTTGTCCCACGCGCCGCCGGCGTTGCACATGAACACGGCCAACAACTGTCCGACGAGAATCATGCCGGCGAGAAACCCAGCCAGCGCCAGCGGCCCCAGCAGGAAGCCAACCGCCACTGGCGCCATCATCGCCAACAGACCGGGGCCGATGAGTTCCTTTTGCGCCGCCGTAGTGCAGATGCCAACGACACGGGCATAATCCGGCTTCTTCGTGCCCGCCCAGATTTCCTTGTCACGGAATTGGAGGCGGCATTCCTTGACGATCAAGAACGCCGCTCGACCGACCGCGCGGATCGTCATCGAGCTGAACAGAAACGGCACCGCGCCACCGATGAGCAATCCGATAAACAACACGGGGTTGGCGACCGTGAGCAGGCCCGCCACGCTGTGGTACTGCGTGGTGGTCATTTCGCTGATCTTCTCCTCGCTGCCCATCGCCATGACGGCAATGAAGCTGGCAAACAGCGAGACGGCCGCAATGACGGCCGAGCCGACGGCGATGCCCTTGGTCTCCGCCTTGGTGGTGTTGCCGACCGAGTCGAGGTCGGCCAGAATCTGCCGGGCTTGCTTGTATTTCTGTTCGCCCATCTCGGCCTTGTCGTAACCCATTTCGCCGATCCCGTTGGCGTTATCCGCCACGGGTCCAAACACGTCCATCGAGATCGTGTTGCCAGTCAACGTCAGCATCCCAATGCCGCACATGGCCACGCCATACGCCACAAACACTGGCGATGTGCCGGAGTAGATGCCCACGGACGCGCCAATCGCGATGGCGATGATGATGACCGCCCATACCGTGGATTCATACCCCACCGCAATGCCCTGGATAATATTCGTCGCGTGACCGGTCTGGCACGCCTTGACCATCGACTTAACCGGATCATGCGTCGTGTGGGTGAAATAACTCGTGCATTTGTTCAACGCCACCGCCAGGAAGACGCCGATCAAACACGTCCACGCCGGGCGCAAATCCAAGCCCGGCTGCCCGAGGTTGATCCAGGACGGCAACGCATTCACACCGCCTGGATACCCGGCCGCCGCCTGGCCATACTGCTGCAGATACTCCGCGCTAAACCGCAGATAAAACCATCCAACCAGGAAGAAGCCCACCACACTGATCACCGAGCCGATCAAGAAACCGCGGTGGACCGTTCCCAGTGCCGCGTCTCCCGAATCGCCTTCCTTCGACCGAACGCTGTAGGTACTGATGATCGAACCGATCACACCGACGGCGCGCACCAGCAAGGGGAAGATGACGCCTTTGTGTCCGAACGAGGCATAGCCAAGAATCATCGCGGCGACGATCGTGACTTCGTACGACTCGAAAATGTCCGCCGCCATACCCGCGCAATCGCCCACGTTGTCGCCGACATTGTCCGCGATGGTCGCCGCGTTTCGCGGGTCATCCTCGGGAATGTCCTTTTCTACCTTGCCGACGAGGTCGGCGCCGACGTCTGCCGCCTTTGTGTAGATGCCGCCACCCACACGCATGAACAACGCGATCAGCGTCCCGCCAAATCCAAATCCGAGCAACACTTCATACGCCTGGTCGCCATAGGCCATGAAGATCAGCGTGCCGCCCAACAACCCCAGCCCGTCTGTTAACATCCCGGTGATCGTACCCGTGCGGTACCCGACCTGTAGTGCGTTGGCAAACGAAGTCCGCGCCGCAGCCGCCACACGCAGGTTCCCGAGAGTCGCGAACCTCATCCCAACAAACCCCACGCAGAAGCTGAATAGTGACCCCATCAGAAACGCGCCCGCGCGGCCCAGCGCAACGGGCATGGGCGAGTTCAGCGCTGTCAGGAACAACACGACCGTCAGGACCACAATGAGCACCACGATCTTCTTGAATTGTTGCGCCAGGTAGGCGTTGGCGCCCGCGCGCACCGCGTCGGCTACCGCCTGCATCTTAGGTGTGCCCGTGTCGGCGCTCTTGACTTCGTCGATCAACATCATCGCGTACGCCAGCCCCAAAAACGCCACCCCGAGTACGCACCACAGCGCCACGCGTTCATAGGTGGCGTAGTGGGAACTCGTCATGAACGAGAAGAATTGGAACTGCTCTTGCGCCCCCGCAGCCGCCTCGGTAGCCAGGTCACGAGCTCGCGCCCAGTTTGCTGCCAGCAGCGTCATGGCGCATAACGCTATTGTGATAAACACCTTGCGACGCGGATTCCCGTTGGTAATCCTCTGCATCGCGCGATTCATTGATGCCGTCATAAAGACTATTATTCTCCTCTTACGGTTCTAACCACGGGGTAGGTCTGCCCACTACGCTACAAAACCTGCCGCGTATTGAAAAGAGAAAAAATCACAATAAAAACGCGCACTTTCACTCACCAATCCCCTCCCCTCCAATGCCCAAAACTACTGCTCTGGACGCGTATTCTCCCTCAAAACACACGCCCCGAGCGAATCTTGGAAGTTCAGGAATACGGACGAACCACCTGGGCGATAAGATATTCGGTGCCACTGCGCGCGGGGTGACTGTTCCGTCCCGTGCCACATCCTCGTTCGTCGCCCGGCGCCGCGCCCGCCGTCTATCGTGCCAACGGCCCGGCTCCGACGGATTCCGCCCCAGCCATCTGCCGCAGCAACATGATCCTCGCCGTATGCCGCGTGGCGAAGTGTTCGTGCCGCACACACACACGGAAGCCACTCGGCGTGTCCCGTTTGAGCACCGCGTATCCCCAACCTCTGTATCGACCGCCATATCCAACCGCGCCAAGAACGCTCTCGTCGCGGTCGGCAAACCACTCGGTTTCGACACCAAGGTCAATTCGGGGAGTTGCGGGAACGAAGGCCAACTGCCGGAACGTCTGCTGATTGATACTACAAATCGCTACCATACCGACCTTTCCCAGCGGCGACGGTAGACATCGACCGTCAATCCAACCACCCGCTGTGGCGCAAGGTCTATCCTCTACCACCTACAGCAACCTAGGCCCGCATCGCTGGAATTGCAAGGTTCCGGGCCGATTTACAGGACCAGCGGCGCTCCCGGGTATCGCGGTCACTCCAGATAATCGACGCGACCGCTGTCCAGGTCGTAGCACGCACCCACCACGCGGAGTTTGCCGGCCTTGATGAGTTTGGAGAGGATTGGCGACGCGTTGTGCAGGTGACGAACAACGTTTCGTACGTTGGCGCGAACGGCGTTGTCCACCGGATCGCCCGCCATTCCCTTCGTCGCCTTGACCGCCGGCTCAATCTTCTCGACGATGGACCCGATATGTCCGGGTGCTTCACCGCCGGCAACCGCCGCCGCAACCGCGCCACAGCGGGTGTGCCCAAGTACGAGAATCACCGGTGCCCCGAGATGATCGGCGGCGTATTCAATGCTGCCGAGAGCGACATCATCGACCACGTTGCCGGCCGTCCGAACCACGAATAGATCACCCAATCCCTGATCGAACACCACCTCGGGCCCGACCCTCGAGTCCGAACACCCGACGATGATGGCGAACGGCGCCTGCCCCTTCGCCACGTCGGCACGGCGGTCGGGCGTCGCATTCGGATGGAGAAGATTCCCGGCGACAAATCGTTCGTTACCCGCTTTCAGGCGCGTGATGGCATCGTCAGCGCTGACGGCTGACGTCGGTCCCGCTGCATAGGCGACAGCCTGGAAGATTGCGGTGAAGAAAAGAAGTGCAGCGACACGAATCGAACGGTGGTTCATGGTGCTCATACGCGACCCTTTCTTGGGCCGGCATACTTGCACCACTCCAGCAACTTAACAAGCCTCAAACACTCACTTGTACTTCGCCCTCAACGCGCTCCCCTTCCGCGCGCTAAGGTCAGCCAATTCGAGAATGTGGATCGGGCGCCGCGCCCACTCCGGCGTGATGACCAGCTTCTCGCCCTTCGTCAGATGATCGGCAACGTTCTGGTAGTAACGCCAACCCTCGCTCGCCGGGTTCTTCAACCGTTGCGTGGTCGTTTGGCTGCCATCCTGACGAATGCATTCGTTGAACGGCCAATCCAGGATATACGAACCCTCCGTTCCCGTGACCTCCAGGAATCCGCGCCGCGGGTTTGAATCGAGCGCGGAAATCAGCAGCGTCAGCCACTGGCCCCCCTTGAAGCGCACGGTCGCAAACGCCTCGTCTTCGTTCGTGTCCTTCTTCCACTTCGTCTGCGCCGCCCAATAACCCCGCTTGGCGTAGCCCGCCACCTCGACGATCTCGGAACGAACAAGCTGCAGGCTGTATTCGAGCAGGTGCACGCCCCAATCGTATGAAATGCCGCCGGAAATCGACTTGCTGGTCCGCCACCACTCGCGCGGCTGGCCGCGCGAACCCCAATGCGCCTCGACGCGCACAACGTCACCGATCATTCCCGAGCCAATCTGTTCGACCGCGTTCATAATCGGTCCGTCCCAGTGACGGTTGTGATATGTCGAGATCACCACGCGGCTCTTCTTCGCCGCCTGGATCATCGCATCGCACTCGGTCGTGTGGATCGCCATCGGCTTTTCGCAAACCACGTGCCGCCCCGCTTTCAACGCCTGAAGCGCCAGCGGCGCATGCGTGTTGTGCGGCGTGATAATCGTAATCAAATCGACCTCCGACCCCTCCAGCATCCCGGTCAGCGAGGCATACGTCTCGATCCCCGGAAAATCCTGTTGTGCCACGGCGAGACGTGACGGATCGATCTCCGCCACCGCCGTGGGTGTCATCCCCGCGCGCTGCATCTCTTCAAGATGCACCTTGCCCATGTTGTATGAGCCCCCGTAGCCCACCACGCCCACCTTGATGTCGTTTGCCCGCAGGTATTTCTTCATGAAATCTCCAAAAGTCCCTTTCGGTCAGAGGTCAGTGTTCCCCCGCTCCGCAATCTCAAATCCGCGCACGGTTGTCAATCCACGACTGGAAAGCCAACGCGTTCCAGTCGTTTGACTCCTTGCATTCCGCCCGCGACATGTCACACTCCCGCCTCGCGCATGGCCATTTCCAAACGCATCATCGTGCAGCAGATCGTCGAACAGCTCACCGAGCAACTCGGTACGCTGGCGGATGCGTCGCGCACCATGCACGCCGATGCCTCGGACGAGCAAAACAAGGCCGAGGACAAATACGACACGCGCGGCCTGGAGACCGCCTACCTCGCCAGCTCGCAAGCGCGGTTGGCCACCGAAATCGAAAACGCGATCGCTACCTACCAGAAACTCGAACTCCGAAGATTCGGGAAAGATGATCCCATCGATCTCACGGCGCTTGTGGAACTGGAATCCGCCGGCACGCGCACGCTTTACTTCATCGGCCCGAGCCGCGGCGGGATGGAAATCCAGCACCGTGGTACTGAAATCCTCGTCATCACCACGGAATCTCCGCTCGGCCAGCAGCTGATCGGAAAGAAGACGGGAGATCGCATCCGTCTCCAGACGCGCGGTCCCGCCCAGGAGTTCCGTGTTCTCTCGGTTGTCTGATTTCTCCCGGCGACTTCCGACGGACCGGGCTGCCAGTTCCCCTCACATCTTTACGGCCAGGACCACGCTGTGCTTGTACTTGAACAGCGGTGCGGACTCGTGCACTTCCTTGTGACTCAGGCTGAATGCCTTGATCACATCGCTGTCGTCGGTCACAATCACCGCGTTGGCTCCATGGTGTTTCGCTTGGTTGGCCACGTCGCGCATCCGATGCTTCTCGCTGCCCAACCCTTCGCTAAAGGCCTTGCCCACCTCATCGAGGCCGCCCTGCCGCTCGTCATAAATGCGACCGATGACCTTGAAGCTCTTGTCCGGTAACCCGATGTAAATCGGTACGGAATAATCCTTGTTCACATCGCTGGATTTGCCCGACGGCCAACTCTGGGATCCGTCATAAGCCGAAAAGGCGGTGTCACCAACCTTGTCCTCATCGGAATCCTTGTCCTTGGCGCATGCAGTCAACGTCCAGGCCACGCACAGTCCCAATACAATCACGCTTGTCACGCTCAAACGTTTCATAGGTTCTGACCCCCTTTGATACGAGGGAAAATACGTGCTTCCGGTCATTGTCGCAAGAGCGTTTTGCGGATTGCGCGGACGGTATAACGGACCCCGGGATGTCTCAGGGGCTCGACACCAACGGCGGCGGCGGCACAAACGTCCCGGGCTTGATCTCCACCCACGGTCGCACATCCCGGCCGTAGTTGATTCCAATCGCCACACCAACCTGAAGGATATTGTTGGTGAGGTGCGTCGGAAAATCGATGCCGCTGGCCAGTATTTTGAACGTGCCCTTCGCGGGATCGAATTGCGTGGATACATGCACCTTCTTGGACGATGCATTGGACGGTATGCCCTGTCCGCTGATCACGCCCTTGCGCAACTTCCACCCGGACTCGCTCGGGGCAATGATCAACGAAAGCGGGTTGTTTGTCAGCCCCAGGCTCAGCGAGATCACATCGTTGCTGCTGAATGTCTGATCGGACTGGCTGTTGAATGCAAACGTGCCCGTCACATTGATCGTGCTGCTGGCGGTCTTGTTGCCGGCATCCACCATCGAGCCTTTCAGCGGGACGATCGTCATCGTCGGCGTCGGACTCCCAGCCAGGACGTTAAACGCCACGGTATGCGTGTCCGGCTCATGAATATTGTCGGTTATGCTGAAGACCAGATGGACCGTGCCCGTCAGTGTCGCATCCGGGCTGAACGTATACAGGTTCGTGTGGGGGCTCGAAGTAAGAAGTATATTCGTGGGAAAGCTCCCAGTCGCGGAATCCTCAATGCTCGGACTGGTCGAGGTCTTGTCAATGTTGGTAAATGTGATGGGAAACGCTGTCGCCACGCCCTGCGACACGGTCACGCTGTCGGGCAGACGTCCCCAGAAAGGCGGAGACGTATTGGTGTCCGTAATCACAGTCACCTGAAGCATTTGTGTTGCCATCTGATTCTCGGCGTTGGCCGCGCCGATTGTCACAGTCACATTCCCGAGAAAATTCGACGCGACGGCTCCCGCAAGACTGTTCGAGCCCGCTGCCTTGCCAAACGAATTTGTCCCGATCTCCGTCAGACGCAGTACCGTATCCTGCGAATTCGTGATCACGGTAACAGAATTCATGACCACGTTGGAAAGCGGCGCGCTGACCTCGCTCGAGTTATCGGGGTTCGGCCCGACCGGCGTCGACATGATTTTCGCCAGCACATCGAAGCCGCTCGTCAACTGACCGAAGATGGGTTGCTCGAAATTCAAATACTCCGGCGACGGCGCGTTGGTGCTGGCAATGGAAAGATCCACATCGGTAATGAAAAACTGCGAATCGTTGGAGTCGTGATTGCCGGCACTCGATGCGGAAGCTTGATTGGCCATGGCCAGTTGGCCAAACCCATCGTAAATGAGGGACCCAACGTACTCGTCATCGATGGTCACACCGGATTCAAGATTGATGTTGGTCGTCGCCCCACCGCATTGGGCAACGAAATTGCTGATCACCCGCTGGAACAACAGCCCATTGTAGAAATTGCTGTTCACCAGCGTCACAATCCGCGCTGTGGTCGTCGGCGTCAGATCGCTAAACAACTGCGCCACCAGGTCGCCCGTGAACGGATTCGTGTTCATGTCGACCCCGCTCACGTTGATCACAAGGCTCGGATTCGAACTCGGCGCGAATTCCACCTGTAACCGCTTATTGCTGGTCGTCACCGTGAACTTCAAGGGTTGCCCATCCGGGTCCGATGCAGTGACGGGCAGCTGAAATGTCCGATTCGCCGGCATGACGATGTTGTTCGTCCATAACGTCAGGGTCACCGCGCGCGCTGGCCCGGCCAGAAACACCCATCCACAAACACCAACAACCATGCGTCCCATTGTCCGCAACAACCTGGAGGAAATTGACAAGCTCATTACGCGATCATACTGCCCCATGTATCCCTGCGGGTCAAATCCGAAACCGTCCACACCGTCAGCAATAGCCTCTGTGCCATGCGAAACACGCGGAAAACTCACCGAGCCGGCGGCGGCACAAATGTCCCCGGCTTGGATTGCACCCACGTTTCCACGTTGCTCCCATAATTGTTGCCCAGCGCAATCCCCACCTCCAGCATCTGATTGGTCAGCGCCACCGGAAAATCGAAGCTGCTCACGGATATTTGGAACGTACCCTTCGCAATGCTCATCTGCGCGGATACCGTCACGTTGCTCGAGAATCCCGAGACGATCCCGCGTGCTTTGGTCGTATACGTGCCCTTGCTGAATTTGGTCTCGAGCGTATTCGCCGGGATTTGTATCGCCAGCGGGCTGGACGGGTCGCCCAGCGTCAGCTCCAGCACGTCGTTGCTCGTGAATGCTCCGTCCGATCCGCCGTTGAACGAGAACGTACCCGACACGTTGATACGGTCGCCCAACGGCTTGGCGGAGTCCACCATCGATCCCTTTAACGGCACGATCGTCATCGTCGGGGTCGCGCTCCATGGCACAAACGTAAGCGTAAATCGCTGGGTGTCGTAGGAGTGAATATTGTCGGTCGCGCCGACAATCATGTCGACCACGCCCGTCAATGTCAGGTCAGGGCTGAACGAGAGGAGCTTCGTCTTGGGGTTCAACGTGATGTACATGTTCGTGGGAAAAGCGAAGGTGTCGACGTCTTCCAGCCCATACTGAACCGCCAGCCCGTCGACGTCCGTGCTCGTGAGCACAAATGTCGCGGCGACGTTCTGCGTGACGGTGATACTGCTCGGAACAGGCCCCAAAAATGCCGCCGATGTGTTGCTGTCGGTCACGACGCTCACCTGGAACGTCTGCGTCGCCACCTGGTTTTCGGCGTTGGTCGCACTCACCGTCACGGTCACGTTCCCAAGAAACTTCGGCGCCGCCGTCAGCCGTAACACCGCATCCTGGGAATTGGTGATGATGATCACGGAGTTCATCACCACATTCGACAGTGGGGCGCTCATCTCATTCGTATCATTGGGATTTGGACCAACCGCCGTCGACATGATTTTCGCCAGTACGTCGAAGCCGCTCGTCAATTGCCCGAAGATCGGTTTCTCGAAGTTCAAATCCTCCGGCGACGAGGCGTTGCTCTTCGTGACGGAGAGATCCACATCGGTAATGAAAAACTGTGAATCGTTGGAGTCGTGTACGCCTTGCGAGGTTGCGGACGCCTGATTGGCCATGCCCAACTGCCCGAATCCATCGTAGATCAGCGACGCAACGTACTCGTCATCGATGGTCGTCCCCGATTCCAGGTTGGGATCGTTTGTCGAGCCGCCGCACTGCGCCATAGAATTACTGATGACTCGTTGAAACAACAGCCCATCGTAAAAATTGCTGTTCACCAGCGTCACGATCCGCGCCGTTGTCGTCGGCGCGAGATCCTCAAACAATTGCGCCACCAAATCCCCGGTGAATGGATTGTTATCCGAATCCACACCACTGACGTTAATCACCATGCTCGGATTCGACCTCGACGCGAACGCCCCCGTCAGTTTCTTGTTGCTCGTCGCAACGGCAAACCTCAACGGCTGACCGTCGGGATCCGATGCCGTGATCGGCATCTGAAATGTCCGATTCTCTGGCATGACGATGTTGTTCGTCCACAACGTGAGCGTCACCGCTCGCGCCGGCCCGGAGAGAAGAAGCAGTCCACTGGCGCACAAGGTCATTGGTAGCAGTTGTCGCACGGTCTTGGAGAAGGGAAAGGGCCTCATGGCGCGCATCATGCCGAACTCACTCGCTCCGGTCAAACGGGAAACAAACCTGCCGGATTGTGTTACGAAATCCATCCACCTCCAACAACCAGATCGTCTTGATAAAACACCGCTGCCTGTCCCGGCGTGATCGCGCGCTGCGGTTCTGACAGCCTCACCTTCGCGCGTCCGCCGTCCTCTCGCTCGACCACCGCGCGACACCCCGGATGCTGATGGCGCGGTTTGACCACCACGTCAATCGGCTTTCCAGTCTCCGCCACGTGCCAAACGCAATTTGCGACTTCGAACTCGTTCCGCAACAACTCTTCCGCGGCTCCCACAATGACGCGATTGCTCGATGCCTCCAGTTCGATCACGTACAGCGGCCGCGGCAGACCGCCCAAATTGAGTCCTTCGCGCTGCCCAATGGTGAAGTTGTGGATGCCGTTGTGATGCCCCAGCACTCGCCCCTCGCGGGTGACAATCTCTCCCTTCCGATCCGGCATATTGGCGCTCTCCCGGAGAAACCGACGGTAATCGTTCTCGGGCACGAAACACACTTCCTGGCTCTCCTCTTTGCCATATGTCTTCAACCCGATCTCTTTGGCAATCGCCCGCGTCTCGCCCTTCGTCATGTTCCCGATCGGAAACATCACCCGTGCGAGTTGCTCCTGGCCGAGCGAAAATAGAAAATAGGTCTGGTCCTTCTTTGGATCGCGACCCTTGCGTAGTTCGTAGCGTCTCCCGTTACCGTTTTCGCCACCGGCTTCGCGCCCACTGCCGCTCCCATCCGCTCGGCAAATCCTCGCGTAATGCCCCGTCGCAATCCGCTCTGCACCCAGCGCCCGCGCCTTCCGCAGCAGCGAACCGAACTTCACCTTTTCGTTGCAAATCACGCACGGGTTCGGCGTCCGGCCCCGCTGGTATTCCGCGGCAAAATAATCCATCACCTCGCGTCGAAATGTGTCGATCTCGTCGATCACGTAATACGGGATATCCAGCGAGTGTGCCACCATCCGCGCGTCCGCCACCGCCTGCGGCCCGCAGCATTTGTCATCCTCGATCGACCGACAATCCTGCGGCCAGCCGCGAAACGTCAGCCCGATCACGTCGTACCCTTCCTTCTTCAGAAGATACGCCGCCACGCTGGAGTCCACACCCCCGCTCATGCCGACACATACCCGCGGTTTCCTGGCATTCATGATAAGCCGTCAACTATAGACCACGTCCGCTCACTTTCAACGTTCCAGCCATAGGACGTTCCGCTTGAAATCAAACGTCACCCGGTACCGCCGCAACACCACGTCCCCCAGAAATACGTTCCCGCCGCCGACTTCGGGCCCGATCAGCCCGGTCCGTCCGGGCACGCGCGCAAACGTCGCGCCTCCAACCTTCGCCACCCGCACCTGATACGTCGTGGCCAGCGAGGCCCCGCCCACGCCACCCGGAATGCTCAGCGGCCCTTTCCCCGGACTCCAGTATCCCCATTCGCTGGCGCGCTCACGCGGCAACAGCATCCCATAGTCGCCTCCCGTGTCGAGAATGCTGGTCACCGCTTCGTGAGTGTCCACGGACATATCAACCGCAGGCAGCCGTCCGATCCAGCGCAGCGGCGCGGTGGTCATGAACTTCAGCGCGTCGTCGGGCAGATACCCCTCGCGCGCGCCAAAGATGACGTTGCCGCGAAGAGTATCAATGGTCAGGTAGGAAAGTTCACGCAACGCGCCCACCCCAAGGATCATCACCTCCTTGTTGCCTCCGAAATTGTGCGTCATGTTCAACACCTGCTCGTCGGGCCCCACCAGTGCCATCATCCGCTGAAACGACATCGACCCGATTCGCATCTCCGGCACAATCGCCCCGTAGTTGTCCACCGATCCGCCAATCCCCCGACCCGTGATCGGCTTGAGCCCCGCGACAAGCGGTATGCCGACACTTCGCGCCAGCGTGTAACCGAACAGGTTCATGCTGCTGCCGCTGTCCAACACCACCGGCACGTCCGCCTTCCCGTTCACCGTCGCCAGGATCACCGGCGCGCGATACCGTCCCCCCGCCTGCCGCGGTTGATCCGTCGGAATCTCCACCAGCGGCACGGTCACGTTTTCAGCGGCATCAATGACATTCACATCGCGAAACGCCGTGGTTTCCCCAACCAGTTCCGTCCGTATGCCCAGCTCTTCCGTCGTTTTCGCGGTCTTCTGCAGCTCCGCCACCTGCGCCGGCGTCAACGACGGCGTGGCCGTCTCGATTTGGGAATAGGGATCGGTCGCGCAACTCGCCGCGACTACCCCGAGCATAACCATCAGATGGTTTCGCCGCATCATACTCACCATACTAAAATCATTCAGTTTGCCCGTCCAGACTTGCCGACCACCCCGCAAGCCCGTATTGTATGTCGCTGGCGTGCACATCGTAACCTACATGCGGATTTCCGTGACGGATCGCTGTAACGAGCGGTGCGCCTATTGCCTCCCCCACGACGTCGCCGTCGAGTGGCTCCCCAAAGGCCAGATCCTCACCTACGAGGAGATCCTCCGCGTCGCTCGCGTCGCCACCTCCCTCGGTGTGACGAAATTCCGCATCACGGGAGGCGAACCACTCGTGCGCAAGAACGTCACCGAGTTCATCGGCACACTCAACAAGCTGCCCGGCGTCACCGACATCGGCCTCAGCACCAACGCCACCCTGCTCGCTCCCCTCGCCCGCCAGCTCCGCGCCAATGGCGTGAGCAAGGTCAACATCTCCCTCGATACGCTCGACGCCGACAGATACCGCGAGTTGAGCGGCAACGGCAGTCTCCCCGACGCGCTCGCCGGCCTCGACGCCGCCATCGAAGCAGGATTCCCCCAGGTGAAACTCAACATGGTCCTCATCAAGGGACGCAACGACGACGAGGTGTTCAACCTGATCGACTTCGCCCGCGAGAAATCTGTCACGCTCCGCTTTATCGAACTGATGCCCGTCAGCACCAGCGAGGTGCTCACCGACGACAATTTCATTTCCGTCGGCCAGATCCGCCGTCGCATCGAGAAACGCCACGATCTCGTCCCGCTTCCCGAGCCGCCCCGCGAGATCCGCGGCAACGGCCCGGCGTTGTATTATGAAGCGCGCGGCTTGCGGAACCGCAACGGCCAGCCCGTCCGCCTCGGCTTTATCGGCGCGATGACGAATCTGCACTTCTGCGACACGTGCAACAAGGTCCGCCTCACCGCGGATGGCAAGCTGCGCCCCTGTCTCGGCGCGCATCTCGAGTACGATCTCAAACATGTTCTCCGCGCCTCCGACAGCACCGACGCCCAACTGCGCGAGGTGTTCGTCCAAACGATTCGCAACAAACCCGACGAGCACGAGTTCCGCAACAACTACATGCCCGGCCGCAAAATGATCGCCATCGGCGGATGAAGACACTCTCCCACATCGACAACCGTGGCCGCGCGCGAATGGTCGATGTCTCGGCCAAACCCGTCCAGTTTCGCGAAGCCGTCGCGCACGGTTCGATCTTGTTGAAACGCGCCACGCTCGCTCTCATCGCCAAACACCAGATCGCCAAGGGCGATGTGCTCAACACCGCCCGCATCGCCGGCATCCAGGCCGCCAAACGCACCGCCGAGTTGATCCCCCTTTGCCACCCGCTCAACCTGAGCCACGTCGATGTCACGCTCCAACCGAAACGCAACTGCATCGATATCACCGCCACGGCCAAAATCGCCGCCCAAACCGGCGTCGAAATGGAAGCTCTCACCGCCGTCGCCGTTGCCGCTCTCACGATATACGACATGTGCAAGGCCGTGGACAAATCCATGGTCATCGGCGAAATCAAACTCGTGAGCAAGCTCAAGCGATGATCTCCGTCGGCATCATGATCGTCAGCGACCGCGTCTTCCGCGACGAATACGAAGACAAAAGCGGCCCGGCGCTCATGCAATTCTGCGAGAAGCGCGGTTGGTCGGTCACCGTACAAGCCGTCGTTCCGGACGAAGAATCTCTCATCGGCGACAAAACACGGGAGTTGGCCTGCGCCTGCTCGCTCGTTCTCCTGACCGGTGGCACCGGCATCGCCGAACGCGACGTCACGCCCGAAGCCATCCGCGCCATCGCTTCAAAAGAACTTCCCGGTTTCGGCGAGGTCATGCGCCTGAAAAGTTTCGAACGCTTCCCGAATGCCATTCTCTCCCGCAGCCTCGCCGCCGTCGTCGGCAAATCGCTCGTCATCTGCTTGCCCGGCAGCCCGAAAGGCGCCGTCGAGTGCCTCGAGTTCGTCGCCGACGCCATCCCGCACGCGGTGGAACTTCTGGAGGGACACACCCAACACAAATGATCACGCTCATCCAATTTCCCTGGTCGCCGTTCTGCATCAGCATCCGCCGCATTCTCGACGAACACCAAATCCCCTACCGCGTCACAAACGTCCGCTCCCACATGCGCGACGACGTCATCCGCGCCACACACGGACGCGCCTACACGGTCCCGTGCCTCATCGACGGCCGCACCGCCATCGCCGACTTCACCGACTTCGGCCAGGAGGTCGCCCGCCACATCGACCGCAAATTCACGCTCGGACTTTTCCCGGTCGACAAGGAAGGCATCCAGGCCATCCTCGCCCGCTACATCGAAAACGATCTCGAGAGCATCGCCTTCAAAATCGACGACAGCTACGTGATCCCCACGCTCCCGCTCGTCGAGCGCGTCATGCTCACCCGGTTCAAGGAACGCAAATTCGGCAAGGGTTGCGTCGCGCAATGGACCCATGACCGTGCCAAAATGATCCGCCAGTTCGCCGACACGCTCGCGCCGATGGACAACATGCTCGCCTCCTCCGAGTTCCTCGTCGGCGCGAAGCCGCTGTTCGTCGACTACGACCTGTACGGCATCCTCGGCAATTTTCTCTACTGCGGCAAAACGAAGCTGCCGCCGCTCAAGAATCTCCAACGCTGGCATCGGGCAATGTCTCGCCGGTAAGATCATATTCGCTGGCTCCCGTAATCCGCACCCGCGCAAATTCGCCAACCTTCGCCGCGCCCGTCACCCGCACGCTGCCGTCAATCTCCGGCGCGTCGGCATGCGACCGAGCCACAAATCCGCCATCGCCATCCGCCCGTTCCTCGATCAGCGCCCGCAACGTCTTCCCGACAAACCCCCGTTGCACCTCCCGCGATACCTTCTGCTGCAACGCCATCGCCCGACCATACCGCTTCTTCTTCTCTTTCGCTGAAAGCTGCGCCGTCATCCCGCCCGCCGGCGTGTGGTCCTCCTGCGAATACTGAAACATCCCCAGCCGCTCGAATTTCGTCTCCTCAATAAATTCCAGCAGCTCCTCAAATTGCTCGTCCGTCTCGCCGGGAAAACCCACAATAAACGTCGTCCGCAACGCAATCCCCGGTATCCCCGCTCGAATTCGTCTGACGAGATCGCGGATATACTTCCCGCTCGTCTCCCGCCGCATCTGCTTCAGCATCTCATCATTGATATGCTGCAGCGGCATGTCCACGTACCGACAAACCTTCCCGCACGCCGCAATCGTCTCGATCAACTCATCGTTCCAGTGGTACGGATGCGTGTAGAGCAGCCGCACCCAGAAATCGCCCTCGATCGCCTCGATCTCCCGCAACAGCTCGCACAACATTCCCTTCCCATCCAACGGCCCCGGCGCGCTCGGGTCGAGGTCCTTCCCGTAAAATGTCGTGTCCTGCGAAATCAAATTGATCTCCCGCACGCCCGCGCCCACCAGCCCGCGCACCTCCGCCACCACGTCGGCCATCGCCCGACTCCGATGCTTCCCGCGAATCCGCGGGATGCTGCAAAACGTGCACGGATGATTGCACCCTTCGGCGATCTTCACATATGCGTAATGTTGCGGCGTCAATCGGAACCGCGGCGCCGCGTAATCCGGCACGTACTTCGCCGGTCCCGACCAGAATAATCGTGGTGCCGTGTGCCCGTTCTTCGTCAGCACGTCCCGCACGATCTCCCCGATCCGCGGCACCTCGTTTAACCCGACAATCGCATCGACCTCCGGCAATTCCTTCTGCAAATCCTTCGGATAACGCTGCGTCAGGCACCCCGCCATGATCAGCGCTTTGCAGTTCCCCGTCTCGCGCAGTTCGTTGGCTTTCAGAATCGCGTCGATGGACTCCCGTTTGGATCCCTCGATAAACCCGCACGTGTTGACGATCACCACGTCTGCTTCCTGCGCGTTCTGCGTCACCTGCATCCCGTCGCGCAACAGCGATCCCAGCATGACTTCGCTGTCGACGAGGTTCTTCGCGCAGCCGAGACTCACAAACCCGACTTTGATGACGTCTGAGGAACTCATGAAGGTGGCGCGCTACTTCGTTGCGGCAGGCTCGGACAATTCCATCGACGGTCTCGGTTTCGGTTGGTAATACGCATCAAAATCCGCTCGCGGCACGCCCGGCTGTGAAGCCGCCATCGCCGCTTCCTTCGCCGACACAATTGCGGGCGCCTGCGCCGCCTGCGCTTGCACCGGCGTCGCCGCCGAGTGATGCCGCGACAACAACGCTTTCGCCAACACCACCGCCAGCACCGCTACCGTCACCCCAAGCACCGCCAACCCCACGCTCTTCAGCGGCAACTGCAGCTCCCGCTGCTTCCGCGCGCGAATCGCTTTCTCCGTCTCCACGTGCAGCCCCTGACGCCGCAGCCCCCCCTGGCTCCGCAAATACGCCGCCACAATCGACGGCGCATCGAGCCCCAGATACTCCGCGTACAATTTCAGAAATCCCTTCGTGTATGTCGGCGCCGCCAACCGATCGAATTCGTCCGATTCGAGTTGCTCAAGAATATCGATCTTGATCCGCGTCGCCCGCGACGCGTCCTCCAGCGACACCTTCTTGTGGTGCCTCGCCTCTCGCAGATTCTCGCCTATCGATTCCATCATTTCTCTTACTCCTGCTCTTGCTCCGTCGTCGCACCCACCCAGAATTGCCTTCGGTGTGGTTACCGCTCGACCCTACCCCTCATTTCTCGGGTTCGTTCCCGAAATTCTCGGGTTCGTTCGGCCATTTCTCAGGTTCGTTTTGTGGCTTCTCGGGTTCGTTTTTGATGTTATAATGTCAAGTATTTATTGCTCGTGATACTCTGTAACTGCATTCTGTGCAGATAATTGCGCAGCAACTTTTGCCCGAACACTCCTCGGGTTCGTTTCGTAAAAAACATATAGGGGCCTGTGTCCCCCCGCGCTCGGCTTTGTAGCCGCGAAACTCTTTCGCGGTCCGAACAGACTCCCTCGGCACCCGCCCCGCTGCCAATTCCAACCCCAATGCCATCCATTCTCACGCCCGCCATCCTACCATATTCGATGACGCGACACCAGCCTGCTCTACAAACCGAAGTCCTTGGAGGGCGACCCCACCGGTGAGCCGCGCTCCTGTTTTGCTCCTAGCTCGGCCCCTTTGCTCCTTGAAACACACCTCTGGTTCAGTTAAGCCACTGCCGTGAGCAAGGTGGAAGAAATCCAAGCGGCAATCGAAAAGCTGTCCCTATCTGAGCGTAGTCAGTTGGCCAAATGGTTCAACGGCTGGGAGGATGACGAGTGGGACAAGCAGATGTCTGCCGACTTTGGCCCCACTGGACGCTACGAACGCGTCCCCGATCCCGTCGCCGAAGAAATCAAGCGTGGCCCCCTCCTTGACCTGCCACGATAATCACGCCGCCCCAACTTCTGTCTCCTGACTTCTGAATTCTGTCCGTGCCCCTACTTCTCCGCCGGCATCTGCTCGTCCAAATCCATCAGAATCTCCCGCGGCTCGGCGCCCTTGCTCGGGCCCACCACGCCGCGTTCCTCCAGCAGATCCATAATCCGCGCCGCGCGCGTATAACCAATCCGTAACCGCCGTTGCAGCACCGACACGCTGGCCCGATTGGTCTGCCGAATCACCTCAATGCATTGCTCAACGAGTTCCTCGTCTTCCTCGCTCGCGTCACCATCGGGCAAATTGACGTTCCGCTTGAGCTTCTGCTCCAGTTCCTTCTCGAACCGCGGCTTGGCATGCGCCCCGATGAAATCCACAATCCGCGTAATCTCCTTGTCGAGCACCAGCACGCCCTGCGCGCGCACGGCCTTGCCCGACCCGGGCTCGTACAGCATGTCGCCCTTCCCCAGCAATTTCTCCGCGCCCTGGCTGTCCAAAATCACCCGCGAATCCTGCATCGACGCGACTTGAAACGCGATCCGCGCCGGGATATTCGCCTTGATCACGCCCGTCACGACGTTCACGCTGGGCCGTTGCGTCGCGATCACCAGATGTATCCCCGCCGCGCGCCCGAGCGCCGTCAGCCGCGAAATCGCCATCTCCACGTCCTTGCCCACGGTCGTCATCAAATCCGCCAGCTCGTCGCACACCACCACAACGTACGGCAGTTTGTCGGGAATGATCAGCTCGAAATCGCGCGGCACCTCGATCTTCAACAATTCCTGCTCCGCCTTCGGTGGCGTCGGCTTCGCGTTGGTCGTGTACTCGGGCTTCTCGTGCGTCGGCTCTTCGTCCTCCTCCACCGCGACAACCTCCGGCCCCGCCGACTTCCTCGGCCGCGAATTGAACGACGAGATGTTCCGCACGCCGCTCTTGGCGAAAATCTGGAACCGCTTCTCCATCTCGCGGATCACCCACCCGAGCGCCAACGGCACTTTCTTCGCCTCGGTCACCACAGGTACGATCAGATGCGGCAACGCATTGTAGTGCTGCATCTCGACCATCTTCGGGTCGATCAACACCAGCCGCAAATCTTCCGCCGTGAATCGATACAGCAGCGACGCGAGAATCGCGTTGACGCATACCGTCTTGCCCGAGCCCGTCGCGCCCGCGATCAGCAAATGCGGCATGTTCGCCAGGTCGCCAATGATCGGATTGCCCTTTACATCGCGCCCCAACGCCACCGGGATCGTGCAGCCGGAATTCCGCCACTCGTCCGATTCCAGCATGTCGCGCAGGTACACCGTCGTCCGCGACGTGTTCGGCACTTCAATCCCGACCGTCCCCTTGCCCGGCACCGGCGCCAGGATGCGCACTTTCTCCGCCCGCATCGTCATTGCCACGTTGTTCGACAACGACGAAATTTTCTCCACGCGTACGCCCGCCGCGGGATACAACTCGAACAGCGTCACCGTCGGTCCCTTGGTCACGTCGCCCGATTCCACTTCAATCCCAAATTCCTGCAGCGTCTCCCGCAACACTCGCGCGCTCGTCTTGAGGTCGTCCATGACATCGCGCTTGCCCGGCGATGGCGGCTGTTCCAGGCAATCCAGCGTGGGCAGCAGGTATTCTTCGCCCGACGCCGCGCTGACGCTCCCCAATACGGTCGGAGCCGCTGGCGCCGCCTTCTTCGGCGGTCTTGGCGCCGATGGCACCGCACCCGCCGCTTCGGCTTCCTCCGCAGCCGCTGCCGCTGCCGTGGCAGGTTCCCCCGCATCCTTCTTCGGCTTGAGCTTGTCGGCAATCTTCTCCACCAGCGACGGCCCGGCTTCTTCGCCCGATTTCTTCTTGTCCGCTCCGCCGTTCGGTCGCGGCACGGTGTAATCCTCAAACTTCGGCTCGGGCCGGCTCTTCTTCGCCGCTTCTTCGTCGCCGTTCGACTTGCCGGCCGCCAGCTTCCGCGCTTCCTTCTCCGAACGCGCCAGTTCGCGGTCAGTCTGAAATTCCTTGATCGTTAACTCGCGTTCCCGATCGCGCAATTCGTCCTCAACACTCGATCCGGGTTTGCGTTTGTGTTTGCGCCCCCAGAAATCCGTCGCCGCGCCCACCGTCAGCGCCACCCAGTAACTCGGCCGGAAATTGATGAGCAGGATCAGGGAAATGACGTAGCAACCGCCGAAAATGATCACCGTGCCGGGCTTGCCCACCAGCCGTTGGAAAAATCCGCCCACGATCAATCCGAGGAAACCGCCCGCGCTACCCGGAAGATTCAATAAGCGTTGCGCGCGTACCAGCCCCGCCACATGCAGCAGCGCGCTCAACGCCACCAGCAACAGCGCCCCCGCGCCAATCTTCCCGCGCCACGGCACTTCGTGCCCGAGCAACAACGTCGCGCCGATCACCGCCAGCACCGCCATCAATCCGTACGCCGCCAGCCCGAACGCCTGAAATGTCCCAAACGCAATCCATGCGCCAACGGGTCCGATGAAATTCGCCGCCGGCCGATGATCGCTCGCGGAAATCGCCCCGACGTCAAATGGATCGTAGGAAATCAGGCTCAGCAACAGCAGCAACGACAGCACAACCAGAACAACGGCCCAAATCTCCCGACCGCCCGAGTGTTTCGAGTCCTTCCCCATAGAAAAATGTTGCAAATCCTCCTTGCGGTTGCGCACTCTAACCAAAAGCCCAGCAAACTGCAAGGCTCAAAGATGCTTTACCCGTACAAATTTACGCCCGCTTTGATCGAACGCGTTTGGGGCGGCAACGCGCTCGAACACTACGGAAAATCTGTGCCGCCGGGCAAACACATCGGCGAATCCTGGGAGATCAGCGACCGCGATGACGTCCAGTCCGTCGTCGCCAATGGACACGATAAAGGCAAGACTCTCCGCCAGCAAATCGAAACCCACGGCATACAGTTGCTGGGAACCAATTGTGTCGCGGACGTTGGTAGGGCGCGTTCTCCGAACGCGCCGAATCCGGCCGATTCCGCATCTTCAAAGACTCCCGCGCCATCTGTTGCCCCAACGGCTCTTCCCCGTTTCCCTCTGCTCGTCAAACTTCTCGATGCGCGCGAACGTCTCTCGCTCCAGGTTCATCCGCCCCCCGCCCTCGCCGCAAAACTCAAGGGCGAACCCAAAACCGAAATGTGGTACGTGCTGGAAACCGACCCTGACGCCCATCTTATCGCCGGCCTCCGCAAAGGCGTCAGCGGCGCGGATTTCATGCGCGCGCTCGAAGGCCAGAAAGACGTCAAGCCCATCGAGGATATGCTGTACCGATTTCCCGTGATGCCGGGCGACGTGTTCTTCGTCCCGTCCGGCCGAATCCACGCCATCGACGCCGGCGTCGTGCTCGTCGAGATCCAGCAGAACTCCGACACCACCTATCGCGTCTACGATTGGGGTCGCGTCGGCCTCGACGGCAAACCCCGCCAGCTTCACGTCAAGGAATCGCTCGTCTGTATCGACTTCAAGGATTTCGAACCGAAGAAGCAGCGGGCCATGGTCGAACAGAAAGGCGTCAACGGTCTCTGGCGCCTCGTCGAATGCGAGTACTTCCACGTCCATCGCCTCGACCTGACCAACGCCTGGCCCGATCGCACCGACGGCTCAACCTTCCACATCCTCACCTGCATCTCCGGCCAGCTCGGTATCCTGACCCCCGACGGCAAGGAAGACCGCCTCAACATCGGCGAGTTCTTGTTGATCCCCGCCTCCCTCGGCTTCTACACCCTTACTCCCCTCGCCGAAAACACCCGCGCGCTGAAGTCCTACGTGCCTGGGCCGAAGTAAAGCCCAAGCGCTCGACATTAGGCCTTTGCCTTGCGTCGAAGTCTGGCCAACAAGACAAGTATGCAAACTGGGCAAAGCCCTATCATTAACAGAATTGCGGGCGCGAGCGCGTCTACCTCATTCACAAAAGTGAAGGCGGCAACCAAACACGCGAGCCACAAAGTAACCAAGCCCATTATGACAAGTATTTGGACTCGCGAGCTAAGTCGCATTGGGCGGCCCTGCAGTGCGGTCCAGAGCATTGTACCGGACGTAGCGGTCAAGAATAGTACCGCGGCAAGAATGGCCCACACCTCGGAAGCACGACGATACTTCGTGTAGCCATCGCCAATTGGATAGGGTTGGTCGATATATCGCCAATCGCCCCAACAGCACCACAAGAGCGAAACCGCAACGGCCATTAGTAGAGCCCCGCACACTGCTCTGGAACGAAGCACCATAACGCTCTCAAGCTACTACAACGCCGCGAAAAATACGATCTTTGTTTTCCTTCCATTCGCGCGCCGAAACCTCTAGGCGAGGTTATACACCTCTCCATACTTCGCCTTCAAATACCGAATGTACGGCTCAATCGTGAGCTCTTGCCCGGTCGCGCGCTTCACGATGTCGTTCGCGGTGAACTTGCTGCCGTGCTGATAAATGTGCTCCTTCAGCCAACCGTGCAGCGTGCCGAATTCGCCTTGCGGAATCTGCTTGGGAATCTCGGGGTGCGCCTTCGTCGCCGCCTCATAAAACTGTGCACTGAGAATATTGCCAAGCGTGTAACCCTGAAACACACCACCGATTTGTCCAGCGTACCAATGCACATCCTGTAACACGCCATCCTTATCATCCGGCGACGCAATCCCCAGATCGCTCTGGTACCGCGCCCGCCACACCTCGGGCAAATCCTTCACGTCGAGTTTCCCTTCCAACAACTGCAATTCCAGATCGAACCGGATCATCACGTGCAAATTGTACGTCACTTCATCCGCATCGGTCCGAATCAATGACCGCTCGACCTTGTTGATCGCCCGGTAAAATTCCTCAATCGGCACATCATCGAGTTGCAACGGGAACACCTGTTGCAGCTTCGGATAGAAAAATTCCCAGAACCCGCGCCCGCGCCCGACAATATTCTCCCACAATCGCGACTGACTCTCATGCACGCCCGCCGATGTCCCGTGCGCCAGCGGCGTGCCTTCCAGTTCGGCACGAATCCCCTGCTCGTACATCGCGTGCCCCGACTCGTGGATCGTGCTGAACAACGCATCGCTCAAATCGTGTTCGTTCACCCGCGTCGTGATCCGCACGTCGCCAATCGAAAACGTCGTGCAGAACGGATGCCGCGTCTTGTCCTGATGCCCCCGCTCGAAATCGTATCCGAGCCGCTTCACCACGTCCCGGCCAAACACGAGCTGTTGCGCTTCGGGAAACGTCTCGCGCAAACACGAATCGTCCGCCACGGGCTGCTCGGTAATCGCCTTCACAATCGGCACCAGGTCGTCCCGCAATTCCGCAAACAGCGCGCTCACCGTCGCCGCCTTCATCCCGTAATCGGCGTAATCAATCAACGGATCGGCAATGTGTTCATAACCCGGGAAAAAATTCGCCAGTTCGCGGCTGTATTCGAGTGTCTTTTCCAGCATCGGCTGGACGGCCTTGAAATCGTTCACCGGCCGCGCTTTCCCCCACACCTCGTAGCTCGCCGCCTGGTGCGCGCTGAATTTCGCCACGAACGCCGACGGCACTTTCACCGCCCGCTCGTAATCGCGCCGCGTCAGCCGGATCAACGCCGCCTCATCGGAATCGTATGGCATCGATTCTCCGACCGGCCTCAACTCGTCCAGCAGCTCCCCGATCCGCGCGTCCGTAAATTTCTCATGCGCCAATCGCCCCAGCGTCGCCAACTGCCGACCGCGCGCCTCGGCCCCGCCCGGCGGCATGTACGTCATCTGGTCCCAACCCAACACGGCCCCCGCCCGCGACAAATCATCCACCTCCGCCAGCCGTGCCTTCAGCTCTTCCAGTCTCGCCTCCATCACATCACCTCCAGCAATAATCCCCGCAGATACTCCGTCTCCGGCACCGCCGGCAAAATCGGGTGATCGGGCGACTGCGTCAGCACCCGCACCAGCCGCAACGTCTTCTTCGCGTCCGCCGCCGCATCGAGCACCACCGATTTGAATAATTCCGCGTCGATGTGGTGCGAGCAGGTGAACGTCGCCAGCAATCCGCCCGGCCGCAACATCTTCAGCGCCCGCAAATTGATCTCCTTGTACCCGCGCAGCGCATCCGCCACGTTCTGCTTCGTCCGCGTGAACGACGGCGGATCGAGCACGATCACGTCGTATTCGCGCTTCTCCACGTCATATTTCTTCAACACATCGAACGCATTCGCGCACACAAACTCGATCCGGCCCGTCAGCCCGTTCAGCTCCGCGTTCTTCCGCGCCCGTTCCACGGCCTGGTCGGAGATTTCCACCGCCTCGACGCTCTTCGCATCGCCGACCGCCGCCGCCAGCGCGAACCCGCCGTGATACGCGAAACAATCCAGCACACGTTTCCCGGCGCAATGGCTCTCCACCGCGGCGTAGTTGTCGCGCTGGTCGAGAAAGAAACCCGTCTTCTGGTCTTCGAGCAGATTCACTTCGATGGAGAACTGATTGAATTGCACCCGAACAATCGCATCCGTCTCGCCGAACAGCACGCCCTTGGTTTCCTCCAACCCTTCCAGCTTCCGGCTCGGCACATCGCTGCGCTCGACAATCGCCTTCGGTTCGACCAACTCCTGCAAAATCTCCACAATCTGTTTCTTCCGCTGATCGATCCCCAGCGTCAGCGCCTGCACGACCACATGGTCGCCATACTGATCGACGATCAACCCGGGCACCTGGTCGCTCTCCGACGACACCAACCGAAACGCCTCCGTGCCGGCCACCAGCGTGTTTTCCCGCCGGTATTCCAGCGCCGCCTGAATGCGCCGCCCCAGGAAGGCCCTGTCGATCTCCTCTTTCTCCGTCGTGAACCGGCGGACGGTGATTTGCGAGTGCGTGTTGAGCAGGCCACGCCCGAAGAACCGCTCCTTGTAGTCGCGAATGTCCACCGCGTCGCCGTCTTTCGCGTCGCCGGTGATCTTCGCGATCTCGCCCGCGTACACCCAGCAATGCCCGGAGTAAAGGCGATGTTCCCGACCCTTTTTCAAAATGACTGATGGCATGTTTGTGACGCTAACAGAATTTTGCTATGTTCCGCAACCAATCGTACATGCAACTGTACTGGATCAGCATCATCGCCGCATTCGGCGCCGGCTTCGTCAACGCCGTCGCCGGCGGCGGCACGCTCCTGACATTCCCCGCCCTGCTCTACGACGGCCTCAGCTCCATCGCCGCCAACGCCACCAGCACCGTCGCGATCTGGCCGGGCTCGCTCACCAGTTCGTGGGCGTACCGCGCACACCTCCGCAACAATCGCCAACGCGTCTGGATTCTCGCCGTCCCGTCATTGCTCGGCGGGTTGACCGGCGCCGTGCTCCTGCTGAACACACCCGAGACGATCTTCCGTTACATCGTACCTTACCTCATCTTGCTGGCCTGTGCATTGTTGACGCTCAACGAACCCATCGGCCGCTGGATGGCCCAACGCGCCGACGCCCACCCGAAGAAACACGCCGCGGCATTGTGGCTCTGCCAGTTCGCCATCGGCGTCTACGGCGGGTATTTCGGCGCGGGAATCGGCATCCTCATGCTCGCCGCGATGGCGATTTTCCTGCCGGAAGATTTGCAGGCCGCCAATGGAATGAAGAATTTCCTCGCGATGCTCATCAACGGCATCGCCGCCGTCTATTTCCTCGTCAAGAAAACGGTGATCCTCGGCATCGTGCTCGCCATGGCGCTGGCCGCCATCGCCGGCGGATTCATCGGCGCGAAGACCGCCCAGCGGCTATCCCCGCGCATCCTCCGCGGCGCCGTCGTGGTCTTCGGCGTGATCGTCGCCATCCACTTGATCGTCAAGAAGTGAACGGCCCCGCCGTTCTCACGGCCAATACTTGGCGTCTTCGTCGGTCGGCTCGGCGGCCGGCGCAAACTGCTTCTTGATGTAGCCGGTGATGCTCTGGACGACCATCCGGACAATCGTGTCCGGCACGCCGTCGAAATACTTGCTCTGGAGCCGCATGTCGCACGGGTCGTTGACGTAATCGACCACGAAATATCGCCCGTCGTGTTCCAGCGCGATTTCGGTGCTGAAGAAATCCAGTTTCGACACGTCGGCAATGATGCGCACGATGCGCGTCAGCTCATCGACATTCACCACCGCCCGGTCCGATGGCGTCACCACCGCGTACCGATGCGTCGTGTCATCCCACCAGCACGGGATGATTTCGCCGCACACGTGATACACGCGGAACCAGGCGCGCCGCCCGTTGAGGATCTGCGGATTGATGCGCTGCTGAATGAGGAACCTCTGGTTGCGAAGCTTCGCGCGGCTCTGGGACACGTCGTCCGCCCGCGTCGCCCCGACAACGACGCCGGATCCGCCGCCGCCCTTCGCCGGCTTGACCACAAACGGCGAGGCCAGCGGCTCGATCAGGCGCGCGTCGAAATTCGGCTCGGACTCATACGGCGGCAGGATGATCGTCAGCGGCAATTGCAGGCCGCGCGCGAGCAGTTCGCCGTGGATGTTCGCCTTGTCGATGGACCGGCGATAATGGTGCTGGGCATTGATGAAGTTCGTGCCCTTGGACTGAAGCAACTGGTTGAAGCGCAGGAAGCGTTCGTCCTCGTCGCTGGCGCGATCGAGAAAATAACGGAAGTTCCGCTCGCTATTCTGCGCTTCGAGGAACGTCTGCTGCAGATTGTGCGGGCCAACGAGGTAACAGCTCAAGCCGGCGTTGAGGCACGAGCGATCAAGCTGGCTGACGAAATCCTGGTCGAACTGCCAGTTCCAAGCCAGGCCAAAATGTACTTCAGTCGAGCGTCGGGCGACGGTGTCCATTTCCCTTGTCCGTTGTGTGGCAACTCCTTGCAGCAGTTTCCACACCTGTTTGGCGCGGCGCGGGAGGAACACCCGGCCCGGGCTTGAGCGGGGCCGTTACGTCGGTTAACTCGGGGTACTCGAACACTTTACCTTCGTAATTACGAATGATGACTCGCTGCTTATCGTGAGCCAGGACGTATTCGGGGCTGATCGGCACTTTGCCGCCCCCCCCGGGCGCATCGATCACATATTGCGGCACGGCATATCCCGTGGTGTGTCCCCGCAGCGCCTCCATGATCTCGATGCCCTTGCGCACACTCGTGCGCAGATGATGCGTGCCCTTGACCGGATCGCACTGATAGATGTAATAGGGCCGCACCCGCATCATCAGCAGTTTGTGCATGAGCTCTTTCATCACCGCGGCGTCGTCGTTGACCCCACGCAACAACACGCTCTGGTTCCCCAAGGGAATCCCCGCATCTGCCAGCCGACCGCACGCCTCCCTGACTTCGTGCGTCGCTTCTTTCGGGTGATTCGAATGAATGCTCATCCACAACGGATGATACTTCCGCAGCATCGCGCACAACTCCGGCGTGACTCGCTGCGGCAAAAAGATCGGGATCCGTGTCCCGATTCGGAGAAATTCCACATGCTGGATCGCGCGCAACTCGCTGAGAATCTGTTCGAGGCGTTCGTCGCTGAACAACAGCGGGTCGCCGCCGCTCAGCAACACGTCGCGCACTTCGTGGTGCTCGCGAATGTATTGGATCGCCTCGGGAAATTCCGTGCGCAAATGCTGTTCGCCAACCCCGCTGACCACCCGGCTCCGCGTGCAATACCGGCAGTATGTCGCGCACCGGTCCGTGACCAGAAACAGCACGCGGTCGGGATACCGATGCACCAGCCCCGGTACCGGCATGTGTTCGTCTTCGCCACATGGATCGCTCATCTCCCACGGCGCGGCAATCGTCTCCTCCACGCGCGGGATCACCTGCCGACGGATCGGACAATTCGGATCGGCGACGTTGATGAGATTGAAGAAGTACGGCGTGATCGCCATCGCCAGATGCCGGCCCGCCAGCGAAACCCCCTGGCGTTCCTCGGGCGTCAGCGGCATCAACGCTTCCAGCGCCTCCACAGAGGTGATGCGATTCCGCAACTGCCAGCGCCAGTCGTTCCACTCCGCGTCCGGTACGCGCGACCACAAGCCGCGCCCCGCCGACGGAAAACGTCCGTCAGAAGTGCATAATAGAGGGTCGGGTTCTGGTTCCACCCGCTTACGATGCATGGAATCAATCTCAGGTTTCACGCCCGCAGGCGCACACCCGCCGCTCGGAGCGGCCCACTGTCCCCCAGGCTCGTCGTCAGATTCCATGGCGAATCGCAGTATAGGTCATCACCGCCGCGTGTCAAGAGGTGCGATTGGCCGTGACATCCCGCCTCCTTCGGGCCCGTTCGGTTCGCGACAAGCCGCGGCATAATTGCTTTGACAAACCTGTTGCGCTTGTGAAAATATTCACAAGCACGGAGTCCGGGATGTAGCCCGCTGGATTTCACCCCCCAGCCCAATGTTTGGATACAAATGAAGAAGATTGAAGCCGTCGTCAAACCCTTCAAGCTCCAGGAGATCAAAGAAGCGCTGAGCGAAGTCGGCGTTCATGGCATGACCGTCACCGAGGTCAAAGGTTTCGGCCGACAGAAAGGTCATACGGAGATCTACCGGGGCAGCGAGTACGTCGTCGATTTCCTCCCCAAAACCAAACTCGAGATCGTCCTGCCGGATGAAAAAGTCGAGGCCGCGGTCAACACGATCATCCGCATCGCCCAAACCGGAAAAATCGGCGACGGGAAAGTTTTCATCCTGCCGGTGGAACAGGTCGTTCGCATTCGCACCGAGGAGCACGCCGAGGCCGCCATCTGACCGCTCCGCTGGACGATCAAACAACTCATTCGCGCGCGCCACGCCGGGCCAGATCCCTTTGGGAACCGGAAGCGACCCACCCGGCCCGGTCAGATGTCTCGTGGCTCGAGCCACGGCCTGTCGACTCGTTCCCGGATTTCGATCTTGCCGGCCAATCGCGGGTATGGTAAGTATTGCCCCAGGTCCGGGGTGGTGACCCGGCAACAACAACATCTCTTGGCTGGAGGGATTGTGTTATGCGAAAGGCTATATGGGCGGTCGCACTTCTCTCATTCGCGGTGGCGATCGGATCAACTCAGATACGGGCGCAAACATTCACGACGCTCTACAGTTTTGGCACGCTGACGAATGGTACTGCGCTCATCGACGGTAGCGGGCCGGATTGGCTGGTACCGGGCCGAGATGGCAACCTCTACGGCACGGCAAATGGAGGCGGCACCAACGGCGGCGCCGGCACGTTCTTCCGAATCACCCCCGCCGGAACACTGACGGTCCTGTACACGTTCTGCAATAGCGGGCAGTGTCCCAACCACCTCGGCGCTCCCAACGGAATCATCCAGGCCGCCGATGGCGACTTCTACGGCACGACGTTCCGCGGCGGCACGAACAATGAAGGCGCCGTCTTCAAATTGACTTCGCAAGGGACAGTCACCGTCCTGTACAGCTTTTGCAGCGTCACGGACGCCAGCAACGACTGCCTGGACGGCTATCAACCGCAAACTCCCCTGACCCAGGCCAGCGACGGCAATTTCTACGGCACCACGCAATATGGCGGATCGAATGGCTGGGGTACCGTCTTCGAAATCACCCCGCAGGGTACGTTGAGCACTCTTTACAGCTTCAGCGCCGGCATCGACGGACGTCAGCCCAGCACCCCGTTGATCCAGGGCAGCGACAGCAACTTCTACGGCACGATCGACTTTGCCGGGACAGAGGACGATGGAATCGTTTACCAACTTACTTCCGAAGGAACCTTCACAATCCTCTACAGCTTTTGTACCAGCACGAACCCGGTCAGCCCTTGCGCAGATGGCTCCGGGCCGCTGGCCTCGCCGATTGAAGTCGGCGGCAATCTCTACGGTTCGACGCGTGACGGAGGGCTGGCGAGTCAGGAGGGTCTTATTGCGGGCGGAGAGGTTTTTGCGGTGCCGATGGATGGACTCCCCAGCGGCTCCTTGGTTCCGTTGTACAGCTTCTGCAACGCGGGCTCGTGCAGTGTCAACGGATTCGATCCGTCCGGTGCTCTCGTTTACGGCAGCGACAGTAATTTTTACGGCTTGACCACTGAGGGTGGGTCGGGCAGCGGTGGCACGGTGTTTCAGTTGACGCCGGACGGCGCGTTAACCACATTACACTCGTTCTGCAGCACCACAAATTCCAGTGGGAACTGCACGGACGGAAGCCTGCGGGCCAACAGTATAACCGCGCCCATGATACAGGCCACCGACGGTAAATTCTACGGCGTGACCGAACAGGGCGGAGCCCATAACCACGGGATCGTCTTCAAGCTCGATATGGGGCTTCGCCCAATCGGCCCCAGCTGCACCTATTCTATCAGCCCCACCAACGCCACCTTTGCCGCGTCCGGCGGCTCCAGCACCGTCAGCGTCATCGCCTCCAACGGCTGCGCGTGGTCAGCGACCAATAATGACAGTTTCATCACCATCACCTCCGGCAGCAGCGGCTCGGGTAACGGCACCGTCCATTACTCCGTCGCCGCCAACACCAACAGCAACGAACAGGTTGGCACCATGACCATCGCCGACCAGACGTTTACTGTCACCGAATCCGGCACCTCAAGTTCAGGCGGTGGCTGCACCTACTCCATCGGCAGCAAGACGAGTATCACCCTCACCGCCAAAGGAGGCTCGAAGAGCGTCAGTGTCAAAACCAAGGGGACGGACTGCTCATGGACCGCCGTCAGCAATGATCCGTTCATCACGATTACATCGGGCAGCAGCGGCACGGGCAGCGGCAAAGTGGCATTCACCATTCCCGGCAACACCAACACCACGGCACTAACCGGGACCATGACCATCGCCGGCCAGACCTACACCGTCAATCAGGATGCCGGCGGTTGCACGTTCAAACTCAGCCCGAAGAGCGGCAAGCTGAAGTCGACCGGCGGCAGCGCCACCATCAAGGTGACGCCCAATCTCAGCGACTGCGAGTGGAGCGCCTCCACGACGGACTCGTTCATCACCATCACCTCCGGCGCCAGCGGCACTGGCAAAGGCGCCGTCACCTACACCGTGCCGGCCAATTCGACCACCAACGTCCTCGCCGGCACCATCACGGTGGCCGGACAAGCGTTCACGGTCATACAGGCCGGTGTGAAATAGCTGCTCCAGGCGAATCAACAGGGAGACACAAGGTCAGCCGGGTATTTCGGCTCCGCGGCACGAGCGCTGTTGGGTTGCGGGTGAGGCGTGACTACTGGGAAAGACCCACCCGGTAAAATCGCGGCCGCGATGTCACGGCATTCGTGTCGGTTATGGTGACGATCCCGCCCGTGCCCGGTATATTCGAGAGAATCGTCGACCATGCGCCGTCGATCGCGTTCGTCGTGCTCTGGACGTAGTACACGCGGTTGGACCCCGTGGAAATCGCGATCTCGAAACCATTGGTGGCGATGCGGGCGCCGCCCACCTGCAAGTCCGACCCCGGCGTGAAGTTGATCACGCTTTGAATCCAATCCAAATTCGCCGAAATCCGCGTGCTGTAGAACGCGCTCGGAACTGGATTCGTCGCATCCTGAAACTCCCATTCACCCGGCGCGATCTCCTCGTACAGTCCCCGCGCATCGATCATCGAAGCCGCAAACGAGTTGCTCCCGTCGGGGTCGAAACTGAATGGTCCATCAGCGGAATAATTGATCCCGGCCAACTCCCAGACGCCATTGGTTTCGATAAACAGTCCGCCCCCGGAATCGCCGTAGCTCAGCGCGCATTCATTGGAACCCGCGTCGCCTTCAAATTCACATCGCAACAGATCCCCCACGCCTTCGCCCAGATTCGTCACCGAACTCACGGTGCTTTGGCCCCAGCGTTCCTCCCAATTGACATCGCCCCACGTCCAGCCGTTTGTTTGCTCATCCACGATCACGGGATCGCCCCGATCCGTGCCGCGACCGAACACGACAAGGGGACGATTCGTTTCTCCCGATCCCGTATACAGCGGCGCGTAGTACGGAAACGTCTCGGCAACCTCCCAGATGCTCAGATCGCTGTCGAGTGTGGTGTATTGCGCGATCGGATGGTATGTGAACCCGTTGAACACAAACACATCGTTGGTCGTGCCGCCCACGTGCGCGGCGCTGATGAAGAACCGCGGGGCAATGGGTGTGCCGAGCCAGTTCCCCAGGGGAATCCTCCCGAGAAAAGTCTGGTGCGTGGTGTCCCAAACGCCTTCGTACTCCCAGCCGCTGTTCGTCAGGGAACCTGAGGGCGCGTTCGTGTTGTAGCCGGGATCATCCGTCGACTCGAATATCACAGCCCGGACATCGACGGCACGCGCGGCAACGAGGAAGCCTGCCGCCAACAGCGCGACAAGCATCCGGCCGTTCGGATTCCGCGACTTGCTCTTCGCAATCATACCCTCACAAATCCCATGTGGATAATTCTACCTGTTTCCTTCCCGTTTGGCACGTCAAATCCATGTGACGATTTCCTTGACCCGCATCACGTTATGGGTCAGCATCCCCGCCCGTCGTTACTCGGTGCCAATCGCGCGCGTGCACGAATGAAAAAAATCGTCCTGGTCTTCCTGCTGGTGGTGGCAATCGTTACCGTGGCGTTGGTCTTCACCACGTTCACCAAACCTGCGCCCCACGCCGCCGACCTGCTCCCGGACTCCACTCTCGTGTTCCTCGACATCCCCGATTTCACCAGGTCTCGCGACAACTTCTCGAAAACCGAACTCTATGCTCTCTGGCAGGAGCCCGAAGTCCAGGCATTCCTGAACAAACCGCTGACCCTCCTCCGCGAGAATCCCTCACACCCGGGCCAGGACAACGGTAATGCCGCGCTTGCCAACTTCTTCCTGAACACCGCGCAGGGCGAAGTCTTCCTCGGCCTCACGCATATCACCATTCTCCCGTCGCTCAATGTCGGCCTCGTGGCCGGCGCAGACGTGGGCCACAAAAAGATCCAGGCGATCGCCGGGCTGTACAAACTCGAAGCTTCCCTCCAGAAGGCCAATCCGCAAGGCGATTTCGAGGAACGCAGCTATCTCGGCGTGAAGTACTCCCTGTGGCAACTCTCACCCGAACTGCCCATCTGCCACGCCTTCTTCAATTCGCTCGTCGTTTTCACGCTCGGCGAAGATACCATGCGCGACCTGATCGCTTCCTATACCGGCCAGGTCCCGGTGGACTTCAAACGGCTTTCCACGAGCCCGAGATTCACCGATGTCCAACGACATGCCTCCCGGGACTACGAGTTTCTCGCCTATGCCAATGTGGAAGAGGTGCTCAACCTGTTCGGCCCCCTGCTGGCCTTTTCGCCGCAGACAGCCGGCGCATTCCAGAAACTCAGCGGCATGAATGCTTCCGCGTTCAGCATGAAGTTTGTCGACCGCGGCGTGGAAGACGTCTCCTTCGTCTCCTATTCCCACAACGCGCCCGCGCCGGCGCCGCCGGTGACCCGCAAAACGATCGCGCTCACATCTCCCGACACCCTGTTCTATTCGGCCGACAACGCCAATCTCTCGGCATTTTACGAGGAGAGCATGCAAGCCCTGTCTCAATCCGGCAACACCTCCATCATGTCATCCGTCGCCCAATTCCAGCAGGGACTTCGCACCAACGGCATCCACATGCAGGAGGACATTCTCCAGCGAATCGGGCCCGAGACGGCGGTCATCGCAACGTGGCGCGAGGGTGCCCGCTTTCCGGATGTCGCGTTGGCCGCGGAAATCTCCCACGAGGACACACTCCGGCCCGCTCTCGACAATGCGATGAACGCCCTGAAACAATCCGCCCTCGGCGACGACCAACTGGCTCCCTGGGATGAAAGCGTGGTCGCCGGCCACACACTTCGCACCGTTCGCGTCGGCGCCGGTCAGCTCGCCCCAACATATACCACCACAGGCCAGTTTCTCATTCTGGCCGGCACGCCCGATTACGCGCGCGAGTTGGTCACCCAGACGGCCGAGTCGAAACCAACCCTTGCCAGCAACACAACGTACCAACAATTCATGAGCCGTATGCCCGCCAACGCCTCGGCGTACAGTTATGCCGATCTCCGCGGTTTGTTCGCGCCGCTCTACGCCATCGCCAGGTCCGCCTCCTCCGCGATCGGCAACAACGAGTTCGTCGACATAAACAAGCTGCCCCCTACCGAGACGATCTCCAAACATCTGTTCCCGTTTGTTTCCGCCACGGTCAGCGAGACGGGGCACGTAACCTCGACCTCGTTTTCTCCGGTGGGAAAATCGATGGTCTTCGTGGCCGGCGCCGGCGGCGGAATCTGGGCCGCTACCGAGTTCGGCCCGCAACTCGAGCAACTGACCAGCCACTACACTACGCCAGCTTCGCCCAGAAGGTCTTCAAATAGGGCCGTTCCTTCGGCGCCAAACGGAAATCAAACGGCACCGTCTCAAACTCCAGCGATTCCATAGTTCGTCCGCACCGCTTCGCCGCCTTCCGGATGCTCGTTTCAAACTCCTCCGCCGCAAGCGTGCGCTGGTTCGTCGAACACAGCAGCCAGCCGCCGGGCGCCACCAGCGGCATCGCCAGCGCCGCCAGTTCTTCGTAATCACGCGCCGCCTGAAACACGCGCCCTTTCTTCGTGGTTGAAAATGTCGGCGGATCGACAATCACCACGTCCCATCGTTGCCCGCGTTTGGCAAATCGCTTGAGCCATTCGAAGGCATCGCCAAAAATGAAACCGTGTCCCGCCGGGTCGATGCCGTTCAGCCGAAAGTTCTCACGGCCCCATTCGAGGTAATTCTTTGAGAGATCGACGCTTGCCGTCACGGCGCCTGCTTTCGCCGCCACCACGGAAAACGCGCACGTGTAGGAGAACGTGTTCAGCACTGTCCTGCCCGTCAGCGGCATCCGCAGAAGCCGGCGACGATTCTCACGCTGATCGAGAAAAATCCCTGCCCCCAGTCCTTCTCCAAAGCCGATCGAAAAGCCGACTCCGTTCTCGCAGATTACCGCGCGGTCCGCCATCGCCGTCCCTGAAGCCAACTGCGGCGGCGTCCGTTCCTGTTTCGTCGTCAACTGCGTATAAATCGCCCGCGGTCTGCACTCTTCCTGCAAGCGCTGGATGAGTTCGTTCCCCTTCTCGCTCGCCTCCCGGCTCTGCCACTGCACGAGCAAGTGGTCGTCATACGAATCCACCACCACATCCGGCCATCCGTCCGCTTCCCCGCTCACCAGCCGAAACGCGGCCGTTTGTTCCCCGTCAAATAGCAGCTCGCGAAACTCCGTCGCCGCCACCAGTGGATCAATCTCGTCAAACGCTCGCGGCACTGAAGCCTCGAATGTCGTGCGATCTCCCGTCGCGGGATGCGTCACGCTGAGTCGGCACGCATGCAGCATCAGCCGCGGCGCCGTCGCGCCACCGTATTCCGTGTCTCCGAGGATCGGGAATCCGGCGTTCGCCGCGTGACGCCGAATCTGGTGCGTCTTGCCCGTCACTGGCTTGGCTTGCACGAGGAAGTAATCGCCGTGCGCCTGGATGAATTCAAATTCTGTCACACAATTCGGCGATTTCTCCCAGAACTTCACCCGCGTCGGCCGTGCCGCGCTCAGGAGCACATACACCTTCTCAACCGTGTGCTTTTCGAATTGTTGGCTGAGTGATTGATTCGCTTCCCGCGTTTTGCCGAACACCATCACGCCCGATGTGTCCTTGTCGAGCCGTTGCAGGATCGACAGATTCCGCCAGCGCGCTTCCCGTTTGGTCAGCCACTCGTGAATCCCGTCCGGCGCAAATGGATCGGGCTTGTGTGTGTTGATGCCGGACGGTTTGTTGACGACCAGCAGGTGGTCGTCTTCGAAAAGAATGAGCCCGTTCACAGAGCGGTGAGGGGTCAACCGGGCGGCCAGCTCATCTGCCGGCCGCCCAACAGATGCAGATGAAGATGCGGAACGCTCTCCCCCGCGTGCGCGCCTTTGTTGATCACCAGCCGGTAGCCGCTCTCGTCGATCCCTTCCTTGCGGGCGATCTCCGCCGCGGTGGTCAATAAATGCCCCAACAGCGGCTCATCCCCGGCGCCCGCCTCCGATACGCGCGCGATGTCTTTCTTGGGGACGATCAGAATATGGATCGGCGCTTTGGGATCGATATCACGAAACGCCAGGACACGGTCATCTTCAAAGACGATCCTGGCCGGGATTTCCTTGCGCACGATCTTGGAGAAAATGTTGTCCGCCATATCGCCTACTCCATCACCGCCAATTTCAAACTCGCCGCCTCGGGCGTGCGCATCCCGGCCACGCGTCCGCGTACATGCTCCACGATTTCCTCCGCCAACCGCCGGCATTCCGCCGTCCATCGTCGCGCCCCGCGCAATTGCATCACGCAGGCGCGCAGTCCGTCGATCCGCATCGCGATCAGGTCATGGTCCGTCGCCGCACCCAAGGCGCGATCGAGCTGACGGAAGAACTCCAGTTCAAATGCCGCGTCGGTCCGCCACACCAGCTCGTTGAGGTGGATCGCCACGCGGTTCACACCGCCGTCGTACGCCTCGGAAATCCAGTCATAGCCAAGTGTCGCCAGGACCGCGGCCACAATCTCCGAAATCTCCCGGCTCGTTATGACCGGCTCGCGGCGCGATTGCTTGCCAAACGCGTGCACGGCCGCGGCAATGGATTCGGCCAGCCACCAGTCGCACTGGCCGACACTCGCCGCCGCCTTCTGGATCGACAGCGCCAATTGCTGCTCGTCGAATGGCGTCCGCCGTCCATCGGCGGCCTCCACCCACAAGACGCCTTCCTGCAATTGAATCATGATTTGCCCATCTGCTTGATCTCGTCGATGAATTGTTCCGCGTCGCGAAATTGCCGATACACCGAGGCAAACCTCACGTACGCGACTTCATCCAGCTTGCGCAGGTGTTCCATCACCCGCTCGCCAACCTTCATCGAGGGCACTTCCCGCCCGAACTCATTTTCCAATTCGCTAATCACCCGCTCCGCCAGCAACTCGATTTGCTCCGTGCTCACGGGACGTTTCTCGCAGGCCTTCTCGATGCCCGCCAGCAGTTTGCGCCGGTCAAACTCTTCATACTGGCCGTCGCGCTTCTTCACGCGCAGCTTTTCGCGGAAAATCTCCTCGTACGTCGTGAACCGCGCCCCGCACTTCAAACATTCCCGCCGCCGACGGATCAGCAACCCGTCGCGATTACTGCGCGAATCGACGACCTTGTCATCCACGCCGGCGCATTTTGGACACCGCATATTCCCTCAATCTCTTTGCCGCTGCCTTAGCTAACACGCAGCCCCGTGCGGGTCAAGAGGGAATCCCTCGTCAATACTTTTTCCGTATGCTATACGTTCCCATCCCAATGCGGACTGTCATCATGATTGCCATTGTCGTCCTGATTGTCCTCGTCGTTTTCGCTCTTTCGCTGCGCTGGAGCGAGCCGCGGATGATCTACTATCCCGACCGGCACATCGACCAGACCCCTGACCGATTCGGCCTCAACTACGACGATGTTATCCTCACCACCTCCGATGGCGTGAAAATCAATGGCTGGCTTTTGCCTGCCTCCATCTC
>DATJWQ010000053.1:0-2367 GCA_035501175.1 Verrucomicrobiia bacterium | reverse complement strand
CCCCCGACGCTCCCATGTCTTACCGCCGTCCGCTGAATAGTACATGCCGCCGCCAATCGATACGCTGTTGCGCACGTTCGCTTCGCCGGTCCCGACCCATACGGTGTCAGGCCGTTTTGGGTCGATAGCAATATCGCCGATTGAGATTGTGTCGGGGCGCTCGAAGATTGCTTGCCAAGTCACGCCCCCATTGGTGGTCTTGAACAGACCGCCCGAGCCCATTGCGGCATAGAGCAGGTGCGGATTGCCAGGTACACCTTCGATACCGGAGACGCGACCGCCCATGGCCGCCGGACCAATGCCGCGCCACTCAAGTTTATCGAGCAAAGCTACTGCATCGCCGCTGCCGGCAGGTTGCGCGGCAGCGCAGCTAACCAGCAACCAAAAGACAAAGGCGTTTCGCACGGGCCCCTCCTGAGGATTTCCCATTTTAACCGCGCCAAGTCCGCCTGGATGGGTCGCTAAATACGGGACCAATAGTAATCGCCGCGACAGACTTTGTCAGGAATGATTCATGATGGCGTTGTAGACGGGGAGGGTTCTATCTCAATTGCTGTGCAGCCGACCAAAACCAGCAGTACCGCTGCAAACCTGCCGACACCCAGTTTGCCTGCCACCGACCAACAGATGCCACAGTAGGAAACCGGGAAAGTTCCAACTGTTGGCGAGCCATTTCCCGGCAATTTCAAGCGCTAAATGACTGACCGGGTTCCATTTCCGAGCGGCCCAGATCGTTTCCAAAATGGGGAAAACGCGCTCATCGCTCGGGCATGGCAGTTCGCATCGCAACGATTACGAGATGTCCTTGAGGAACGACATTGGAGGGTGGCCCTACTCATGCACTAGCGCAGGCATGGCACATCACGTTTACAGTCCGGAGGGACCGCCGCCTGGACCAACGCCGATCTTGGCTGTTTCGGATGCCCACGCCGCCATCGCATTTTACGATCAAGCATTTGGGGCAACTGAAATCGCGCGAATTGCGGCCCCCGACGGAAAGCGTCTAATCCACGCCAGGATGGTGGTGTTCGGAACCATATTTGTGTTCATGGATGAAATCCCGGAACTCGCATCACCGGAAAGTCAGTTCCATAGCCCCGACAGGCTGAAGGGGACATCTGTGACACTGCATCTTCAGGTTCCGGACGCGGAGTCCGTGTGGAATCAGGCGCTCGATGCCGGAGCGCTTCCAATTATTCCGCTGGCGAAGCAATTTTGGGGCGAGCTTTACGGGAGGCTGAAGGACCCGTTTGGGCACGAATGGACGATCGCTCAGTCGCTGGATCTTCTTGAGAGCAGTGAGGTAGAGGAGGCTGCCGTCTTGGTTCTGAATAAGCAGAATCAAACGCTCTAACCAGGACACACTTGCTTGTACGGGCGACGGGCTCTTCCAACGTCAATTGCCACCGAGCGGCGCGTCAGTGTGAAACACCTTTTTGTACGTTGAAACCCAGTCCGTGGCGATGTCCCGTTGCGCTGTCTGCAAGTCGAGGTTCCCTCCACAGACAAGATCCCGCAGGCGGTCCTCCAACTGGTCCTTCACATGAGCATTCCACGCGGCATCGTAGGAGTGCGGCCAGAGGTTATGAATGTCGTCGGCTCCGCCAAGCGCCGGGGTGATCAAATAGTCAACTTCGTACGCAGCAGCGTCGTTGCCCGAAATGCCGTACGTGGCGAACACTCGCTCGCGAACCGCCGGCGGCACCAATTTGTTTTTGATATCCGGCGCGGCGCACACCGCAGCCTTGTCGGCCAGAATTGTCGCGCCAGGTGTCAGCCGCAAGTTGGGGGCGGAAACTACAGCCGACTGACTGTGCTGGCGCTTCTTCAGAGGCATGATACGAACGAGCGGGAGACTGAGAATCAAAATGGCACAAACTGCGATCCAGGCGAAATCGGGCAGACCACGAAGGAGCCAAGACCGCCGCACGGATCGAGCGGACGCTGCCATACGAGCCCTCAATAACGCCCGGGGCCCATCGGCGGATGTTGAACTCTCTTCGAACCGCTCGTGCTGCGCCTGCAGGAATTCTCCAATTGCGCGTTCGAGTTCGGCACCTCGAGCCCGGCATCGCCAGCAAGTACCCAGATGCGCCCGGACGCGCTTCTCGTCGGGGAGGGACAGTTCTCCGTCGACGTTTAACAGCAGCATCGTGTCAGATAAGTGATCGTCTTCTAGGATCATCGCGTACACCGTTCTGCGCATCGCGCGATTCGCGCGAGCGATCTCGACAAGGACAGAGCAACGGCCCCCAAAGAAATATCCAAGATCATGGCGATCTCACGATATCGGAGCCCTTCGGACCGCAAGAAGATGCACTGACGGTCCGTATCGGGCAAGGAATCGACGACCGACCGAAGCCGTCG
>DATJWQ010000052.1:0-60536 GCA_035501175.1 Verrucomicrobiia bacterium | reverse complement strand
CTGAGTCAGGCCCAGATTGCTCGCCAGTTGGGGGTGCACCGCCAATCGGTCAGTCGTTGGCATCAGGCTTGGCAGACCAACGGCACCAAAGCGTTGAAGAAAGCGGGCCGAGCCGGACGCAAGCCACGATTGCAGCCGCCGCAGTTGGCGCAACTACGCCGCGGCTTGCAACAAGGGCCGGAAACGCTGGGCTACGGCACCGGTTTGTGGACAACGTGGCGGGTGGCGGACCTGATCGAACGACAAACCGGCCAGCGGTTCCATCCCGGCCATGTCTGGCGGATTCTGCGGTCACTGGGCTGGAGTTGCCAACGACCGGTGGGCCGCGCCCGCCAACGTGATGAGACGGCGATCCGTCAGTGGAAGCGGCGGCGTTGGCCGAACATTAAAAAAAAGCCCTCCAGCAGCGGCGAACCATAGTCTTTGTCGATGAGAGCGGCCTGAGCGAGCGCCCGCATCGGGTGCGCACGTGGGCGCCTCGGGGACAAACTCCGCTCCTGCAATACTCGTTTAACTGGAAGTGCCTCTCGGCCATGGCCGGCATTACGATCTGGAACTTCTACTTTCGGCTCTTTGCCGGCAGCATCAAGGCCCCGCAGGTTGTCGAGTTTCTGCAACATCTCCAGCGTCACATCGGCGGCAAGCTCACAATCATCTGGGATGGCCTACCGGTGCATCGCAGCCGCGCCGTGCGCGATTTTGTCGCCCGCCAACGCCACCGGCTCCACGTGGAGTATCTTCCGGCCTACGCGCCCGAACTCAATCCCACCGAATACATCTGGGGCTATTGCAAACAGCATGAACTGCCCAATCTCTGCCCCAAGGACTACGGCCAACTCACCCATGCCGCTCGCCGCGCCTTGGCCCGGATGCGCCGTCGCCCAACCCTGGTTCAATCCTTCTGGAAACAGGCGGAGCTGTTTTGAGTCCAGTTGTCACTATATTATGCAAAAATCAATAAATGTGAGAGACTTCTATGTCGCTCTCGCCGAATTCAACAACCCCGCACGACCCTATCTCCCGGTGTTCACGACCAACTATGACATGCTGCTTGAAGACATGGCTGTAGATCCTGACATTGGGTTCTGTGGCATCCCGTACGTAAATGGGATTCGTGGCATAACACGCGAACAGGGCGTTTGGACTCCTGCCGCATTCCATACGCGAAGATTATCAGGCATACATTGCTATCGTTTACACGGGTGTGCGTGCTGGATGTATCATTCCTTTGGAAATGAGAAGGTCTTTTACCACCGAGACAACATCCTGAATCAGAATCCATCGTCACTTTGTGCGATGTTCCCCGGACGGGAGATCTTCCGAGGGAAGAATCCTCATGCATTAGCATTTCGTGAATTGTATCGTGCGATGTGCGCGTGCGAGTTCATCGTGTTTGTGGGCTTCAGCTTCCGCGACGACGATGTCATGCACCTTTTGCTCTCAGCAAACGCATCCCGAAAAGGAAACCGCTTGCGCCTTGTGATCATTAACCCGATCATGAATCCGGAGCGCGTTAAGGCGGAACTTGAGGAGGCGAGCACGCGATCACAGTTCCCGGTCCTGATACCGTGCTTATCGGACATTGTGCATTTCAATCAACGGTTCGGATGGAATACCATATCGCCAAGAGATGTCTTTATCAAAGGAAAGGGAAGATAATATGAAACCTCAATCGGCGGTCGGCGCGAAACATACCAGCGCGTCAGTGAAAAAGACTGGCTCCCTCGGCAAGGAAGGGCCTAGGACGTATTTCGAAATACAAGTGGACAAGCAACGCGAATCTAAGATCGCGATTGCGAAATACATTGTGAAAGAGTTTCTCCAGGGCGGCGATTCTATTGTTCTCGATGCGGGAACATCACTTTCGCCAATTGCGGAAGAGATCGCTGCAAAGGCCGTCGGCCTTCCGGAACGCACTCACTTCACCATTATGACGCACAATTACGAGGCGTTCCAAACCTTGGTCACAGTGCCGAGCTCTGCAAATCTGAATATAGTCTTGGCAGGAGGCAGGTACGACAAGGATCTGAACGCCCTGTTTGGCCCCCAAACGACCAACAATTATTCCCTGTTTTTTCCGAGAGTTGTACTCATTGGAGCTAGCGGATTTGTTGCCCAAGAAGGGTTGTTTTGCCATGGCAACACCGAGGAGTTGTCTGTCAAACAAGTAATATTCAAAAAGGGGTGTCGTGATCGAATCATCATTACCGACTACACAAAACTCGGGACACCGGATGCGTTGAAGTTCGGCGAATCCAAAGAGCTAAAGGAAGGGGCGACGCGCTGCATCGTGGTCACCAATAAGCCGCCGAAGTCAGCAGATAATAGGACGCTCGAGCGATACGATAAGCAAATTGAACTACTACAGAACAACTGCAAAGTTGAAGTACGCGAGCTACAGGTCTGATGGCGCAGGCATTTTGCGTCTCATACGCAACGGGCTCAGTCTGATCGGGGTCATCCCTGACTCGTCGCGAGCAAACTCAAGAACGACGAACCGTGTCACATCCTACCAACCATCATTCCGCGCCTCACGCGCGACGCGCTCACTCCGATCGACCTCAACTCTTGGCACCTCACACTCTGGCATAACAACCGCGCCCCGGCTTTCGTTCTCACCTCCCAACCCGGCAACACCAGGGTCTCCGGAGTCGACTTGGTAGTCTGTAGTATTCGCTGCATCTCCGTCCTCATCTCACCATCTCCCAACCATGATACCTACGTTACATATGTATCCTCCTCATCCCTTCCGTGCTCGCTCGCATCCCCGGCGTTCGCGCTCACTCCCATGATACCTACGTTACATATGCATGCGCCCGCTTCCAGCCCATCATACATACCTTTGAGAGGTATCCGCCTCTCGAACCACCCTGACACCTTTCACTCTGATGTGTAATATGATTATATGTCGCTGGCCGAAACGGCGAAGCCGGTCCCATCCCGCCAGTCACCATCTCGCGCCTCATCCGCGACCAGCGCTCTGGGATCGGCCTCAACTCCTGGCACCTCACACTTCCGCGCGACAACCGCGCCCCGGGCTTTCCGCGTCACCCCCCAACTCTGCACCATCTCCTCGCCCGCGCTTGCGTTTCCAACCCCCGCTTCCCCGAAGGCTCCTGAAATCTCGTCTCACGCGTTTTCCATGCTTCCCGATTATGGATAGTACTATCCATAATTCTCCCGCTATCCATTCCCCCGCGCGGATGCGCCGATACCTCTCATGATGATGTATCCCCCGAGGATATATCGCCACGCAACATGTCAGGCTCACCGGCTGACATCCCACCAATCATCATTTCGCGCCTCACGCGCGACGCCCTCACTCCGATCGACCTCAACTCCCCACCCCGCCCCATTTCCCCGCCATCTCCCCGCCCGCGCCGCCGTCCAGCACTGTTCTCATCACTTGCTTCGCACGAGCGGTCAGGTATGATGACACTGATTTACCGGGAACCGTATCAGAATTGGGCGCGGAACCAAACATGCCTGCATGCCTCGACGCAACCGGAAACGGGCGGATTCGAAGACGTTCACGATCTCGCCCGGCGCAACGAACGCCCCGCTCGCCTCGTTGCTTCTCTCCCTCCCTCTGTCTTCTCCTGTTTCTTGCCTGCATGGCGCAGCCGACAAGCGCTAATCCCACTCTGCCGGTGATCAGCAACCAGACCTTCATCGTCACCAACGCGGCCTACGGCGCCATTGGCGACGGCGTAACCAACAATGCGCCCGCCATTCAGAGCGCCATCAACTACGCCGTCAGCCACGGCGGCGGCACCGTCGAAATCCCGGCCAATGGCACGTTGAGCACCTACCTGTCCGGCCCCATCGCCATGGCCAACGGCATCAACCTGCAAGTCGACGGCGGCGCGCTCCTGCAGATGCTCCCCTACGGCATCTACCCGGGCAGTACCAACTTCATCGGCGGCTCCAGGCTCCACGACATCGAGATCAGCGGATCGGGAACGATCGACGGCCAGGGCGCCGCCTGGTGGGCCGCCTACAATGCCAGCAACTCGCTCGCCCGACCCCACTTGATCGATTGCCGGACCTGCACAAACGTCCTCGTTCAGAACGTCACCCTGCAAAACCCGCCCATGTTCCATCTCGTCTTGATGGGCACTTGCGTCAACGTGACCGTTCAGGGCATCACCATCAACACCGTCTGGCCCTCGCCCAATACCGACGGAATCGATCTGGTGGGAACAAGCTGTCTGATCCAGAACTGCTTCATCAGTGACGGAGACGACGACGTTGCCATCAGCCCCGTCGTGGGCTCGACCGCCAGCGACATCGTCGTCACCAACTGCACCTTTCACTCCGGGTATGGCGTCGCCATCGGCAGCAACACCGCCGGCGGAGTCTCGAACCTCACCGTCACCAGTTGCATGTTCGATGGTTCGCAGTACGGCATCACCTTGAAGTCGGACAACAACACCAACACCAGCGGCACTCTGAATGGCCGCGGCGGGCTGGTGCAGAATCTCTCCTATTCCAATCTCACCATGACCAACATGGTGCGCGCCGCCATCTCCATCGCCAGCTACTACAACGAGTACTCAACCCCCTACAACATCACCCCGCTCGGCGCTTCCACGCAGGCCGTCGGCCCCGTTGCCATCCCGATCTGGCGCAATATCACCGTCAGCAACGTGTCCGCCGTGGTGACCGGTCGTATCGCGGGGATTTTCTGGGCGCGCCCGGAAATGCCCGCCACCAACGTCGTGCTGAATCATGTCACCATCACCGCTCCCGGCCCCTTTAACGTCTACAACGCGCAGGCTGTTGAATTCGTCGATTCCCAAATCAACGTGCCTGGCAAGACCAATACCCTCAGCCTGTACAACGCCCAGGTCGCGATCACCAACAGCGTACTCAGCACGAATGTGATGACGTTGGATGGGCTTGTGATCCCGCCAACCAACAATGTGTTGGCGTTCTTCAATGCCTCAGTTCTCATGGCGCACACCAACGCCCTTGGCCTCGCCCCGGTCCTCACGTTGGCCGGCAGCACCGTCACGGTGAGCAACAATCTCAATCTGGGCGGCGCATCGGTGCTGAACTTCGGTCTCGGCACGAATGCCACCCGGATCGCCGTGACGGGCAACCTGTCCACGGCGGGCACGCTCAACCTGACCGATGGCGGTGGGTTCACGAACGGAACGTACACATTGTTCACCTATGGCGGCACGCTGACGGATAACGGCCTGGCGATCGGTTCGATACCGGACGCGAACTTCACGTACGCGATCTCGACCAGCACAATCCGTCAGGTCAACCTGGTCGTCGGCGTCGTGCCGCCGCTGGATCCGTTCGTCGCCTGGCAGTTGGCCTGGTTCGGCTGCACAAACCTCGCGCTTTGCCCGCAGGCCGCACCCGGCGCGGATCCCTACGGCAAGGGTATCAGCAACACCAACCAGTTTCTGGTCGGCCTGAACCCCACCAACCCCGCCTCGGTGTTCCAAATTCTCAGCGTAGCCCCAGAGACCAACAACGACATGGTGATCACCTGGGCAACGGGCGCCGGCCCGACCAATATCGTCCAGGCGGGCGCCGGCAACGCAGCCGGCAGTTACTCGACGAATTTCACCGATATCAGCGGGCCGCTTTCAATACCCGGCATCGGGGACGTGACGAATACCTTCCACGACCCCGATGGCGCCACCAACAATCCGTCCCGGTACTATCGCATTCGCCTCGGGCCGTAGCACGGTCTTCTTCAATGGCCTGTCAGGCAGCCGCCTTCCGCCTCCCCTGCCCCCTCGTTTCCAGTCTTGAGCCCGCGATTCCCGACACGGTACTCTCTGCCCACGCATGCGAACCGACTCGACCACCCCGGCCAAACCCACCCCGGCCCCGCCCGCTCCATCTTCCCTCCACCACTTCATTCTCCTCGCCGTTACCGTCGCCGCCGCGCTCGCCGCGTTCTGGGTTCTCCTGAGCCATCGCTTCTCGCCGGAAAACTATCAGGCCCGGCTGATGACGCCTTACATCATCGAGTTCACTTGGTTCGGTATCGTGTTGGTCATGGCCATTGTCGGCTTGGCTGCCGCGAGGCGAAAACGGGAACTCTGGCGCCCGTTCGCCCTCGGCGCGGTCCCCGTCGCCGCCACATCGCTCCTGATCCTCCTCAAATGGCTCGTCAATTCCCCCGTCCAGATGTACGACATGCTCCTCTTTTGCATCGCCTGCGGCGCGACCACCTGCCTCTGGATGGGTCACGCGGCCTTCTCCGAGCAACATCTCGCCCGACCCCTCCGCATCATCGTCTGGACCACCGTCGTCGCCCTCGTCTTGTTCCAGTTCCACCGCCAGGTCTTCTACCTCAACAACCTCGCCCTCGGCTACGCCGACTGCGGCGAGAACGCCCGCCTCATGTTCAATTCGATCTCCAACCCGCACGAACTCTTCCTCCGCGTCAATCCCGATAAACCACTCTGCTACGATCACATCGATTTCGGCATCATCCCGTTCCTGCCGCTCTGGCTGCTCTGGCCCGACATCAAACTCACCATCGCGCTCCAAATCCTCTCGGTCTTCGGCGTCGCCGTGCCGTTGTTCTTCATCGCCAAGCGCGCTCTTCAGTCCGAGGTCGCTGCTCTGCTCGTCGTGCTCGCCTGGGTCCTCTACCCGTCCACCTCGCAGTTCATCTACAGCGCCTCGTACGGCTTCCGCTGGGGTAACATCTGCCTGCTCCTTTATTTCGTCGCCCTCGCGCTCTGGCTGCGCGGTCGCCCCGGCTGGGCCCTGGCCTGTGCCATCTGGGCCATCCTGATCAAAGAAGAAGCCGCCATCGTCGTCGGCATGTTCGGCCTGTACCTGAGCCTGTTCACCCCCCGCAAAACCGCCGGCGCGCTCCTCACCGCCGCCGCCTTCGGCTGGTTCCTCCTCGCCACGTCCGTCCTCGTCCCGCTCATCAGCGGTGGCCATTACATCATGACGATCTTCTTCCAGGACCTCGGCGATTCGAAATGGCAAATCCTCCTCTCGCCCCTCGTCAAACCGCGCGTGTTCTGGGGCAACCTCTTCGACACCCGCTCGCTCTACTTCGCCGCCGTGCTCCTGGCTCCCGTGCTCTTTCTCCCGCTGCGCAAACCCTCCATCCTCTTCGTCGCCTCGCTCACGTTCGTCTTCTGCTGCATGAATCCAACCCTCAAGAACATTTGTTACTGGTATCAAGCGGCTCTGTTGCCCGTGCTCTTCTGGGCGCTCATCGCCGCCGTTCAATTACACGCCGACCCCGCTCGCCGCGTCGCCAGCCTCTCCGGCGTGGCCCTCTGCTGCGCGGTCATGTCGCTATTCCTCGGCGCGCAACCCTGGAGCAAGGATACGCTCACCGTCACGCTTTCCCCCGATCGCCTCGACCTCGTCGAACGCGTCCGCCCCTTGATCAATCCCCGCGATTCACTCTTCGCCACCCAGCGCGTCGCCGCTCATTTCGTCACCCAACGCTACCTCTACCTGGAAATGCCCGCCCCCGATGCGATCGACTCCGCCCTCATCGACCTCCGTGATTCATGGCGTCGCAAGGCCGACACTCCGCAATGGCTGGGCAAACTTCAGGACCTCCAATATGCCGCCGAGACCAACCCGCATCTCCATCTCGTCAGCGCCGAAGACGGTCTCTTGCTGTATTCGCGCTCGGGTCAGCCTCTCGACGCCCGCGCGCTCGTCGAGCGACCTTCGTTGCCCGCTGGCGTGAACCGACTGCAATTGGATCTCGGCGCCGGCATCCGCGCCGCCGGATTCACCGTCGAACAAATGCCGCCCATCACCATCGTGCCGATGGACCGCGTCCGGGTCACTGGCTACTTCACCGCCTCCGCGCGCACCAACACCGATCTCGCCGCCCGCTGTATCGTCGCGATCGAAGGTCCCGGTGGCGCGGACAGCTATCAGGGTGAATTCCAGCCGCTCGGTCAGGGGATCTGGCCGGTGTCGAGATGGGAAACCAACAGATTCTACGAGGATAGTTTTGTTATTCTGTTGCCGACCGGCCTCGGGCGCGACATCTCGTCCGTTACGTTCACATCGACACCGCTCGAGCCCCAGCCGTAGACACAATCGTCTGCCTCCGCGCGGGCTGACTTTCCTCCCCCTTGGGGGAGAGGATTAAGGTGACGAGGCGCTTATCCCTTCCGCAGCACCGTGTCGCGCTTCCAATTCACGTCATCCCGCTCGGGATAATCCAGCGTGTAATGCAGCCCGCGCGATTCCTTGCGCTGCAACGCGCTCTCGATGATCAGCTCCGCCACCAACGCCAGATTGCGCAGCTCGATCAGATCGGGCGTCACCTTGTAATCCCAATAGAACTGGTTGATCTCCCGCTGCAGGTTCTGGATGCGCGCGCGCGCCCGCAACAGCCGTTTGTCCGTCCGCACGATGCCGACGTAATCCCACATCAACCGACGAATCTCGCTCCAGTTGTGCGTCACCACCACCAACTCGTCCGCATCGGCCGCGTCGCCACTCTCCCACGCCGGCAAGTTCGCCGGCCGCGCCACGTCCTCTTTATATCGCCGCAAGGCCACGCCCGCCGCCCGATGCGCCACCACCAGCGCTTCCAACAGCGAATTGCTCGCCAACCGGTTCGCCCCGTGCAATCCCGTGCAGCCCACTTCCCCCGCCGCCAACAGTCCCGCCACCTCGGTCTCGCCGTCGACGTTGGTCACCACGCCCCCGCACTGGTAATGCGCCGCCGGCACAACCGGGATCGCTGTCTTCGTCATGTCGAACCCGTACTCCAGACATTTCGCGTAAATATTCGGGAACCGCTTCTTCACGAACTCAGGATCTTTCTGCGTGATGTCCAGTGACACACACACCGCCCCCGTCCGTTTCATCTCCGCGTCGATTGCCCGCGCCACGATGTCCCGCGGCGCCAGGTCGGCCATCGCATGATACCGTTTCATGAACGGTTCGCCGTCCTTGCCCCGCAACACCGCCCCTTCCCCGCGCACCGCTTCGCTGATCAAAAACGACTTGGCCTTCGGACTGTACAGGCATGTCGGATGGAATTGCATGAATTCCATGTCGGCGACGCTCGCCCCCGCGCGATACGCCATCGCCACGCCGTCCCCGCTCGCGATGTCCGGATTGGTCGTGTAGAGATACACCTTGCCCGACCCGCCCGTCGCCAGCAGCGTGATCTTCGCCGCAAACACCTCGACCACCCGCGTCTTTTCATCGTATGCGTAGCAGCCCAGGCATCGATTCAGCCCGCTCAACCCGAGCTTCTGCGTGGTGATCAAATCGATCGCCAGCGATTCTTCCAGCACGGTGATGTTCTTGTGTTTCGCCACCTGCGCCAGCAGCGCCCGCTCGACCTCCCGTCCCGTAATATCGCCGGCATGCAGCACCCGCCGACGGGTGTGCCCGCCTTCGCGCCCCAAATCAAATTCCTTTTCTCCACCCGTGCCGCCGGAATTCTCCTTCTCCGAAAACCCCACGCCAAACTCCACCAGCTCCTTCACCAGCGCCGGGCCTTCCCCCACAATCGTCCGCACCACGTTTTCCTTGCACAAGCCCGCCCCCGCTTCGAGGGTGTCCCGCAGGTGAAGCTCCAGCGAATCGTCCTTGGCCATCACCGCCGCAATCCCGCCCTGCGCGTAATTGGTGTTGCTCTCCGCCCGCTGTTTCTTGGTAATGATCGCCACCGTCCCCGCCGCCGCCACCTTCAAGGCGTACGTCAGCCCGGCGATGCCGCTGCCGATGACCAGAAAATCGTAATTGCGTTGTGTCGTTGCCGCCATGGTTAACCCTGCCCGAAACTTTCGCGCGATTTCTGCATCATTACTAGACAAAAAGAAGACAAAGTTCCAAATGAAACCTCGCTTTGAAATGGTATTCGACAACGCGTCGTCGGGACTCGATTCCGCCCGCCCGTCGCCGCGCGCGCCTGCCGATGAAGATGTCCTCGACGCCTATTCCCGCGCGGTCGTCAGCACGGCGCAACGCGTCAGCCCTTCCGTGATCAAAATCGAGGTCCAGCAACGCCTCCCCGACGGACGGCTTGCCCGTGGCGGCAGCGGCTCGGGCTTCATCTTCACCCCCGACGGATTCGTCATCACCAACAGCCACGTCGTCGCCGATGCGGCTCGCCTGGAGGTCACACTCATCGACGGCCGGACCGGCGAAGCCTTTCTTATCGGCAAGGATCCCGATACCGATCTGGCCGTCATTCGCATCGATCTTCCCGAACTCACACCCGTCACGCTCGGCGACTCGGCGTCGTTGCGCGTCGGCGAGGTTGCCATCGCCGTCGGCAATCCGTACGGCTTTCAATGCACCGTGACCGCGGGAATCGTCAGCGCCTTGGGCCGCTCGTTGCGCACGCAATCGGGCCGCCTGATCGATGACGTGATCCAAACCGATGCCGCGCTCAACCCCGGCAACTCGGGCGGTCCGCTTGTGAATTCCCGCGGCGAGGTCGTCGGCGTGAATACCGCCGTGATTCTGCCCGCCCAGGGCATCTGTTTCGCCGTGCCGATCGACACGGCCAAGTACGTGGTCAGCCATCTCCTGCGCGACGGCAAGATCCGCCGCGCCTACATCGGCGTCGCCGGCCAAAACATCGATCTGCATCGCCGCCTCGTGCGCTTCCATCAGCTCGCCAACAAGAGCGGCGTGCTCGTGATCTCGGTCGAGAAAGACGGTCCAGCCGCCGCGGCCGGCCTCGAGGATGGCGATGTCATCGTGGCTCTCGACGGACATGTGGTCGCCACAATTGATGACTTGCATCGGCGCCTGACGGGCGACAAGATAGACGCGAAAAGCAAGCTGACGATATTGCGCCGGTCCCAGAAGCTCGATGTGGAACTTGTCCCGCGCGATTCGCCGCGCAACAATTGACCCATATTGAAAGCGATCCGCGTCCATCAATTCGGCGGCCCCGAAGTGATGAAGTTGGAGGACGTGCCCGACCCGAAGCCGTCCGCGGGTCAGGTGCTCGTGCGCCTGCACGCCGTCGGCGTCAATCCCGTGGATACCTACGTCCGCTCGGGCGGCTACACTGTCAACATCACCTTCCCCTTCATCCCCGGCTCGGACGCTGCCGGCGTCGTCGAGGCGATCGACGGCGTGAAACGATTCAAACGGGGTGACCGCGTTTACATTTACGGTACCACCAGCGGCGTCCGCACCGGCGCGTACGCGGAACTGGCTCTCTGCGCCGAATCCCAGGTCTGCCCGCTTCCGCCCAACATCAGTTTCCCGCAGGGCGCGGCCATCGGTGTCCCCTATGCCACCGCATATCGCGCGCTGTTCCAGAAAGCGCACGGCCTCCCCGGCGAAACCGTCTTCATTCACGGGGCGAGCGGCAGCGTCGGACTCGCCGCCACGCAACTCGCCGTCGCTCACGGTCTTCGCGTGATCGGCACCGCCGGCACGGAGACGGGACTCGCCCTGGTGAAACAGCAAGGCGCCCACCTCGTCCTCGACCATCACACCGCGGATTATCTCGACAAACTGACGGCCTTTACCGATGGACGCGGCCCCGACGTGATTCTGGAAATGCTGGCCAACGTAAATCTCGCGAAAGATCTCGGCACGATCGCCCTGCGCGGCCGGATCGTCGTGATCGGGAATCGCGGCACGATCGAGATCAATCCGCGCGCCGCCATGCAGCGCGAGGCAACCATCCTCGGCATGCTTATGCCCAACGCCACCGAACGCGACCTGGCCAGTATTCACGCCGCATTAACCGCCGGGCTCGCCAATGGTTCGCTCAATCCCGTCATCAAACAAGAACTGCCCCTGAAGGACGCCGCCAAAGCTCACGAGTTGGTCCTCCAACCAGGCGCCGCCGGCAAAATCGTCCTACTTCCCTAATCTTATGCGCCGATTCCTCCTGATCCTCCTCGCTCTCGTCAGCCAATCCCCCGCATTTGCCAACGACGGCCTCTGGACCACCGCCTATTACGCCGGCTGGATGCGGGACTATCTGCCCGTCGATCAGATCGACTTCAGCGCGATGACCCACGTCGTCCATTTCGCCCTCGTGCCTCGCGCCGACGGATCGCTGGATGCCGATACCAATATGGTCCTGGCATCCGATTCCACCCAGCTCATCGCCCGCGCGCACGCCGCCGGCGCCAAAGTTCTGATCGGCTTGGGCGGCGAGAATAGCGCGCCTGGCTTTCGCGGCGCAACCAGCGAGTCCAACCGTTCCACCCTCATTTCGAACCTTGTTAACTTTGTCCGCTCACGCGGTTACGACGGTGTCGACCTGGATTGGGAACCACTCGAAGCTGTGGACATGCATCAGTTCATCAAGCTCGTCGTCGATCTGCGGGGAGCCCTCGATGCGCTGCCGAACCGGCCATTGCTGACCGCGGCTGCGGCCTCTCAGCCCCGGCTGTTCGCAATGCTGCAAAGTGATTTCGATCAGGTCAACCTGATGACCTACGACTTTTCCGGTCCATGGCCGGGCTGGCTGACATGGTACAATTCTGCGATCTACGATGGCGGCCATCGCTTTCCCGGAACCGGTCGCCCTGCCCCCTCGGTCGACACCATGGTCGGCGATTTCCTCCGCCAGGGCATCACCGCCAACAAGCTCGGCATCGGCATCTGTTTCTACGGTTGCGTCTGGAGCGGCGGGAAAGGCACGTCGACCGGCGGCGCCGCGCTCCCCTGGCAATCATGGCGCACTCCGCCGACCGTGATTCCCACGGCCTACGCCGAGATCATGTCCCGATACTACCAACCCCAACGCTATTTCTGGGACACGAACGCGCAATCGGCCTACCTGAGCATCGACCGCTTCGGCTCCGCCCGCGACAAATTCATTTCCTACGACGATGCAACCGCCTGCCGCGCCAAGGTCGCCTACGCACGACGCAACGGCCTCGGTGGCGTCATCATCTGGGAATTGGGCGGCGGATATCGAGCCGATCAACCCGTCGGCCAGCGCGACCAGCTTCTGCAATCCATCAAGCAGGCAATTGCCGCTCCCGACCGAGCTTCGACCACGTCGAAGTAAAACTGATCGCCTCGGCTACAAGATCAGATTGTCGATCAGCCGCACTTTGCCCAGATGCACCGCGACCAGCGCCACGTTGCCGTGCTGGACTTTCGTGACCGGCTCCAGGGTCTCGCCGTCAACAATCTGCGCGTAGTCCAACCGTGTCGCCGGCGCCAGGCTGATCGTCCGGTTCATCGCCGATTCGAGACGATGCGCATTCTGCTCGCCATCGTTGAACAGGTCCCGCGCCACGCTCAGCGCCTTCCACAGCACCGCCGCCTGCACCCGTTCGCTGTGCGACAGCATCCGATTGCGGCTGCTCCGCGCCAGGCCGTCGGGCTCGCGGACGGTCGGCACCGGCTCGATCTGAATCGCGTAGCGCAGGTCGCGCACCATCCGCTGAACCACCTTGAGCTGCTGATAGTCTTTTTGCCCGAACATGGCGAGGTCAGGCTGGACAATGTTGAAAAGCTTCGCCACCACGCTGCACACCCCGCGAAAATGTCCGGGCCGCCGCTCGCCCTCGAATCGCCGGGAGATTGCCGTCTCTTCCACCCACGTCGTCGCGGCCATGGGACCGACCTGCCCGCCCGGATACATTTCATCATCGGACGGCGCGAAGATTGCATCCGCCTGCTCGCGCTGGCAGAGTTCGGTGTCCGCTTCCAAGTCGCGCGGGTACTGTTTGAAATCCTCGTGCGGGCCGAACTGTGTGGGGTTCACATAAATGCTCACCACCACGGCTGCGCCCGTCGCGCGCGCCTGGCGGATCAGCGCCGCGTGACCGTCGTGCAACGCCCCCATCGTCGGCACCAGCGCCACGCGCCGCCCCTGCCGTTTCAAGGCCGTTGACGCGGATTGCATCTCCTGAACCGTGCGGACAGTCTCCATGTCCGGAGGAAAATAGCGTCCGCAAACCCGCCCGTCACGGACAAAATCGGGCATGCATTGACAAGGCGCGTTGTTTTGTGTCTATTCGGTTCGCGCATGACGGAATCGCACATACAACAGTTGTTCGCCGAACGCATCGGTGGCAGGACCTTCGGCAAGAGCACCGCGATCTACAAATTTGAAAAAATCAAACGCGCCAAACGCGCCGCCCTCGAAGCGCACCCGCACGGCGAATTGATCGACCTCGGCGTGGGCGAGCCGGATGAAATGGCGTTGCCCCTGAGCGTTCGCGCCCTGGCGGAGGAAGCGCAGAAACCCGAGAACCGCGGTTACGCCGACAACGGCGGTCCCGAATATCGCAAGGCGGCGGCGCAATGGATGGACCGCGTCTTCGGCGTCAAAGGGCTTGATCCCGACACAGAGATTGTGCACAGCATCGGCAGCAAAGCCGCGCTCTCGATTCTGCCCGCGACGCTGATCAATCCCGGCGACGTGGCCATCATGACCGTGCCGGGTTACCCGGTGTTCGGCACGCACGCGAAATGGTATGGCGGCGAGGTGCACAACGTGCCCCTGACCGAGGCGAACGGGTTTCTCCCCGATCTCGATTCCATCCCGCGCGACGTCCTCAAACGGGCGAAAGCGATCGTGCTAAATTACCCGAACAATCCAACGGGCGCGAGCTCGACCCCGGAGTTCTTCGCCCACGCGGTTGACTTTGCCCGCAAGAACAAGCTCGTGATCGTTTCCGATGCCGCCTACGGCGCGCTCGTGTTTGACGGCAAACCGCTGTCGATCCTGTCCGTGCCCGGCGCGAAAGATGTGGCCATCGAGCTTCATTCGATGAGCAAAGCGTTCAACATGACCGGCTGGCGGCTGGGATTTGTGTGCGGCAATCCCCTGCTCGTCGCGGCGTACGGCAACGTGAAGGATAATTCCGATAGCGGACAGTTTCTCGCAATCCAGAAAGCCTGCGCGGCGACACTGGCCCACCCGGAAATCACCGCCAAAATCGCGGCGAAATACTCGCGGCGGATGGACCTGCTGGTCGCGTGCCTGCGCAAATTCGGTTTCCACGCCACGAAACCGAAAGGCTCGTTCTTCCTCTACGTCCGCGCGCCTCGCGCGGTCGCGGACGCCGACGGCCAGCACACCGCGTTCAAATCGGCGGAAGATGTGTCGCAGTGGTTGATCACGCAAAAACTGATCTCGACCGTGCCCTGGGACGATGCGGGACCGTATCTGCGCTTTTCCGTCACCTTCGTCGCCAGGGGCGAGGCCGACGAACGCCGCGTCATCAGCGAGATCGACAAACGCTTCGCGGGACTGAAGTTCGAGTTCTAGAGGCGATGAGCCAACTGCCTGAGACATCCGTTTCGAATCCCGGCACGGTAGACGCGTACGTCGCGGAGTTTCAACGCCGGTTCCACGATTTCGAGGCGGCCCGCCAGGAAGAGCTTCGCCAAATGAAACACGATTTCATCGCCCGACTCTTCAGCGATCACGTCGTCCTCGGTGACAAGCCTACCTACGACTGCATGCTGCAGGGGATGCTGAAGGATGCCGAACGCGACAAATTGGAAACCGATCCGGGGTTCACCAAGGCGTGGCGGATTTTCGTCGATCTTTGCTGGATGAAGAAACAACTGGCCCGGGCTGCCCTAATCGTGGCCGGTATCATCCTCGCCCTCGTGGCCGCCGCCCTGTTGTTGTACGCCCTGCTTTACGTCGCCAAGCCCAGTACACGATAGACCTTTCAGTATGATTGCCTTAGCTGATCACTCCATGACCGGAGGAGAGTCTCACCACTCGGACCTGGCGCATACCACTTATCGCTGATCAGAAGCAGCTTGGGACACATGCCAGCCTCAGTCACCAGACCAGCCCCATGATAAAATCTGACTCGGGCGTCTGATAGGCACGACGTGTTTCCGATGCACCATGCGAACTGAAACGAGCGGGCCGCCTTCCTCGCCTCTTCTCCAGTCAGAATGATTGTTTTGGACGGATAAACAGTTGTGGATTTGTAGTCGGAAATCTCCATCTCGGGGCGTTCGATTTCTATGCGGTCCGCAAGGAGGGTTGCCTTCCAGAACGAAAACGGTGGCATATGCGCCGAAATCCAAAGCGGAACAACCAAGCACATGAGCAACACCCCAATTGTACTCCTCAATGTCTTGTTGCTATTTCGCGAACCGCTCGATAAGTAAGCTCCCGCTACTCCTCCCAGAGCCATGAAAACTGACAAAAGCATCAGTGTCGTAAAGTATTCGTACCCCCGCCTCCAGATAACCAAGTGGATGGGCACGTAGGTACAAACGGCCGCTAGGAGCCCAAGGATTACACCAAGAACGGTTCCCAACACCGATTTCGCCCGTGGCCGGTTCATTAATCCTCGCAGCCGAGAACGGATCCTAGCTTCGTCTTGAAGACTGCGTGCGCAGGCTGTGGAATTATGCTACCGGTCGCCGCAGAGAATAGCAATCAGCATTATGACGACTGAATCGCTTACCGGAAGCTTTGGGCCTCGCCGGGGAAAGCTCCGGATTCGACCTCGCTCTTGTAGGCGGCGAAGGCTTTGCGCATTTCTTCGGAGAGATTCGCGTAGCGTTTGACGTGTTTCGGGGTGAACCACGTGAACAGGCCGAGCATGTCGTTGCTCACGAGGACCTGGCCATCGCAATGCGGGCCGCCGCCGATACCAATCGTCGGCACAGAAACCGACTTCGTTACCTGTTCCGACACCGCGGAGGTGGTTCCTTCGATGACCATCGCAAACACGCCCGCCTCTTCCAGCGCCTTGGCGTCGCGCAGAACGCGCTCGGCGGATTGCGCCGTGCGCCCCTGCACCTTGTAGCCTCCCGTCTCGAGGATCGACTGCGGCAGCAACCCAATGTGGCCCAAAACGGGCACTCCGTTCGCCACCAGCGCGCGGACCTGATCGATCACGGCTTCGCCGCCCTCCAGTTTGACCGCATCGGCCCCGGCCTGGATAAAGCGGCCGGCGTTCTCCAGCGCCGTGGTGACGGTTGAGTACGTCATGAACGGCATGTCGGCGACGACGAGCGCGTTTGGTTTGGCGCGCGCGACGGCCTTCGTGTGATGCACCATCTCGTCCATCGTGACCGGCAACGTGTTCTCGTAGCCGAGCACAGCCATGCCCAGTGAATCGCCCACGAGAATCAATTGGATGCCGACTTCGTCCATGATTCTGGCCGTGAAGAAATCGTACGCCGTCAGCGCCGCAATTTTCTCGCCGCGCTGTTTCATCGTCCGCAACGTGTGGATATTGACCTTGTGCTCGTTCATGGGTTCACCAGTCGTGCCGCACAAATGTAACCTGTCCATCCCCCGACGGCAACTCCCGCAGCAACATGCGCACGGTCCGGCCCGTGCCCTTGATGATCAGGTCGGGTCGGATGGTCGAAAGCGGCAACAGCACGAACCGGCGCGAGGCCATTCGCGGATGCGGCACGACCAGATCTTTCTCGAGGATTTCCTTCTCGCCGAAGTACAGGATATCGATGTCGATCGTGCGCGCCGAGTTCTTCGGCAGATTGCGGTTGCGTCCGTGGGCCACCTCATACGCCAGCGTCTTTTTCAGCAAGGTCTTGGGCGCGCCAGTGAATTCGATCTCGAGAACCGCGTTGAGGAATTTCGGCGAATTCGGCGGACACCCCACCGGCTCCGTCTCATACAGCGGCGACGCCACGTGCCACCCCTCCGGCGACAAACTCAGCAAATAGGCTTTCGCCTGCTGGAGATGTTGCAGCCGATCACCCAGGTTGGAGCCGAGGGCAAGACCGACTTTCATGGCTGGGTCGCCGACGAGGCGGCGCCGGGGCGCAGCACGATCACGCGTCCCATGATGATCCACGAGTAATTCGCCTGCTGGCAAATCTCGTCCAGCAACCGCTCCGAGGTGATGTTCTTGCGCCGAACGGTGATTCTCGCCGAACTCAGCGTGCTGGTGGCTGCGGAGTTTTGGACACCGCCCGGCCCGGCTGGTCGGGACGAGAACACCATCGGGTGCGAGATCGCATAGCGAAAATTGAACTGCTGATGACGGCTCTTGAGACTGGCCCGTTGCCACTCTTTGGCAGCCTTCTCCAGCGGCATATCCTGAATCTCGATCTCGGAAATGACCGTCTCATTCAGCGCGGTCTGGATGCGATTGGCAAGCGGGCTGGACGATGGGAGTTCATTGCGGCCCTGCTGCGTCGCGCAGGCCGCGAGGAGCGCCGCTGTCAGGCAACCGATGATCAGTTGTCGTTTCACGGTGGGTCGCTAGCGCAGTCCCAACACGTCCTGCATGTCGTAGAGCCCGGGTTTCTGTGTGACGGCCCATTTCGCCGCCCGCAACGCGCCGCGCGCGAACGTCTCGCGGCTGCTGGCGCGATGAATCAATTCAATGCGTTCACCCGCCGCGCCGAAGGTAACGGTGTGATCGCCCACGACATCGCCGATGCGCAAGGCGTGCGCGGGCGCGTCTTTGCCCCGAACCTGTTTCAACACTTCCTGCAGCCGTTTCGCCGTGCCGCTGGGGGCGTCCTTCTTGGCCGTGTGATGCGTCTCAATCACTTCGGCCTCCCAGCTCGGGCCGACAATCTCCGCCACCTTCTGCGTGATCCAAAACAGCGTGTTGACCCCCGTGCTGTAATTCGCCGACCACACAATGGGAATGGTCTTGGCGAACGCGCGCGCCGCAGTCTTTTCAGCCTCCGCGTGTCCCGTCGTTCCAATCACCAGCGCCTTCTTGTGGTCGGCGGCGATTTTCGCGACCGTTGCAGTCGCCTCGCGCACGGAGAAATCAACTACAACATCGCCGGCGTCGATGACTTTCCTGAGATCGTCGCCCTGATCAATCTCGCCGGCCACGCGCAGCTCCGGATCGGCGGACGCCAAAGAAATGAGCGCGCGGCCCATGCGGCCTTTGGCGCCGCAGATGATGACGTTGATCGGGCTCACGCTTTCACCAAGCCGAGGGCTTGCAGGGTTTTCTTCACCTGTGCGCGGTTGGCATCGGTCAAGGGCACCAGCGGCAGCCGATAGCTTTCCTCGATCAACCCCATCATCGCCATTGCGGCTTTGACGGGGACCGGATTGGTCTCGATGAACAGATCTTTGAATAGCGGGAAGACTTTCGCGTGAATCCGCCCCGCCCGCTCGAAATCGCCTTTCAACGCGGCATGGGTCATCTCGGTCAACTCGCGCGGGATCACGTTCGACACCACGCTGATCACGCCCACCGCGCCGACGCTCATCATCGGCAAGGTCAGCGAATCGTCGCCCGACAGAATGCAGAATTCGCGGTCAACCATCGCGCGCAACTGGCTCACGCGATCGACCACGCCCGTGGCTTCCTTCAAGCCCACGATGTACTGCGGCACATCACGACGCAGCCGCGCCATCGTGTCATTGGCGATGTCCACACCGCATCGGCCGGGAATGTTGTAGAGAATGATCGGGATCTCCGCGGCCTCGGCAATGGCGCGGAAATGCGCGTACAACCCGGCCTGCGAGGGCTTGTTGTAATACGGCGCGACCTGCAGCGACGCGTCAGCCCCGACCTCTTTCGCGTGCTGGGTCATGAAGATCGCCTCGTCGGTCGAGTTCGACCCCGTTCCGGCGATGACTTTGCAGCGCTTCGCCGCGAATTTCACCACGAGGTCGATGACATGATTGTGTTCGTCGTGACTGAGTGTCGGCGACTCGCCCGTCGTTCCGCAGGGAACAAGGCCATCGATGCCCGCCGCGATCTGCTGCTCGACAATCTGACGCAGTCGCGGTTCATCCACTTTCCCGTCCTTCGTGAACGGCGTGACCAACGCTGTATATGTGCCGGTGAACATAGGATCAGTCATCATATGCGGCGACGGCGCATTTTCAAGTGCGAACCGCGGAGGCTACGGCGCGGCCGGAGTTCCGCGCCGCGGGACGTACAGCACCGTGATCATGGTCTGAACGGTCTCGCCGGTTTGGTTTCGCGTCGTATTGCGCACACGCAGAATCCCGCGGTCCGGGTGGGAATGCGACGGATGGGCATCGAGCACCTCGACCTCGACGTGGAGCGTGTCGCCCGGCCGAACGGGTCGGAGCCAGTGCAATTCCTCGAGGCCGAGTCCGATCGATCCGCCGGCGATGCGGACCGCGCCCTGGGCGAGCAGCCGCATGGTGATCGCCGCCGTGTGCCAGCCGCTGGCCACCAGACCGTGGAAGATCGAATCCTGCGCCGCGGACGGATCGGTGTGGAACGGTTGCGGATCGTAGTGCTTCGCGTACTCGATGATCTCAGCTTCGGTCACTGTGTAATCAGCCGACCGAAATCGATCCCCCACGTGAATGTCTTCGAGATAAAGCTCGCTCATGGCAGCACAGATTACTTGCGGGCGGCATCCGCGCGCAACGCCTGATAATGCCGATCCAACGCGCCGTCATTGCGAGACACGAGGAACGATCGCGCCATCACGCTGTAGACCTCGCCGCGAGAAATCTTGATGCGTTGCACCGGATCGAGCGGATTGCCGTGGCGGAGTCGGGCAATGGTCATCAATCCAATCCAGATCGGCCAGATGCAGGCCAGACGCAGCCGTGTTTCACGGCGCGGAATCTTCATTGTGTACTGCCAACCGACATCGAGATGCGCCACCGCTCGATCGAGCCACTCGTGATACATTTTGCGGACGGAATCGAAGTTGTTCGGGTCAAGCAAGGCCTGCGGATCTTTGACCGGCAGATAGCATCGTCCAATCCGCAGATCCTTTGGGATATCGCGCAGGACATTGACGAGTTGCAGTCCCTTGCCGAAGCGAATGCCCTGCTGGCACATCTCCTCCACATTCCAGTCGCGCAATGCGGGCAGGTGGGCCACGCACATCTTTGTCCAGAACTCGCCCACGCAGCCGGCGACCATGTAGGTGTACTGGTCGAGCTCGCTGTCGGTCGATAGGGCAACCAATTCGCTCTCCGTCTCGCCGGGGAAACGCTGCAGATCGAAGATTTGTCCGCCGACGATGATCTTGAGCAGTTCCTGAATGCGTCGGCCATCCGCCTCTTCAAATCGCCCCAGCGCAATCACGCAGTCCTCGAGTCGCTCGAGCAACTGTTTTTCGGCGGGCAATGTCTGGTGGTCGGCGACGGCGCCCAACTCCGGCACGTGCGAGAGGTTCTGCAGTTGCTGCAAGCCGAGGATGCGTTTGGCGCGCGGCACCGCCCTGGTGTCGGCGATGGTATCGGTCGCGCGCGCGAGGAGGTACGCCAACGAAATCTGTGGGCGTATTTCGCGCGGGAGCACGCGGAGCGTGAGATAGAACGAGCGGGACACCCCGCGCAGAAGGTCGGATGGTTGAAAGGCGGGCTGATCCCCGGCCACCGGCGGCAGACAGGGCTTTTTCGCCGTGATCTGGGAAGCATCCGTCTTCATCGACGCCCAAGATAAAGCGGGCCAATTGGCCCGGCAAGCCAACAAGCATGTCGCTGGCGCCCAGCGCGTCGCGCGCGCGGGTGAATCTGCTTGCCTTTAAGTCGCGTCCATGTATGATTCCTAGTATATAACTGGGTATGGCGTTCACGAGGACGCTAGGAATTATGCTTCCGTCACATCGGGTCAAGGCCACATTTGTTTTTGCCGTTCTGGCTGTGTTGTCTGCCGTCGGGTTGCTTCCGGGTTTCATCCCTTCCGCCAGTGCCGTCACCAATCTGGTGTGGTTCGACGAATTCAACGGCTCCAGCAGCAACATCGACACGACCCACTGGAGTTTTGACCTCGGCAACAGCAGCAGTATCGCCGGGTCCGGCTGGGGCAACGACGAGAAGGAAACCTACACCAGCCGCACCAACAACGCGTATGTCGCCAACGGCATGCTGCATATCGTGACGCTCAACGACCAGGGCGGCTCGTACCCGTACAGCTCCGCGCGGCTGCAAACACTCGGCAAATTCTCGATGACCTATGGGCGCATCGAGTTCCGCGCGAAGCTTCCCGCGCACGGTTCGTATTGGTGGCCGGCCCTGTGGATGCTGGCCACGAACTATTCGGGTTCAGCCAACGTGACCAACCAGTGGCCACGCTGCGGCGAGACGGACGTGATGGAGAGCATGGGGAGCACCCCCGGCGATGTATTGGGGACAATCCACAAAGATAGTTCCGCCAACCCGGGCACCGATCAGTCAGTCGGCGGACAATACAATTTCGCGTCGGGTGACGGCACGACGAATTTTCACACCTACGTGATGGCTTGGGGGTTCAATTCGGTTTCGGACAAGGCTACGATTAGCTTTGCGGTGGATAACAATACGCCGTACGAAACGATCACCAGTTGGACGAGTTCCATCGGCTCCTACCCCACCCCGTTCAATCATCCGTTTTACATCATCATGAATCTGGCCGTCGGCGGCCAGTTCTTCTCCAACGATCCGAGCATCGCCACCATCAACGCGGCGAGCACGTTCCCCGCCGAGATGGATGTGGACTACGTGCGCGTGTATCAGGACGTGCCGGCGTTGCAGGTTGCGTCGGTCAGTCCGACCAACGGATGCACGGGCGGAGGCACGACCATTACCATTAGCGGGAGCAACTTCCTGACGAATTCCACGGTCACCGTGGGTGGTGTGGCGGCGACGGGTGTGGTGTTCGTCAACACCAACACGCTGAGGGCGGTGACGCCGGTGAATCTGTCCGGCCCGGCGAATGTCGCGGTGTCGGCAACGTACATTGGCCCGTCGGGAACGAATGAAGCAACGACCATTGTGACGTCCACGCTGACGAACGGCTTCAGCTATTTGTCCGGTCCATCGTTCGCAGGGTTGTCGAACGCTACCGCGGGCGTTGGCGCGGCAACGCTTACGTGGTCGGCGGCGTCGGGCACGGCGCCCGTCACCTACAATGTGTATGAGGCTACAACAAGCGGCGGTGAGAACTACGCCACGCCGTTGCTCAGCACCAACAGCCTGTCGGCGTTCATCACGCCGCTCTCGCTGGGAAGCAATTGCTCGACAACGTACTACTTCGTGGTGCGGGCGGTCGACGGGTGCGGCAACCTCGACACCAACACGGCCGAACAATCCGTGAGCTTTTACGCGTCGGGCCCGGCCTTTGGCGGGGTCAGCGGCGCCGCGCCGGCCATCGAGGCCGCAACATTGAGTTGGCCGTCGGCTTCGGGATCTTCGCCGTTCACCTATAACGTCTACGAATCCACGGCGAGCGGCCAGGAGAACTTCCTGTCGCCCCTGCTGAGCACCAACGGGCTCTCCGCGCTCGTTCCGCTGTATCCCGGCAGCAACAGTCCGATCACCTATTTCTTCGTTGTGCGCGCCCAGGACGCTTGCGGGAACACGGAGAGCAATAATGTCCAGATCTCCGTCCAACCGCTGCTCAATCCGAGCATCAGCCAGGTTGGCGACGGGATTCCCAACGGATGGAAACAGCAATACGGGTTCAATCCATTTGATCCGACGATGGCAGGCGCAGACGCGGACGGCGATGGCATGTCGAATCTGCAGGAGTACCTCACGGGCACCGATCCGACCAATAGCGCGTCGTTCTTCCACATCATCTCCATTGCGCCGCAGGGCAATGACATGCTCGTGGCATGGATGAGTGGAGGCGGCGTAACCAGCGTGGTCCAGGCGACCACGAACATCCTCGCCGGCTATTCGGACATCAGTACGAACATCGTTACCTCCGGCACAGGCACGTCGTTGACGAACAGCTACATCGATGCCGGCGGCGCAACGAACAGTCCGCTGCAGTTCTACCGGATTCGTCTGGGGCCGTAATTCCCGGACGAAAGCTTCCTTCTTGTCGCCTTGGCGGATCGGTTGCATACTTCGCGACATGCGGAGACACATTCTGCTGCGATTCATTTGCGGCCTTGCTTCCCTTGCCCTGGCTCACATCGCTTTGGCCGATTCGACCAACGCGGCGGCAATTCCTCGTGATCCCCGCTATCCGGCTCATTGGTGGACGCCCGTGCCGACCAATGGCGCCCCGTCGTGGGAGATCTTCCCGCAGCAAGCCGGCCCGGGTGAGGTGATTCTCTCCAAGCGCAATGAACTTGGTGTGCTATCGAATTTCGCGCCGACGCCGTTCACGTTTCGGGGCAAACGCTACGCGAGCGTCGAGGGATTTTGGCAGATGATGAAGTATCCCGAGGGGGCGGACGATCCGCGAGCGACATTCCCGGGACTGGAATGGAAGTTTACGCGCGAGCAGGTCGCGCAGATGACGGGATTCGATGCGAAGCACGCCGGCGACCTCGCCAATGCGAACATGCAGAAGATGGGGATCGACTGGGTGACGTTCGAGGGGAAGCGGATCGAGTACAGGCCCGCCAAGCCGGGTGCGCATTACCAGCTCATCGTCGAGGCGATGCGCGAGAAGGTGCGGCAGAATCCCGAAGTTCAGAAAGTTCTGCTCGCGACGGGTGATCTTGTGCTCACGCCCGATCATCGGCAGGAACCAAATCCGCCGGCGGCCTGGCGTTATTACGACATCCTGATGATGATTCGAAGAGAGCTGCAGCAGGCGGGCACCAATTCCGCCGCTCAATCCCGCTGATACGTACCGACCAGTTCCGCCTGCGCGAGGACGTGGCCTTGCATGGCGGATTCAAGTTGGGAACGCTTCACGCGCGGGGCGAGATTCAATTCCGTATCCAGCGCATACAGATGAAAATGGTAGTGGTGCACACCATGACCGCGCGGAGGACAGGGTCCGCCATAGCCGACGCGTCCGAAATCATTCACGCCCTGCCGTAATCCCGCGATTGACGCGCCGGTCTCGGTCTTCGCGATGTCCTCCGGAAACGCGTTCACGCTGGAAGAGACATTGTAGGCGATCCAATGCACCCACGAACCGCCGGGCGCATCGGGATCGTCGCAAATCAGGGCGAAGCTCTTTGTTTCCGCGGGCGCGCCTTCCCATTTCAATGCGGGCGAGGCGTCGGCGCCCTCGCACGAGAATTTGGCGGGCATGGGTTGATTGTTGCGAAAACTCGGACTGGTCAAGGTGAATTGCGCCATGGCTGCCTCCTTCGTTTCGGCGCGCGCCGATATGCACACGCTCAACAACGCCGCGAGAATGCACAAATTTGTCTTCATCGCGTTCGGTCGTCTCCTTCGGTTCATCTTCCTCCTCTCCCGACGCCGAATCAAGTTCGGCTTGCAAACCGGCGGCCGGCATGTATATTTCGCCTCAGCATCAGGAAATCCGGTCCATGCGGGCCGGGTGCCAACCGAGGCGGGAGCGCCTACGGTGGCTTCTTCGGGGCAGGTGGCTTCGAAGGATGTGCGAGCGGCAAACGACTGCTCGAACAAATTGCTCCAAGCCCCGATTCGGGGTTGCCAGGCCGCGCTCGCTGATGCGAACGCGGTTTTTGTTTTCCCAGATGCGTGACGACTGCTAAGTTAGGCGGATTCCATGGGCAATCGCGACGAACGTACCAAGCTGCTGACATCGTTACTGGACGAACGCATCCTCGTGCTCGACGGCGCGATGGGGACGATGATCCAGCAGCGCAATCTCACCGCGGCGGATTTTGGCGGCGCGGCGCTGGAGGGGTGCAACGAGAACCTCGTGCTCACCCGGCCCGATGTGATTCTCGACATTCATCGCCAGTACTATCAGGCGGGCGCGGACATCGTGGAGACCGACACGTTCGGCAGCACACCGCTCGTGTTGAACGAGTACGGGCTCGCGGACAAATGCTTTGAGATCAATGTCGCGGCGGCCAAGCTGGCGCGTCAGGCGGCGGAGGAATTCTCCACACCGAACAAGCCGCGGTTCGTCGCGGCGTCGATCGGTCCGACCACCAAGGCGATCACCGTCACCGGCGGCGTGACGTTCGATCAGTTGATCGAGCATTTCCATCAGCAGGTGCGCGGACTCGCCGAAGGCGGCGCGGACATTCTGCTGGTTGAGACCTGCCAGGACACACGCAACATCAAGGCGGCGCTCATCGGCATCCAGAGAGTGTTCGATGAACTCGGGTACAAGCTGCCGATCATGGTCTCGGGGACAATCGAGCCGATGGGGACCATGCTGGCGGGCCAGGCGGCGGATGCGCTGGTCGCGTCGCTGCAACATGTCGATTTGCTCAGCATCGGACTGAATTGCGCGACCGGGCCCGAATTCATGACCGATCATATTCGCACCATCCATCAGATGGCGAATACCCGCGTGTCTTGTTATCCGAATGCGGGATTGCCGAACGAGGAAGGTCTGTATCTCGAGACCCCGACCTCGCTGGCATCGGCGCTGGAGCGGTTCGTCAAGAACGGGTGGCTGAATATTGTTGGTGGGTGTTGCGGGACGACTCCGCCGCACATCAAAGCCCTCGCGCAGATGGTCGATGGCAAGGAACCCCGACGTTACCGTGCGGGGCGCAAATCGTGGTACAGCGGGATCGAGTTGGTCGAGGCGACGGACGACAATCGTCCGCTCATCGTCGGCGAACGGACGAATGAGGTTGGGTCGCGCGCGTTCAAGCGGCTGATCAGCGACGAGAAATTCGAGGAAGCGACCGAGATTGCGCGGGCGCAGGTCAAGAGCGGCGCGCATATCATCGATATCAATCTCGAGAACACCGACCGCGACGAGCTGGCGGACATCGACCGGTTTTACGAGAAGGTCATTCACAAGGTCAAAGTGCCGTTCATGATCGACACGACCAACGCGAAGGCGGTCGAGCGGGCGCTGACCTATTGCCTCGGCAAGAGCATCATCAACTCGATCAATTTCGAGGATGGCGAAGAGAAATTCCACAAGGTGCTGCCGCTGGTGAAGAAATTTGGCGCAGCGATTGTGATTGGATCGATTGACGAGGACAAGCAACAGGCGCAGGCGATCACGCGGGAACGCAAACTCGCGATTGCGAAGCGGGCGCGGGATTATTGCGTCGCGCAGGGCGTCGCCGAGGAAGATTTGATTTTTGATGCGCTGGTGTTCCCGTGCGCGACGGGCGACGAGAATTACATCGGCAGCGCGGTCGAGACCATCGAGGGCGTGCGGCTGATCAAAGGGGCGTTGCCGAAATGCAAGACCGTGCTGGGCGTGAGCAACGTGAGTTTCGGTTTACCGCCGGCGGCGCGTGAGGTGATCAACTCGGTGTTTCTGTATCACGCGACCAAGGCGGGGTTGGACCTGGCGATTGTAAACGCGGAGAAGCTGGAGCGATACGCGACGATTCCCGACAAGGAAAAGAAGCTGATCGAGCAACTCTTGTGGAATCTGCCGTTTGCCGGGTACGACGCGCCGGAGGATTATCGTCAGCAGACCCGCGAGCAGCGCATCGCGATCAATCAGCATCACATCGCGGCGGTGAACGAGCATTTCCGCGCGGCGGAGAGTCGGGTGAAGAAGAAGGCCTCGGACATGCCCCTGGATGCGCGGCTGGCGAATTACATTCTCGAAGGGTCGAAGGAAGGACTGGTTGACGACCTGAACTTGAAGCTCAAGGAAGCCGCGCCGCTGGACATCATCAACGGCCCGCTCATGGACGGGATGAAAGAGGTCGGGCGGTTGTTCAACGCCAACGAACTGATCGTGGCGGAAGTGCTGCAGAGCGCCGAGGCGATGAAGGCGGCGGTCGCGCACCTGGAGCAGTTCATGGAGAAGAAGGCCGACTCGACGAAGGGCAAGGTCCTGCTCGCCACCGTCAAGGGCGACGTGCACGACATCGGCAAGAACCTGGTCGAGATCATTCTCTCGAACAACGGGTTCAACGTCATCAATCTCGGCATCAAAGTGCCGCCCGAGGACCTGATCAAGGCGTATCGCGAGCACAAGCCCGACGCGATCGGGTTGTCGGGCCTGCTCGTCAAGAGCGCGCAGCAAATGGTCATCACCGCGGGAGACCTGAAACAGGCGGGGATCACCGTGCCGTTGCTGGTGGGTGGCGCGGCGTTGAGCGACAAGTTTACCCGGACACGGATCGCGCCGAGCTACGAGCGCGTCGTCGTGTACTGCAAAGACGCGATGACGGGTTTGTCGATCATGAACCGGCTGATGGACCCGGCGGAGCGGGACAAAGTTTCGACGGAGCACAAGCCCGTGTCGGCTGCGGCTGTCGTGACCGAGGCGGAGGAATATCCCGAGACAACCGAGCGGAGCAAACGCGTGCGGATATTGCCGGCGCGGCCCGTCCCCTACCCTGACCGCAAGGTGCGGGACGTGCCGCAGCTTCGGGAGATTTGGGACTACATCAATCCGCAGATGCTGTACGTGCGGCATTTGGGATTTAAGTCGAACTTCGAGAAGGCGCTGGCGGCGCGCGACCCGAAGGCGCTCGAATTGCAGAATTTGGTGGAGGACGTTAAGGCCGAGGCCGCGAAGTTCATGAAGGTCAAAGCGGTGTGGCAGTTCTTTGAGGCGGAGGCGGAAGGAAACGACATTCGCCTCTTCGAGGCGAAGGAGTCAGGAGCCAGGAGCCAGAAGCCAGAAGAAGCGGTGCACACGTTCCACTTCCATCGTCAGAGGAAGGCGGATGGACTGTGTTTGGCGGATTATGTGATGCCGCCGTCCTCCCCTCACCCTGACCCGCCTTCGCCAAACGACGAGCTACGGCGGGCAGGCCCTCTCCCCCCCAAAGGGGGCGAGGGGAAAACTAGTGTGCGCGATTACGTCAACCCGCCGAAAGACAGCGTGGCGGTGTTTGTGGTTGGGGCTGGAGCGGGGATTCGGGAGCGGTCGGAAGAATACAAGGCGAAGGGCGAATATTTGAAGTCGCACGCGCTGCAAGCACTGGCGATTGAGACAGCGGAAGCCTGCGCGGAGTGGTTGCATCGGCGAATCCGTGAGGACTGGGGTATTCCCGATCCCGCCGACATGACCATGATTGATCGGTTCCAAGCGCGGTATCAGGGCAAACGCTACAGCTTTGGGTACCCTGCGTGTCCCGCGTTGGAGGACCAGGCCGGGATTTGGAAGCTGCTGAAGCCGGACGAAATTGGTGTGTTGCTGACGGAGGGTTTCATGATGGAGCCGGAAGCGGCGGTGAGCGCGCTGGTATTTCATCATCCGGATTGTACGTATTTTGGGGTGGGTGATATAGAAGACAAGCTATGAGGACCTCACGCTCCCTTTTGGCTGTCGAACAAATTCAAAGCCGCATCTTGATGGTTCGCGGTCAGCGGGTGATGCTGGATATGGACCTCGCATCGCTGTATGGAGTTCCAACGAAGCGTCTCAATGAACAAGTGAAGCGTAATCAGGCGCGGTTTCCGGACCGCTTCACGTTTCAGCTTACCGATAACGAGAAGTCCGAGGTGGTCGCAAATTGCGACCACCTCCAAAAACTCAAATACTCGCCCTCTCTTCCATACGCGTTCCCTGAGCACGGGGCCATTATGGCCGCCACGGTACTGAACACCTCGCGGGCCGTCCAAGTCAGCATCTACGTGGTGGAGGCGTTTGTTCGGCTGCGCGAGTTGCTCTTGTCCAATCGGGCCTTAGGTCTGAAACTGGAAGAGTTGGAGCGCCGGGTATCCAGTCACGACCGGCACATACAAGCGATCTTCGAAGCCATTCGACAACTGGTGAGTCCGCCGGCGCCGTCGCGTCGTCAAATCGGATTTCATGTTAAGGAGAGTGTGGGGCGGTATCGACTGACAGCGCGCAAGCGCCAGCTGTTGAAAATCAGTCGGCGTCCCGCTGACTGCGGGCTTCATGATGGATCCGGAGGCGTCTGTGAGTGCGATCGTGTTTCATCATCCGGATTGTACGTACTTTGGAGTGGGGGGTGTGGGGGAATGAGTCAGCACTGGGCCTGCCATCAGTGAACTCGAAGGATATCTCACCGCCCTCGATTGCTCTTTTTTCGGGTAAGCGTCGCTAACGGGTACCGGCAAGTCTAATATCGGTGCGTGCCCGAAGAATAGCGCTTCGTAGAGCCCTTCGACGTCACAAGCGTTTCCGGATCAGCTTGGCGTAGTGCTTCTAACCTCTTAAGTCGTTCTTCGAGAATCTCCCTCTGGCGGTTAAGGCGCGCTTGCTCTGAGTCGTACCGAGAGAAGACTACGAACAGTTGTTCTTTCATCATGTAAGCTAGGCTTAAGAGAACCGGAATCAAAATGAATAGATACTTAAAGGGATCAGACCTGCTCCCCGGAAACAGGTGATCTAGCATTTCTTTCATTGGAGCGATAACTGTAAGAAATCCGAAAAGACATGAAAATAACACGCCGACAAGCCCCATAGCGATAAATCGTCTTTGAAGCTTTTTTGCTTGCGCTCTCTTACCCTCATACATCAACCCCTCCAGCTCCATTTCCACGTCATGATATTGTTCTTCTATTGGTTCTCGTATTGCAGACGCCCTTCCTTTCATCCACTCGTCTATCTCGGCACTGATATCTTCACCAAGTAACGAACGAAGTGTTCTTATTACCGCCAGCGTGTAATCATTACCCCTCTCTACATCCAAGGCTACTCGGCGACGAGCGTACGCGCGAACCACATCGGCATCCCACGGGATGGGACTCAGGTACTTAGCAACTTCTAAGAAATCGCTAAAGGATTGCACGAACTCTGGAAGCATCTTGTTTAAAAGCACCCACGTGCGGACGTACGTAAGCTCTTCCCTAAACAGACCCTTTAGACGCTCTACTCCGGCTGCTGACATCGGGTCATATTCTGACACGATGATAACTTCATCCGACACTGCCCTACTCATTGATACTTGAGCATACAAATCAGAGCCAGCCTGAGCGTCGACGAGAATAAAGTCATAAGAGGGTCTCACCGTTGCCATCATCGCTTCGATGGCAGTCCTATACGTTTCAAAATCACGCGTTTCCGTATTTGCGAATGCATAAGTAGCTGGCACGAGATGAAGATTGTTTCCCAAGTCAACGACCTCAGGAAACGGATTGGCCGGTGTGATCTCGTATGCTCCTTTTGCTTCGCGTCCTTCCCCAATAGCGAGTTCGAGTTGGGTTCTGACTTCCTTCAAGTGAAATAGCGACAAACCATTTGTCGCAGCGTCCGTATCAACAAGCAGCACCTTTTTCCCGAGAGCCGCTAAGAACGCTCCGAACGACGTTGTTAAGATGGTTTTGCCTGAACCACCCTTCGCGCTCGCTAGGCATATGACTTTAGCCTGCATCGGGTCCTTTGATCCACTTTTTAGCCTCATCAGCGTTTTGCTTGACCTCGGCAACGGCTGCCTCTATCGAAGGCGCGCCGCCAATCTGATAAACGATCTTCTGGTAGAGGTTGAGAAATTCATTGTTCCCCTTTCCGCTCTTAACGAGATTGATCAGACCGTCAATTTGAAGTCTTAGGCGAAGAAGCCGCTGCTGCTCGTCCAAGAGCTTCGCGACCTCTCGAAGCAGAAACTCATGCCCAGCGCACGGGTCGCTTTGGTATGCGATGTACGCACCTCGAAACCGCAACAGCAAATCCTTGTTTAGATCATCCAGCCCCATTAGAAGACCTTCGACTTTTGTTTCCTGCTCCGATTTGATTTCACCCTTGCCGCGTCCAGGAAGACTCGCGCTGCCTTGGATCTTCGACTTCCAACCGGGCAGATGCAGAGGAAAGGCATCCTCGACACGGCGATAAACAATCTTAGTAGAGCCGCCGGGACATCGATGCTTGTATGTCCTTGGCAAGATGCGCACGTTGCGAATTGAATGCTACTCACGCTAAGAGCGCAAGCACTAAATAACTAGGAGAGAGGCATTTGGGCCGGGGCCAATTAGAGACACATTTGCACGCATCCTTCCGCAGAAGACAGGGGTCACGTCTAATGGGCCTGTTGCCCAAATCATCCAATTGTGGTTCCCAATTCCTTCTGTCGATCTGGAGTCCTCGATTTCTTAGGAAACTCGAGGTGTCAGAATGCGAGTCTGGAGCCTCTTGTGGGGTCCGGACCATTTGGGCAACGGCCCCTCATCGTTGACACATTTGCACCCCTGCCCCGGCGCGGCGCTATCCGTGGAGCGCGTCGAGGACGGCGCGGGGGTTGTTGGAGGCGGTTTTGAGCAAGGCGCGGGCGGGGGCGCAACGTCGGAGCATTGGGGGGCGGGAAGGACGCAGACGCCGTGTGGGGCCAAACGGCCTATAACGGAAGGAACGAGGGAGCGGAACGACCGGCGGTCGCAGACCGCCGCTACAACGGAAAAAGAAGGCGGCGCGGACGCAGGCTAAAGCCGTGCGGCTACGGGGCGAACGGCCCGCGAAAACGTTTCGCGGCTACACCGGAAGGGAAAACGGCGCGGACGCAGGCTGAAGCCGTGCGGCTACAAGGGCGTTCGGACAGACAGAGTCATGTGGAACCGTTGCGGGGTCGGAGGAGTTCTGGTAGCGTTCCAATCGTGAAACCGCATCTTGAGGAGGCTCCAGTTATGAAAATCGAGCATGTGGCGTTTAATGTCGCTGACCCGGTGGCAATGGCGGAATGGTATGAGAAGAATCTCGGGATGCGGACGGTGCGGAGCGGTCCGCCGCCGGTCAACGCGCGGTTTGTGGCCGACGCGAGCGGGAGCGTGATGATCGAGATTTACACCAACTCGAAGGCGGCGGTGCCGGACTATCGGAAGATGGACCCGCTGGTGTTGCATTTGGCGTTTCACGTGGAGGACGTTGCGGCGACGCGACGGCGATTGTTGGCGGCTGGCGCGACGGCGGAGGGTGACGTGACCCGGTCGGATGGTGGTGACGACCTCGCCATGCTGCGCGATCCGTGGGGATTCCCCGTGCAGTTGGTCAAGCGGGCGAAGAAAATGATTTGAGGTAACGCGCGGGAGCCATGAGCGGCCCGGCGTTGGGTGCGGTTCTACGTGGTAATGGCATCTATCGGAGCCGGGATGGCGTTGCAGGGTGTATCTCTTTTGTGATTGACAAGTCTATCGCATGTCGATACCATTTGCGGGTAGTTGTTCTTTGACATGCAGACTGGTGGATAAATGAAGCGCGCCTGGCGCGAGGTCGGGCAGGCCAGACGCCGTGTTCGGAGGGGTACCCCCCACCCCCCCTATATCTGCGAAACGAAGCCAACGCTTTTCGGGCGGGTTACCATCGCGATGTAGTTGGCAATCGGAGTGTTGCGTTGGCGAGCGGGTCGAAAAACGCATTGGCTTCGTTTGGCTTCGTTCGGGGGTTTTGGGACGTTGGAGAGGCCGTTCGAGGTGCTGTCACGCCTTGATCTCGAGTTCCGGTACGTGAGCATGGTGGCGAGGACCGGGGTGGTAACCACATGTCCAAGACGGGGGTGCGGCGCCGTACAAATATAAAATTGCGAAACGAACCCAAGATGTTCAAGCCGGCGAGCAAAAGTTACCAAAAACGAACCCAAAACGAACCCGAGAATTGGGGTGAACGAACCCAGGAAAGTGTAAATCGAACCCAAGGAAATGGTAACCGAACCTGAGCTGTGCACGGCGTATGACGACGACTGCGAACACCAGAGATCCCACGGCCCTTCGACATGCTCAGGGCGGGCAGGCTGGGGATGACCACGGCAAGTGACCGGGCAATGTTACGGAGCGGCTCGGCGGGAGCCTCGCCCTCCCGAAGCGGCGTGGCGGGCTGGTGGCTCGGCGGGAGCCCCGAAAGTCTTCGGGGTAAACCTCACGCTGCTGTCGCTGGATTACTGGTTGAGGATGCGGCGGACCTGAACGTCGTGGTAGCGGATGGTGTAGTCGTTGGAATCGGTGTAGCCGCCGAGGCCGAGGAAGGAATCGCAAGCGCGGAAGCCGTACTGGCTTGGCAGTTTCTGGTCGACGAAGACGGGCTGGTCGTTGACGATCACGTTGACGGTGCAATGCTCGACGCGGACGTCGAACGAATTGGTCTGGCTGCTGAGCGGGACGGCGTTGGAGAGTCCGCCGAGGTACCAGCCTTCGCCGAACAGGGCGATATCGCCGAGGTCGGCATTGCGTTTGATGCGGAAACCGTACCATGAGGGCGAGTTGAAGTCGGGCAGGCCGAAGACGATGCCGCCCTGGAAATAGCCGTCGGAAGTTTTGAGCACGTCGAAAGAGCCCTTGACTTCGAACGAGTAGCCGACGCGGGCGCGGCAGAAGAGCATGTGATAGGGCTCGGTGGTTTCGACATCGAGGCCGCCATCGGGGGCGAGGGAACATTTGCCCTCTTGCACGGTCCAGCCGGCGAGATCCGGGGATTCGGGGAGGAAGTAGACCCAGTTGCCGGTGGCCAACTGCTGCTCGGTATCGATGGCGAGCCAGCGTTCTTTGATAAAGCCGAAGGTATAATCGTCGAGGGAACGATCGTTACCGATTCGCTCATAGATCTGGCGGGCGGCATCGAGGTCGCCCTTGTCGTAGGCGGCTTCGGCATCGGCGATCTGGGACGCGGCGGGACTGGTGCGGGCAGCCACTTCGAAAGGCATCAGAGACAGGTCACGGCCCCAACCGAGGAGGCATTGATGCCACGGAGTCCAGTTGATGGCCTCGAGCTGGGCGCGGGCGACGTCGAACTTGCCGGCGATGTAGGCGGCGACGGCATACGACGAGCGCCAGCCATCGCGTTGGCGGGCCAGGGTGGGTTCAGCCACGTAGCCCTCATACATCTGCTGGACGCGCGGCCAGATATCGTCGCGGGCCAGGAGCTGCTGGCCGGTGGCGGTGCGGAGTTCCTGTTGCATGTCGCTGATGGAATCGAGGAGCTTGCGGGGGACATCGGTATCGTAACGGCGTGTGTCGGCGGCGGTGACACCGAAGGCGAGCATGGCATCGGGATCACCGCCCCAGCGCGGGCGGAGTCCCCAGCGCATGTGGTTGTACGCGCCGGCGTAATCGATTTGGGCGGTGGTGGCGCGGTCGAACCATTTGCGCATGTTGTCGGTATCGCCCAAGTACGTGGCGACCATGCGGCTGGCGGAGAGGGCGAGATCGGGACGGAGTTCGTAGGCCCTGGTGAAATACCCGCGAGCCCTGGCCAAGTGTTCTTTGAATCCCACCCATCCGTTGGAAGTGACGGTGTCCGCGTACCCGCCGCCGCGGGCTTGCCAAGCCGCGGCGTACTCGCACTGACCATCGACCATGAGCGCGAGCCAGGGGAACTGATTGCTGACGGTGGCGACGATCGGAGGAACAATGCGCCAATTTCGCTCCAATAACGGTTCGCCCCATCCAACCGTCAAGATCTCGCCGAAGAGCGGCTCATCCTCCTGGCGAATGCTGCCGTCCTCGAAGGCGCGCTTGAGCAGCCTTTTCGCGGAGGCGTCCATTTGATGGATCCGGTCATGATCTTTATGCAAGGCATACAATGTGTTTGCGAGGGAGACGGCGGCAAACATCTGGGGGTAGGCTTTGTACTGGGAGTGCTCGTAGCCGTTGACGGCGCGGTTGAACCGCCAGACCTGCCCGAGCATTTCATTGAGCGAGGCGCCGGCGAGGGTGAGGAACAGCGGGTCGGTGCAGTTGGCATCCACGACCATCTTGTCGCCGCGTTCGACGAGGTCGGTGAAATTGGTTGCGACGCCTCCTCCATAGTTGCGCTCGACAAGGTAGTCGATCCAGTCATGGATCCATTGGCGCATCTCGGCGTCACCGGGGGACTGGTGGTTGGCGAGGCTGTCGTAGGCCTGCAGGTACTGACGCTCATAAAACTCTCTCCAGACCGGCGCCATCCTGGGGTTTGTGGGCGAAGTCGTCGTCGATTGCACCGGCCGGCTGGCGATCTGCTGGGCGGGCGACCGCCCGGTGAACAGCCACTCGAGGGCGGACTGAACTGCAGAGGTTTGATCGACCGTGGACGTATCCTGAGCGCCGGCAGTGCCGGCGGCGAACGCAATAACCAAGATCAGAACAATGCGACGGCATGCGAACAGGTGGGCTGTGGCTGGCTTCATATTGATTCCTAGCCTCCGTCGAGCAACGTACGGTATCGTGGCCAGGCTTCTCCTGCCTGGCCGGACTGAGCGGGGTGAGGGTTCTCAGGTCCGAGGTCACCGCATACCAAATCCGCTCGCGCTTCGCAATGCTCAAGTGCGCATTGATGCTGAATCGTCGAACCGGGCGGCGACAGGGGCGCGAGGCGAGGCGACACGTTTCGCAGAGGCGTTACGACGAGACAGAGCGGCGGGAAACCCGAGGGAGGCGGGCCAGCGCCCACCTGATTCGGGTTTCCCGCCCGACAACGTAGCGTCAACTTATGGATTATGGTGTGAAGGGGAGCTTGTTGGATTCGACGGTGGAACCGACGACGGTGTCGCCGCCGAAGACGAAATTCGTCGTGCTGCCGTCGGTGACGATGCCGAAATTGATTTCGCCGACGCCGTTGTAGGTGGCGCTCTCGACCGTGCCGGTTTTGTTGAGTTTGGCGCTAATGAAGACGGTGTGGTAGGTGTGGAGGTAGCTCCCGTCGGTCCCGTAGAACGTTACGCTGGTGTCGGGGAAGAAGAAGTCGTTGGTGCCAACCCCGAGATAACCGGCGGTGTACTGATTGGTCCAACCCGAGTTCCCCTCGGTCCAGAAGTGGATCTGGTAGAGATGGTTGCTGCTCCCGACGAAGTTCGCGTACACGGGAACGGTGATGGTGGTTTTGGTGACTTCGTTGGACGCGGAGTTCATCTCCTCGCCTTTGACGGAGAGTTTAAGTTTGAACCACAAGCCATCGAGAAATCCGCCGGCGAAAACGGCGGACGTAACCGACATACTAAGAATGGCCACGAATACTGCGACACGATGAAGCGACTGTACTTGTTTCATAACGACCTCCCTTGGTTTTGGATCTGTTTGTTTCCGGAATGGCACAGGACATCCGTCCCGCCAGCCATCGCTCCGTGCGTTTCGCACCCTCGCTGTCTCTCACGTCCCCAAACGAAGGGCGACCCTTTGAACTGCGAATTGCTTGTATCGGCTGCGCCCGCGAAGGTCAATGCAAATGCGCGGCGGGGCGGCGCACTTGAAATGCCGGCACGCGGCCACTACACTTGGCAAATGAGCATGAAAACTAGAGCGTTTGGTTTGGGTCGAATTGCGATGGGCGCCACGATTGTGGTGGGATTCGCCATGGCGATGGGATGTTCGCAGAGCGAGGCGCCGAAGCAGGAGCAATCGTCGGCGCAACCCGCCGCGTCGGCGAGCGGGTCGGCTGCGCCGCCGACGGCGGCCGTCACCGAGTTGAAGATAGAAGATACGAAGGTTGGGACGGGTGATGAGGCGGTGACAGGCAAGAATGTGACGGTTCACTACACGGGCTGGCTGACGGACGGGACGAAGTTCGATTCGTCGAAGGACCACGGACAACCGTTCACGTTTCAGCTTGGCGCGGGGCAGGTCATCAAGGGCTGGGACCAGGGCGTGGTGGGGATGAAGGTGGGTGGCGTTCGACGGCTGACGATTCCGCCGAGCCTCGGGTATGGCGAGAACGGCGCGGGCGGGGTGATTCCTCCCAACGCGACGCTGGTGTTTGAGGTGGAACTACTGGGCGTAAACTAGACGGCGCGGTCGCTGCGTTGAATTGTCGGCCAACTTTTCTTTTGCGGGCACGAAATGAAATCGATTCTGCTCCTGTTTATCGCGATCTTCGCTGTGGGATGCCACACCACGCCGTCGAAAAAGGAGAAAGAGGCCATGGCGGAGCAGCAATTGAAGCGCGAGGACAACGTCCGGCGGCTGCAGTATCTCGCAAGCCATCCCGACCTGGCTCCGAACGTGCAGCGCGCGATCGCGACCGGAGACCTCGTGGCGGGAATGTCGGAGTCGGATGTGCGCGCGTCCATTGGTGAGCCCGACCAAATCATTACTCGAATGTCGGACCACGGCACCGACGAGCAGTGGGATTATCAACCTGGCTCACCCCACCATCGCAAACTACTCTTCGACAGTGGGACACTGGCCAATTGGGAAGGCACGCACTAGGAATTCAGACACGATGACCGACTGGGAAGTACTGCCGAAAGAAGAAGCCGCGACGCGCACGGATCAACCGCGCGTGCCGGTTCGGCGCAGGGCGCGACTCGTCGCAGCCCTGGTTGTCGCGGCGGCTTCGGATATTCTCTCCGCCGCGATTGAGTTTGTGCCGCCGCTCCAGTGGGCGCTCGACGTTGCCACCGCCGCAGCGCTGTTTCTGATTCTGGGTCGGCAATGGGTCATACTGCCGGCGCTGATTGCCGAAGCGGTCCCCGGCTTGGGAGTGTTTCCATTCTGGCTGCTGGTCGTCGGATCCATCGCGTTGTGGGGAACCGTCAAGCCATTGCGCCGCTAACGCCTGGCATACAGCCTTCCGAGTGAGGTCGTGGAGAAGCTGTTTGAAGGATTCGCGTAAACATTGCATTGTTGCACCGAAAGTGGTTATAAATCGGCCTTGGGTACTTGGAGAGGCAATCACTATGAGCAACGGACATCGATGGCGTTTTTTCCGGGCGGGTGGATTTGACCAGGTGAAGCTCCAGAGCGGGGCGGACATCGCCAACCTGGACCAGCTCGACCAGAAGTTGTGGGTTGCGCTGGCTTGTCCGACTCGTGGCGTTGAGTTCGACACAAAGACGCTCGATCTCATCGACACGGACAGGGACGGGCGAATTCGCGCGCCGGAGATCCTTGCTGCGGCGAAGTGGACGGCGGGTTGCCTGAAGAGCCCCGACGATTTGTTGAAGTCGTCCCCTGCCCTGCCGCTGGGCGCGATCAACGACGGAACGCCCGAGGGCAAGATGCTGCTGGCATCGGCGCGGCAAATCCTCGCCGGCCTCGGCAAAACGGACGCGACAGAAATCACCGCGGCGGACACGACAGACACCACCAAGATTCTCTCCCAAACAAGTTTCAACGGCGACGGCATCATCCCCGTTGACGCCGCGGCGGATGATACGACCAAGACCGTCATCACGAACATTATCGATTGTCTCGGTGCCGAGACTGATCGCAGCGGCAAGCCGGGCGTCAGCCAGGCCAGGGTCGACCAGTTTTTTGCCGATGCAATTGCCTATTCGGATTGGTGGAAGAAGGCGGAGGACGACAAACAGGTGCTGCCATTTCGCGACGCGACGCCGGCGGCGTTTGCCGCACTGAAGGCCGTCCGAGTGAAGATCGAGGATTATTTCGCCCGATGCCGACTGGCCGCCTTCGACGCGCGCTCTCTCGGTGCGATGAATCGGGAAGAGAAAGAGTATCTGGCCCTCGGCGCGAAGGACCTGACGACCGGGTCCGCCGAGATTGCCGGTTTCCCCCTGGCACGAATCGAAGCCGACCGTCCGCTTCCCTTGCGGACCGGTGTGAATCCGGCCTGGGCGGCGCCACTCGGGCAATTTCAGACGGAGGTCGTCAAACCGCTCCTCGGGGACAAGCCCGCATTGACCGAAGCTGACTGGCTTGCGGTGCTCAGCAAATTTGCGGCCTACGAAACCTGGTCGGCGAGCAAAGCGGGTGCCTCAGTCGAAAAACTCGGCCTCAAACGCGTTCGCGAAATCCTGTCAGGACCAGCCCGGGGTTCCATCACAGGCCTCATCGCGAAGGACAAGGCGCTCGAGCCCGAGTTCAATTCGATTTCCGCCGTCGATCGACTGGTTCGTTACTATCGTGATCTGTACAAACTGCTGGCCAATTTCGTTTCGTTCAGTGATTTCTACAGCCGCAAGTCGAAAGCGATCTTTCAAGTCGGCACTCTGTACCTGGACCAGCGCAGCTGCGAGTTGTGCATCCTCGTTCAGGACGCGGCCAAACACAGTCTCATGGCCGGCTTGAGCGGCTCCTATCTCGCGTACTGCGATTGCACGCGCAAGACCACCGGCGAGACCATGACCATCGTTGCCGCATTCACCAACGGCGACTCGGACAATCTCATGGTCGGACGCAACGGCATCTTCTATGATCGCGCCGGACGTGACTGGGACGCGACGATTGTGAAGCTGGTGGAAAACCCGATCAGTCTGCGCGCGGCGTTCTGGTCACCGTACAAGAAGTTGGTCCGCATGGTGGAAGAACAGGTGGCCAAACGAGCCGCGGCGGCGGACACAGCCGCCAGCGGGCAATTGGCACAGGCTGCCGATCAGGCCGCCAATCTCGACAAGGCGCCACCGGCGCCCGCGACCAAGCCGCCGGCTGGCAAGATGGACGTCGGCACGGTGGCAGCGATTGGAGTGGCGCTCGGATCGCTGGCCACCGCATTTGGTGTGGTCTTCGCCAAGTTCGCCGACATCGCGCCATGGAAGGTTGCGTTCATCGTGCTCGCGGTTATCCTCGCCATTTCCCTGCCGTCTGTGATCATCGCGGCTCTCAAACTGCGCAAGCGCAACCTTGGTCCGATTCTCGATGCCAACGGCTGGGCGGTAAACGCCAAAGCCAAAATCAATATTCCATTCGGCGCATCACTGACCAGTGTGGCTGCCTTGCCCCCCGGCGCGCAACGCGATCTGACGGATCCATTCGCGGAAAGTCACTCGGGACGGAATCGACTGATTCTGTGGGGGCTTGTCTTGGCCGTACTATGGAGCATGTGGTATTTCGGATGCGTCCTGAAATACCTGCCACAGGGATTGCAGGACGCGCTCCCCAAATCGGGTTACGTCCAGCGCAAGGAAAGGCGGGAAGCGGATGCGAAAGCCAGGGCGGCCGCAGCCGCGATGCCGGCGCCCACTTTGGCACCGACACCTTCTGCGCTGCCCGCGCCCGTTCCGCCACCGGCTCCTGCGCCAACGCCGGCCCCGGCTCCAACAACTGCACCGTAGTTGTCGCCGCGGCGTGCATTTCGGATTAAGATGTGAGCATGGGCACCAAGGCCAACGCTCGCGAGGAATTTGTTCGTCACTTGATCGAGAGCCTTCACGACAAATCGTTTGTGCGCCTGGTTCTCTCACGATCCCTCCACCCAAGCGACAATCCCGAGAAAGTGATCGGACGTCTGGTTGATCTGAAGGCGGGACCTCATCTGTCCTTGACGCTTCGCTATCCGACGCACGATACGACGAAGAACATTGCGCTCGATCACGCCGCGGACTGGGTGGAAGAATACATCGGCGCGAAATTTCGCAGTGTCCTCCTGAATACAACCAAGCGGGATTGGCAGTTCTTTGTCGGTGACGCGGGAGCGGCACAGCTCGTGGCTCACAAGGCTTCCCATCCTGAAGCGCCATCGCGGGAACACGACAAGCCCCGCCAGACGATCCTTGATGACTCTGCCCGCGACTGGCTGCGCGGTTTGGACATTCTCAATGAGCGGGGAAACGTTCGCCCTGCAATGGCGGACAAGTACACCCAAATCAATCGCTACTTGGAGATTTTCACGCATCTCGCGAAGGAATGTGGTTGGGCAGACCGCAATGCCCTGAACGATTCCCCAACCATCGCTGACATGGGTTGCGGCAAAGGCTACTTGACCTTTGGTGTCTGGCACCTGTTCGCGCGGGTCTGGAAACGTCCCGCCAAGGTCATCGGCGTCGAGGTGCGCAAGGACTTGATGGATTCGGCCAACACGTTGGCGCAGCGGATCGGAGCGCAAGGATTGGAGTTTGCTGCCGGCACGATCGAGAGCGCTGAGTTACCGACCATTAACGCGCTCGTAGCCCTGCACGCATGCAATACGGCAACTGACGAGGCGATCCGCCGGGGAATTGAAGCGCAAGCGCAATTGATTATCGTCGCACCCTGTTGTCACAAGGAGGTACGGCATCAACTCGTCCCCCCTACGCCCCTCGCACCGGTACTCGAACACGGCATCATGGCCGAGCGCATGTCGGAATGGGCCACCGACGGCCTGCGCGCGCTGTTCCTGGAATGGGCCGGTTATCACACCAAGATGATCGAGTTTGTATCCACCGAACACACACCAAAGAATCTCATGATTGCCGCGGTTCTCACGGGAAAACCGTCCGTGTCGAATCGAGCACGCGAGCGCATCGAACAATTCAAAGAGTTTTTCGGCATTAAACACCACGCGCTCGACACTTTACTCCTCCATGAATTGGGAGAACATTGATTGGAAGGCGTTGCAGCGGTTGCGCGCCGCCTTTCTGGATGGTACCGCTGGCGCCGGGGATTACTGGCGCAATGAGCGAGACCTTGAAAGCTACGACCAGACATTTGGACAACGCATTTCCTGGAAATGGGACTATGTCCTGACGGAGCTCAAGGCGCGCGGCTGGAAACCCTCGCAAGGAGTCACGGTCGATTGGGGTTGCGGAAGCGGAATTGCCGCACATGCCTTTCTCACTCACTTCGGCACCGAAACGGTTTCGAAATCCGTGTTATGGGATCGTTCTCCTCTCGCGATGAAGTTTGCCGCGCGCAAGATCCGCGAGGCATTTCCCGACATGGATATTTGGCTCGATCAACCGCCTACTGGCGAATTCCACACGCTATTGATCAGCCATACTCTTTCGGAACTATCCGATCGCGCTGTTGACGAGTTACTCGCGTTGGCAACCAATGCCACAAGCGTAATCTGGGTCGAACCGGGCACTCATGATGCGAGCCGACGCCTGATTGCGATCCGCGAGCGCCTGCGATCCGCCTTCCAAGTCGTTTCGCCATGTACCCATCAGTCCACCTGCGGAATGTTGGTTCCCCGGAACGGGCGGCACTGGTGCCATCATTTCGCGTCATCGCCACCGCACGTCTTTACCGACGGCCATTGGGCGCGCTTTGCCAAGTTGGCCGGCGTGGACTTGCGGAGTTTACCCGTCAGCTTTCTCGTTCTCGATAAACGTCCGCAGCCAACCAGCCCTGATCTGCGCGTTATAGGCTCCCCTCGCGTCTACAAGGCGCACGCATCGGTGCTGGGTTGCGACTCCAGTGGGATCAGGGAGGTTCGGTTGACCAAACGCGATCAGCCCGAAGAATTTCGTCGGCTCAAGAAGGGGGACATCGCCGTTCATATGCCCTTGCGTCCGGATGTTTAGCCCCGAGATCTCATCCTCATCTTGGACAGTATCACCGTCGCCTGGCCGCAAGGCAACGCACGCGATGCCCATCAAGACATCTCGTGAAAAGTCTTGCCCTATTCAAGGACAGCCAGTAGGTTGTGGGACTCCGCCAGTGTTATGGGTCAGCCAGAATTGCCAAATTCGTCGACCATGAGCAGACGGGCGATCGTCGGATGGTCGATTCTCTTTGGGGTACTGACCATTCTGCTCCGCATTCCGTTTCTCTTCCGTTACGATCTTTACTTTCAATCCGGCATCGCCATCGGCCCATTGTTGTGCGAACGGATTCTGCACGGGGAATTCTCGATTTACTGCTGGGCAACGGAGTATGCCGGGATAACACCCTGCGAGCCACTCGTCGCGCTGCTGTTTCGTCTGTTCGGACCGTCTATTCCGCTGGCATGTTTCGGCGGCCTATTTGCCTGGTCTGTCGGCGTGGCGATGTTGGTTGGCTATGTGGGGTGGGTGCATGGCCGTCGCGCGGCGCTGGGCGCGGGTATCGCCCTGGCTATCGGGGTCCCTTTTCTATTGATGTACAACACCCAACCGATGTTCAGCTACAACCTGATGCCGCTCTATATCGCCGGCTTTGTATGGTTGACCGCGATCTTGGTCCGTCGCGGACCGCGCAGCAAGGTGGCCCCGCTCATCGGGTTGTTGATGGGGTACATGTGGTACATGAACAAGCAGGTCCTCGTCGTTTGGGCCGGGATCGGACTCGCGTTGTTCGCCGTGCCGCAGGGCCGCAAATTCCTCCTGGGGATTCTCCGTTCCCGGATGGTATGGATCATGGCTCTGGCGTTCGTCATCGGTTACATGCCGGAACTCCTGTACAAGATGGGCTTCTTCGATCACGAGGGGCGTTCGAGCACTACGAACAATTTCTTCCGACTTGCCGCGCCGTCCATGGTGCTGCGCAACTGGTACATGTATATTCGCTGTCTGCCGACTTATTTCAATGCCGACCCCTGGAGCCGTTCCTCTGCCGGCGTCCACTACCTCAACCACATGGAGGATTGGGAGAGCTACCCCCGCTTTCCGTCGGACACGATCGGCATCCTCGCGGCCGTTCTGGTCGTCGGCTACGGCCTGCGTCAATTGCGTCAGACCTACCGGGAGCAGCGACTCGAGGTTCTGATGTTGGCAATGATTCCTGTGGTGGATCTGACTCTGATTTTATTTGCCGGGTTCGCCGACGGCGCCTATTACAGAATCCGCCGCTACATCCTGCCGGCCGGCCTGGTGTTCCTCATTTGGTGGGGCATGCGATTGGCGGAAGATTGGCAGGCTCGACGTTGGGTCACTGCCAGCATCCTGGCGTTGGCGCTGGTGATTTCGCTGGTTCAGCAGTACCAAATGTTGCTGTCGCCCGATGAACTGGTTGATTACCGACGGACCGTCGCCGATATCGAGAAGCACGGTTACAAATATGGCCTCACTTGGTTCAGCTATGCGCACACATTGACGGCACTGTCCAACGAGCAGCTGCAGTTTGGGATCCTGGATCACGACATCCAGAATCCGTATCAGCGGACGGTGCTCGAGCAGCCCGAAGTCGTTTTTGTCTGGCCCTACAAGACCGCTCCGCCGTGGGAATTCGCGCAGGAACTTATGTTTGGCCAGGTGGTCTACCGCGACGACTCTGTTCGAACGCTCCCGAAGGATTTGGCGGTTTTTGGTCAGCAATACAGCCGTGTTGATGAGCCGCATCTGAACGGAGAACTCGCGTGGGCTACCTATCGCAAAGTCGGCCCCACGCCGCCGCCGTCCGCTCCGTAATGGGACACCGTCAGCCAAAAAAATCAATTCCGAACAACTTGCGAATCAATCCGACACACCGGGCGAGGGCCAATCCGCGCGGTTTCAGAACCAATTCGTTGCCGTCGCGCTCCAGTAGGCCGGCGCTACACAGGCCCCGCAGACGGTTCTCGAACGCCTGGTCATCCGAATACACGTCGATGAGCTGATCCGCCGTGAGCGTTCGATTCGGCGCGGCGTCGATCTCGATCATCAGACGCAGCGAAACAGAATTCATCAGGTTAATAAAGAAAATCAGGTACAGATTCCACAGGATCGTTGCGGCTAGATAGAAGCAAACCGCAGGGACCAGCCCTGCCGCAATCACCACTGGTCCCGCCAGCAAAGACGCCACGCCAAACACTGCGTACCCGCCGATCAAGAAGGGTCCGTTTCTCCAGAGCCTCACAAGGAGCCAGTGGACACCCACAACACCGACAAAGAAAACGGTCGCCAAACCAAATACCGTGGTCATTGGCTGACTCCCATTTGTCGCAGTCCCCACAGGCGGAGCATGCCTTTTGTCAACCTCGCCATCCAACGACCGCGAGTCGTCAGCTGATACTGCTCGCCTCGAACCTCGACCCATCCCAGCAGGTTCTGCAGGCGAGACAACCGGTTTTGCTTGAGATAGGCGAACCCGGCGCCGCCCGCATATGCCGCGCGGCATTTCTCAGGGCTCGTCCGTCCGCCCTGTTGCGCCACAATCGAAACCACGCCCACGGACACGCTTGCCTGGGCCAGTGCAAAAAACTGCGCGACAATGGCGTAGTGAACTCCAAAGTAGATGAACAGGCCGATGAACGCCTCCGGTAACCACTCCCGCGCTGGCCGAGAACCCATCACGCCGTACACGATCGACGCCACCACGAACAGCCCAGCACATCGCAGGTGTAGTTTATTGAATCGCGCTTGGGCTGACCGACCACCGCCCGCCCGTGTCACAATCGCCAACAAGAGAAACGCGCCGTAACAACCCAAAGCGACGAACAACAGGTCAAACCGCGCTCCCGTCGTCTCACTAAGCAGCGTCCGCATATCGCGACTCACCGTATCCGCTGCAGCACGTACACGTTGTTCTCCTGCAAGAGGGTCCGATATTGCCGCCGCAATTCAGGCTGTTCGTTTAGCAACTTCACAAACGCGACCTGGCCAATCGCTTCGTACCCAAACCAATTGCCGTCGAGAATGACGTAATCGAAATCGGACAACCGCTCCGGTTGCTTGTCCTGAACCAACAGAGAATACGCCGAAAGCACGCGCGGGTGTTCGGCGAAATGCGCCAGCATCGGCGTGGGACACATGACGGTCGCGTCGGCAGGAATCATGGTCAACACTCGCTCCACGGTGGCCTGATAAGGTTTCGGTCGGTATTCGGCCGGCTGAAACCAGAAGGTCATTCCATACAAACACAGTCCGACCATCGTTACTGGCAGGCCAAGGGTCAATTTCGGCGCGTACGACGGAACCCACGCGGCAAGCCGCTTGACGCCAAAAATGCTCCCGACTACGAGGGTCGCGCCAAGGATGATGCCATAATGCCAGGGAATCACCGTCATTGCAGAATTCGAGGCAACAAGATTCAGCGCCAGATTCGGCAGGCACACCACGATGGCGAAGCTCAAAAACGGCAAAGCAAACAGCACGGGCAACAGCAGCTTCCAGAGATAGTCCAGTTTGGTCGGACTGAACACCGACTGAAATACAAAGCCTGGGCGAGTCACAAAGGTGTGCAGGACCTGTGCAGGCGTTTTGCCATAGGCCTCCAAGTAGGTCGTTCCTGTGTAAAGCCCGGCGCCTATTCCCGTCACGCCGGAGGTCATGATCTTGATGGCCCCGAACAGGTACGCCGCGCTGAACACAATTGGCGTCACCACCCATTTCCAATTGCGCCGCTCGCATAGCCCCCATATGCCAAAAGCCGCTGTGGTGATTGTGATGCTTTCCTTCGCCAGACAGGCGACCATCATGAACACAATGAACCTCCTAAACTTCTGAAGGTGAAAATAGTACATCGCGAACATGATAAACGGCAGCGCAAACTGGTCGTCATGGATTTGATTCACATGCTGCGAAGCAATTGTGGGAAACAACAAGAAGGCCACGCCAATCAACAGCGCCGACCAGTTGTTCTTCAGGACGTGCTTGGCCAGCAGGTACACCGGCCAAGCGGAAACCGTCAACATCACCGACTGATAGAACAGCAGCGAATAGAAGGAGCGCCATATCCCGTATACCGGCAGCCACAGCAGGAGAATGCAATTCGGGTGTAACTGGAGCAGATTGGTGTCTGCAAAATACGCAGGCAGGAAACGTCCGGTGAAAGTATGCGCAAACGCGTATCCGAACACCGTGAGGTCATTGGTGTCGCCGTTAAGGTAGCTGTATTTCCGGCACGCGAGGCTGTAAAAAGCCGCCAAAGCGAGGACGATACATCCCCACATCCATGTATCCACGGACGGCTTGCGGAGCCCACTCATCGGGAATGATCGGGACGACTCCCCAATTGCTTGAGATCGGCATCCACCATCAACTGCACCAACTGTTCAAAACTCACGCGAGGCTTCCAGCCAAGCTGTTTCTGCGCCTTGGCCGGGTTGGCAATCAAATGATCAACCTCCGCCGGTCTCAGCAGATGCTTGTCGATCTTTACGTAGGTCTGCCAGTCCAAATTCACATGGCGAAACGCCGCCTCGGCAAACTCCCGTACCGTATGCGCCTGGCCGGTACCCACGACGTAGTCGTCCCCGGCGGGTTGTTGCAGCATCAGCCACATCGCCTCGACGTAATCGCCCGCATATCCCCAATCGCGAGCCGCCTCCAGGTTCCCCAGGCAGAGATCCTTCGCCTTACCCGCAACAATGGCGGCGACACCGTGGGAAATCTTGCGGGTCACAAACTCCAACCCGCGCCGCGGCGATTCGTGATTGAACAGAATCCCCGAACACGCGAACAAACCATAGCTCTCCCGGTAGTTCACGGTGAGGTAATGGGCGTACACTTTGGCAACGCCATACGGACTGCGCGGATAGAACGGCGTTACTTCAGTCTGCGGCACCTCACGCACCTTGCCGAACATTTCGCTGGAGGAAGCCTGGTAAAACTTGATCTTGCGATTGACGTGCCGCACCGCTTCCAACACCCGCGTGACCCCCAGCGCATTGATTTCGCCCGTCAGCGACGGTTCGGCCCAACTCCGCGGCACAAAGGACTGCGCCGCCAGATTGTAAATCTCGTCGGGCTGAACCCGATCCAGGGTGTCAATGATCGAGAGTTGGTCCAGCACGTCGCCTTCGGCCAACTCGATCCGATCCATGATATGAATGATCCGGTCAAATCGTTCCGAGCTCGAGCGTCGCACCATCCCCACAACCCGATACCCCTTCCCCAGAAGAAACTCACTGAGATAGGACCCATCCTGGCCGGTAATCCCGATAATTAACGCGGTTGGCATTGGCCGACTATAGCAACTTTTGCCAGGCTGACAATCTTTCTTGTTGATTGGCATTGCACTCGCTACACTCCCGCCCGAATCTCGTATGCCCTCAACCGTTTATCGCGAAATCAACCGATGCCGCGTCTGCGGAAACCCGCATTTGGAAGAAGTCCTTACGCTCGGACCTCAAGCCCTCACTGGCGTCTTTCCCCGTTCACCTGAGGAACGGGTAACCACGGGTCCGCTGACGCTTGTAAAGTGCTCCGAACGTGATCCCGGCGCCAGTTGTGGCCTGCTCCAATTGCATCAATCCTACAATCCCGACGAGATGTATCGTGGATCGTACGGATACCGGTCAGGATTGAATCCGAGCATGGTCCGTCATCTGCAGCACATCGTTGATAAAATCATTGAACTCGTCCCGCTTCAGCCCGGCGACGTCGTGCTCGATATCGGCAGTAACGACGCCTCGCTCCTCAAGTCCTATCCAAACCCCAGGCTCACGCGTATCGGGATCGACCCCAGTGCCGCTAATTTTCGGCAATACTACCCCGATGACGTCACCCTTGTGACGGATTACTTCAGCGCCACGGCATTTCGCAGCGCGATGGGGCGGCGGAAGGCGAAGGCCATCACCTCCATCGCCATGTTCTACGATCTGGAATCACCACAGTCTTTTGTCGAGGACATCCATTCCGTTCTGGCCGATGATGGAGTTTGGGTCTTTGAGCAGAGCTACATGCCCACGATGCTCCAGAAGACGGCGTATGACACAGTCTGCCACGAACACCTCGAGTATTACGGCCTGCGCCAGATCACGTGGCTGCTGGACCACGCGGGTTTCACGATTCTCGATGTCGAGTTGAATGACATCAACGGTGGCAGTTTCCGCGTCACCGCATCCCCCCAGCGTTCTCCTCTTCGCCCGCGCTCCAATACGTGGGAGACCTTGCTGCGTGGCGAAGAAACGGCGGGTTTGCACACGCTGAAACCCTACCTCGCTTTCAAGGACAGCGTCTTTCGCCATCGTGATGAGCTGACCCGGGCTGTCCACGAGATTCACCAACGAGGCAAGACGATCCTCGGCTACGGCGCGTCCACCAAAGGGAATGTGGTCCTTCAGTTCTGCGGCTTCACCCCGCGGGAGATTCCAGCGATTGCAGAGAGAAATACGGAAAAATATGGGCGGTTTACTCCGGGTACCCTCATCCCCATGATTTCAGAGCAAGAGGCGCGGGACCGTCATCCGGATTATTTCCTGGCCCTGCCGTGGCATTTCCGCGAAGACTTCCTCAAGCGGGAACGCGCGTTTCTGGATGGCGGAGGCAGGTTCCTGTTCCCCCTCCCAACCGTTGATGTTGTCGGCGCATGAAAACGGCGGTGATCACCGGCAGCGCCGGCCAGGACGGACACTACCTGTCGCAGCATCTTGGGAAACTCGGATACGAGGTACTCGGTTTGGAGTATGATAGCGCGATCAACATCGTTGACGCCGATGCCGTGGCGCGGCTGCTCCGGGAACGCCAGCCCAGTGAAGTTTACCACCTTGCCGCGTTCCACCATTCTTCGCAGGACAAGCTGACGGACGACTTGGAAGTCTTTCGCAAGAGCAACGATATCCACGCCGTCGCCACAGCCAATTTCCTCGATGGGATTCGACGGTTCTCGCCCTCCTCGCGGTTGTTCTTCGCCGCGTCCTCACACGTATTTGGATCACCATCAACCCCGGTGCAGGATGAAACAACGCCGATGGCTCCCGACGGTATGTATGGCATTACCAAGGAGGCAGGCCTTCGTCTGTGCCGGTATTATCGAGAGAAGTACGGCGTTTTTGCTGCTGTGGGTATCCTCTACAACCATGAATCGCCCTTGCGTCCGGCGAAATTTGTTTCTAAAAAGATCGTCCAAGCCGCTGTGGCCATCCGCGCGGGTCGCCAGGAAGCCGTAACACTCGGCGACTTGGACGCCCAGATCGATTGGGGATTTGCGGGGGATTACGTCGACGCCATGCACCGGATCCTCCAGTTGCCGAACGCAGAGGATTTTGTCGTCGGCAGCGGGACGACGCATCGCGTACGGGATTTTGTCGAAGAAAGCTTTCGGACAGTGGGACTGAACTGGGAAGAGCATGTGGTGGTGGATGCCTCGCTGTTGCGGGGAACGGCCCGGCACACTCTCGCGGGAAACCCAGCAAAACTCCGGCGTTTGACGGGCTGGGAGCCGCACACGAGTTTCAAGGAATTGGTTAAGATGATGATAACTGCGGAGCAGGCCGCCACGCGCGCATGAAGACCTTGCTTTTCATTCCCACGTATAACGAGCGCGAGAATGTCCAGCGGACCTACGCGTTGATCAAGGAGCAACACCTCGATCTCGACCTGCTATTCCTCGACGACAATTCTCCCGACGGCACGGGTCAGCTGCTCGACGAAATGGCCAGCCGCGATGCGCGCATGCGGGTGATTCATCGCTCCGGCAAACTCGGCATCGGCAGCGCCCACCAGCACGCGATTCAGTGGGCCTACGATCAGGGCTACCCGGTCGTCGTCAGCATGGATTGCGATTTGACCCATCCGCCCCATCATCTTCCCACGTTCCTACAATACGCTGGAGATTACGAAATCGTCCTCGGCTCGCGATTCATGCAGGAAGAAAGCTTGTCGGAATGGAATTTGCTGAGAAAGTTTCTGACGCATCTGGGACATTTCCTGACCCGTCATGTATTGCACGTGCCGTACGACGCGACGGGCGCCTTTCGACTGTATCGCCTCGACCGCATTCATCGCGATGTGTTTCGTCTCGTCGAATCGACCGGCTATGCCTTCTTCTTTGAAAGCCTGTACATCCTTTGCCTGAGCGGCGTTCGCGTGAAGGAAATCCCCATCGAATTGCCCATTCGCACGCACGGACAGTCCAAAATGCGGATCACAGACGTGCTTGCGAGTCTCCAACGACTGGTGAAGTTGTACCGCCGTTCCTTCCGCATACGGGACGACCTTCGCAAGCTCGGGGCCGCCCCCATCACATCGGAGAAGATCGCCACACCATGAACGAAGTCCGCGGAAAAGATTGGGACCAATACTGGACGGACAGCGCCAAGAACAAGGGCCTGTTCGAGATCATTGCGAAGTTCTATCGGCGGTACATCATTTCGCCCACGGTCAAACATTACTTCCACAAGTATTTCCAGGACGAGCCCGGCTGCGTGTACGTGCACGCTGGCTGCGGCAGCAGCGAATCGGATAACCGGATCCGATTTCAGCATGCGCAATTTGTGTTGATGGACATCTCGATCGAAGGACTCAAGGTCGCCCGAGAGAAGTCCAAACTGAAGAATGCCTTCTTCGTCTGTGGAGATATCTACAACCCGCCATTCAAATCGGAAGTGATTGACGGGATTTGGAACCTCGGCGTGATGGAGCACTTCTACGAACCCGAGATCACGCGTATCTTCACCGCTCAAAGCCGCATCATTAAGCGGAATGGCCAATGCCTGATCTTCTGGCCGCCGCGGTACGGCCTGTCGGTCATCACTCTCACCTCGTTCTTGTTTGTGGTTAACAAATTCCGCAAACAACCGTTGGTGCTCTACCCCGACGAAGTCTCGCGGTTTTGGACGAAAGCCTGGGCTCAACGGCTCCTCGCGCCCGCCGGACTAAAGGTCGAGCGAACGCATTTCGGAATCCGCGACGCATTCACGTACGTCATCATGGTCGCTCGGAAGGCGTGAGCAAGGCTGGCGTTCAGGAGGGCTTGGAAGCCAGCTTCGTGTAGCGGGCCCGCAAACTGATAAACTGCCGTCCGGGAACCAGTTTGCACTTGAACAAGAGGAATCGCGACGTCAACGCGAGTATTTTCAATCCATACACGACGCTTGCCGCGAAACTGGCCGAAGACGCCTCGGGAAAATAACGCGTGGGCACGCCGATTTCGGCAATTCGGTAGTGGGCAGCCACGACCTGGGCGATAATCTCCTGATCAAAGATAAATCCATCGGAATCAATCGCATAGTTCACCGATTCCAAGACCTCTTTGCGGAACGCGCGATAACCCGTGTGGAATTCGGAGAGGTGCAATCCGAAGGTCACATTCTCCACCCATGTGAGAAAGCGATTTGAGAAGTACTTCCACCACGGCATGCCCTGTTGCAGTGCCGTGCCGCCTTTGAGTCGCGATCCGAGCACAACGTCCGCGTCTCCCCGGGTGATCGGCTCGACGATTTGGGGCACCAGCCGCGGATCATACTGGTAATCGGGATGCACCATGACCACAATATCGGCACCGGCCTTCAGCGCCTCGGTGTAACAGGTCTTTTGATTCGCTCCGTACCCGTAGTTGCGGTCGTGCACGAACACTTCCAGATTCAACTCGCGGGCGACTTTTAGCGTTTCGTCCGTCGATCCGTCGTCGACCAGGATCACAGTACTGACGGTGTCCTTGGGCAACTCCTCATACGTCATCCGAAGGGTTCGTCCGGCATTATAGGCCGGCATGACAACCACAACCTTGGGCTTCATGGTCCCTTCCTCGGGGAGGCCATGGCGACGAACTGATAGGCGAACATGCTTCGCCAGCGTCTCGCCAATGCGGCGTTCAGGACATGCAGAGACTGCAGAATCCTCCCATGATAACGGTCCGGAATGAGTAGCGGCAACGGAACCGGCGTGGCGACAATTTCGCTCCATTCCAGACCGGCGTTCGTAAGAAGCTCTTGGAAACCGGAAAGGGTAAAAAACCGCAGATGGGTGCGGTCCAGGATGCCGCGGTTGCCGTACGGGAACCGGCCCAACAACAGGTTAAGCCGTACCCACACATGGGCAATGTTCGGGACTGAAACAACCACCCGTCCCCCGGGCCGCAAGGCTCGATCGAAACCAACCAATACTTCAATCGGGTTCCTCAAATGCTCCAGAATATCACCGTACACAATCACGTCAAACTGACCTTCGAGTTGCGGCAACGGTTTGTCCAAATCCGCGACGATCATTTCATGGCACTTGTCTGTGCCCAAGGCCGCCAGCTCCGCACTTCCTTCAATACACGTCACTTCAAAACCGCGTTGTGTAAACAATTGTGCCAGCACCCCTTGTGCCGATCCCACATCCAAAAGCCGCTTTCCCTTCCCGTCCCCAACTCTCGCCAGAATCGTCGAGTGACTCGAGTACGGGTCACTGATCTTCGACTGATACGTGAAGTTCGCTTTCGGATAGTACGCATCGAGAGTCGACGGCGTTTTGGTTGCCTGACCGCTTTCCCCCACAGACATAATTGGAAGTAAGGAGCCGCAACGAGCACCCAATGTCAAGCCCGATGATATGTCCAACCAACGGGCGTTGACTTGGGCGGGCCGCTTCGTTACTCTCCGCGCGATGGCACAAACCCCGTTCGCGGCACTACACTTGCTTTAGGAGGCCAGCTATGAAAGGCATCATACTCGCTGGTGGTCTGGGCACGCGGCTGGCGCCGTTGACCAAGATCACTAACAAGCATCTTCTGCCAATTTACGACAAACCGATGATTTTCTACCCGATCAAGACGCTCGTGGATGCGGGTGTACGGGACTTGCTCATCGTCACGGGCGGTAATAACGCCGGCGATTTTCTCCGATTGCTGGGGAACGGCAGCGCGTTCGATCTTCCCCACATCAACTACACGTACCAGGAAGGTGAAGGCGGGATTGCCGATGCGTTGCGGCTGGCAGAGCATTTCGCGGAAGGCCAGAAGATCGTTGTCATGCTCGGCGACAATGTCATCGAAAAGGACATTCGAGCCGGTGTCGCCTCGTTCCGCAAGCAGAAACGCGGCGCCCGCGTCTACCTGAAGGAAGTGGCCAACCCGCGCGCCTACGGCGTCGCCGAATTGCGTGGCGAACGCATTGTCGGCATCGTCGAGAAGCCGACTCATCCAAAATCCAACTTCGCCGTCATTGGCATTTACATGTACGATCCGAGCGTCTTCGATATCATCCGCACCTTGAAACCCTCAGGCCGCGGCGAACTGGAAATCACCGACGTCAATAATGCCTACATCAAGCGCAGCCAGCTCTCGTACGACATTCTGGATGGCTGGTGGGCGGACGCGGGTGCATCTCACGAGAAGCTCCTGGAGACCAGCCTGTTGGTCGCCCAACGCGATGGCATGAAACTCAGCGTCTCGCGGGGAAAGAACTAATGCGCGTTCTGGTTACCGGCGGCGCCGGCTTCATCGGCTCGCACTTCGTCAAGGTGGCTCTCAAGAACCACCCGGACTGGCACATCATCAACCTCGACAAGCTCAGCTATGCCGGCAACCTCGACAATCTGACCGACCTTCCCGATCCGAAACGTCACGAGTTCGTCAAGGGAGATATCGCCGACCACGAGCTCGTCACCAAACTGTGGAGCAAGGGAATCGACATCGTCGTCAATTTCGCCGCGGAAACGCACGTCGACCGCTCCATCCTCTGGGCCGACGATTTTATCAAGACCGATGTGCTCGGCGCCTTCACCTTGCTCGAGGCTGCGCGGGAATTCGGCGTGAAGAAGTTCATCCAGGTATCGACCGACGAGGTCTACGGCAGCATTGCCAGCGGGAGTTTCACGGAAGAATCGCCATTGAATCCGCGCAACCCCTACTCCGCCAGCAAAGCGGGCGCGGACCGTCTTGCCTATGCGTATTTCACGACGCACAACGTGCCGGTCACCATCACGCGGTGTTCAAACAATTTCGGACCGAATCAATACCCCGAGAAATTCATACCGTTGTTCATCACAAACGCCCTGGAAGGCCACCCGCTGCCTTTGTATGGCGACGGTCGCAACGTCCGAGATTGGATCTATACGGAAGATCACTGCGCCGCGATTGATTTCCTCATCGCCCACGGAAAGGTTGGGGAGACATACAATATCGCCGGCGGCAACGAAGTGGAGAACATCGAGATCGCCCGCGCGATCATCCGCAAGCTCGGCAAACCCGAGTCGCTGATTCAACTCGTCAAGGACCGGCCCGGCCACGACCGCCGCTACTCGCTCGACGCCCGTAAACTCGCCGCCTTGGGCTGGAAACCGAACCGCAATTTCCCTCAGGCCCTCGACGCGACGATTGATTGGTATGTCCAGAACGAGAACTGGTGGCGCACGATCAAGAGCGGGGAGTTCAAGAAGTATTACGCCGCCCAGTACGGCTCGCGCCTGTGAAGGTGTTGCTCACAGGAGGCGTGGGATTCATCGGCTCGCACATCGCCCGTGAGCTCGTGCGCCAGGGCCACGAACTGCATGTCGTTATCCTGCCGGGAACCGATTGCTCTCGTGTCGCTGACGTGGCCACGTCACTGCGCTTTATCGAAGCCGATCTGCTCGCGCCTTCGGTCGCCCTCCCGGATTGGCGGTTCGACCTCTGTCTCCATCTTGCCTGGTATGTCGAGCCCGGCAAGTATCTTCACGCCCCGCAAAACGAGGAGTGGGTCGGAGCCAGTGTACGGCTGGCGCAACGCCTTCGCGATGCTGGCTGCCGGCGGTTCGTCGGGGCTGGCACGTGCTTCGAGTATGCCCCGAGCGACCCGCCACAGGGCGAGTCCACACCGACGGTTCCCGCCACCGTCTACGCCCAGTCCAAGCTTAAACTCTTCCACGCCCTCCCCTCGGTTGGCATCGATTTCGCCTGGGTGCGATTCTTCTACCAATACGGCCCGTATGAAGACTCGCGGCGACTCGTGCCCGTGGTGATCAATCGGTTGCTCGGTGGTGAGGAGGCCAGGCTCGTCACGGGCGACCGGATCCGTGATTACCTTCACATCGAAGATGTTGCCAGCGCGGTGTGTGCCGTGGCCCAGAGCAAGTTGACCGGCGCAGTCAATATCGGCAGCGGGGTCAGCGTTACCGTGCGCGACATCGCCTTGAAGATCGGTGAGTTGCTCGGACGGGTGGATCTGATCAAGCTCGGCGCATACCCCGACGCGCCGACCGAACCGATGCATCTGCTCGCCAACAACACCAAGCTCCGCGAAGGGACCGCCTGGAAGCCGCACTACAACCTCGACAGCGGCCTGCGCCAAACTGTCGATTGGTGGAAAAGCCGCTAACGCCGTGCACGGGATCGATCCCGGACGGCAAATCCCAAGCCAATCAGCAGGCCTCCGATGCTGATCACGGCCGCAAACGCGTAGGCTCGCGGCGCCTCGTAACGCAACTGAATCGTGTGAGCGCCCGCTGGCAGTTGCACTCCCATCAACCCGCAACTCACCCGCAGCACCTCCGCCGCTTGGCCGTCGATTTCCGCGTGCCAGAATGGATAGTAGCTTTCCGCGATCACGGCGAGACAAGCCGATGGCGCCGTCAATTGGATGCGCACATTCTCGGCATTCTCCCGCGTCAGTTGCACGTGCTCCAGCGTGACGGGAGTCGCCGCCGTGATCGGCGGGAACGGCGGGCTATCCTGGCCATAGACCTGTTCATACTGTCTCTGCTCGTCGACAGGAACCTCCCCGGGGGTTGCTTCCTTCGCCTGCACCAGCGGCCAATTCTTCGCGGATAGCGCCAGCGCGAGTGCGGCCGATTGATGGATGTCGCCGGCGTACAGACAGGACCGGCCATACCCGGTGACATACGGATGGACCATTTCATTGCGGAACACGACAAAGTCCTCGTTCTCCGTAACCACCGGGAAGCTGTTGCGGTAGAGACCAAGCACTTGCTGCATATCCTGGCGGGCGTTGCCGGAATCGGTCTTGTCAAAGACCACATACCGCGCCGCCATCAGGTTGAGAAATGCGCGGTGATTTTCCCATGACGTGAACGCCTGCTGATTCAGCAGTCCCGTGCCCAGCGGGCACATCCAGTTATAGAACGCCTCATACACTTGCGGCTTGCCGCCCCACATCGGACCGAGAAGATGGAAGTACCGCCCGGAAACCGAATAGGTCTTGACCCAGTCCATGTCCCCCTTGAGGGAACGGTACGTAGCCCGCAAATTACTCACCGTGTGCGCGGGCACCCCGCTATCCCACGTCGGCTTCTGGTACGGCCAGTAGTCCAGCAACAGCAATACCCCGAGGGCCGCCACGATCTTCGGCACATGCGCGCGCCATTTGTCAGCGTCAAGAACATCCGTTACCAAAAACCCGGCCAGTATCGCCCCGAAAAACACAGCGGGCAAATCGTAGAAGACGTACGGAGCTCGGATATCGCTGAAGTACGGCAACGCCGCCAGCCATCCGAACCCCGGCACGAAGAGGAACATCACCAGCGCCACGCCCGCCACGGTCCATTTCTGCGGAGTGGTTAATTTTCGGCGACAGAACAGCACGAGAAACGCGACACTCACCAGCAACCACGCCAGCGCGATTCCCGAGACATGCTGCGACGACAACGCCTGCCATGTCGCCCAATTGGCGGTCCATACACTGTCAAAGCCGGTGGCCAGCATCACCGTTACCAGCAACGAACATACGAAGAACCAGAAAGCCCGCCTCTCGACGCGACGCCTATTCCACAATACCGTCGCCACGAGAATTGCCAACAGCGTGACGCCCATGTACTTCTCCGGCGAGTCTGTGCCCAGCGACATCAGACGCTGCACCTGCTCCAGTTCCTGCTGGCTGCCCACCCGGCCGCCGTTGGCCTGGATTTGCTGCATAACCGCGTTTGTCAAATTCCGGGTCGCCGACCCGTCTCGGTCCACGAGCCCCAAGAGGCTTTTGAACGCGAACCCCCTTTGCCACGCCTGCAGCGGATCGCCGTAGAATAGTTTGACGTACCGCGATTCCGCAAAACCGGGCACGAGTACCCACGTCCCCAAAACCAATCCCAACGCTGCAAGCCATCCGCAGGTGCGGGCCGTGGCCTGCCATTGCTTGCGTCTCGGCCAGAGCCAATAAACGGCGTAGACAAACAGAAACAGGAACATAATGAACGCCTGTTTGTTGTCGGTCCACCAGGCCAGCACCGCCACAACGGCGCACACGAAGGTATCGCGGAAACGATTGCGTTCCAGTGCGCGGGCCAGCGTCAGCCACAGAAGCGGCATGAACGGGAAGAACAGGATGATCGTGATGTGCTCCGCGCCGGCCGCGCGGATGATCTGCTCCGGGTGCAAGAGAAACACCAATGCCGCAAGCGTTGCCGCCCACTCGGACTTCAAAAAGTGTCGCGCGCAGAAGTACATGGTAACCGCGCTCGCGAACATCGCCATCAGTGCGACGAGCTTGCCCGCCGTTAGCAGGTCCGTGAACATGGAGAAGAAGATCCACGGCAGCATGTAGAAACCACGGCTATGATTGAAGCCATAGCTCGAACCGCTCATGAAATACGGCGTCCACCACGGCAGGAAATGATGCTCCGCGACCTGCTGTTTGACGTCCCACACACGCGAGGCAGACGCGCTCAATTCATGCTCGCTCATCCCCAGTGGCAACCAGTGGACTCCCAGCCAGAGGCAGTAGGCCAATGCCGCAACCGTCGTGATCCACAGCCCGAAGGCTCGTCGCTTAGCGTTGGGCGTTGACGGTGGCATGAGGGGACGCAACCATGGCCTGGACCGCGGTCAGGACTTCGTCTACCGAAATCTCGCGCATGCAGGCGTAATTGATATTCGCAACACAACGCAGGGGATTGCTGGAATAGTAAAAGCACGGCATGCACGGCAGGTCCTTCCGCACGACGACGTGGTTCTCGCTCCATGGATGCAGCCGGCGCCAATCGGTCGGCCCAAACAGCGCGACCAGCGGAACCCCAAGCGTCGCCGCCATGTGCATAATGCCGGAATCGTTGCTCACGAAGGCCTGACAATGCTTCATCACCCCCAACGCCCGCCGCAAATTCGACTCCTGGACCAACACCACGCGGTCCCGCACTCGTTCCGCGATGTACCGATTGACTTCGTCATCGGACGGCCCCGAAAACAGCAGGAAACCCGCGGTGGGATACGCCTGGCCCAGTCTCTGGATCAGCTCGACAAACCCGTCACGGTCCCAGCATTTCCGGTGCATGTTCTTGAATGTGCTGCTGTAGGTGTGGAAGCCGAACAACATCGAGCCCGCGCGAATCTCGTGTCGCGCCAGAAACTCCTCGCCGTAGCGTTCGTCATCAGCTGTCAGAACCAGTTTCAGCTTCACCGGCTGTTTCTGCAATTCCTCGCGCAACGGCACACCCACCCGCTCGCAGACGGCCCGAACCAGCCGCAAGTTCTCCTCGACATTGTGGAGCGTTCCGTCTTCCCGGACCACAATGTTATTCAAAAACCAGAGATTGCGCTGGGATTGGTGCCGGTAGCGATGGGCCGCCCGCCACCGTCGGCCGACGATCCGGTTCACGGCGTTGTACTCGCGGCGGTTCGACGGGAACGTCATAATGCTGAGATCGAAGCCTTCCTGCCGCAACGCCCAAATGTACCGCAGCACCTTCCATCGCGGCGCCCCGAAAAAATCGAAATGTCGCACCTCATTCAAATCCGGATTCGTGCTCAGAATGTCCGTCGTCCCGCGAAACATCGTCAGCGCGGTGATGTGAGCGGACGGGAACGCGCGACGCAGCAGCGCCAGCGCCGGCGTAAACAGGATCGCATCGCCGATCCCCGGCAGGCAAAAGATTATGATTCGCTTCGGCGACCGGGCTTCCATCTCCCTCTACCTTCTCCGTCCAGCCAACAAAACAGCCGTGTCCAGCACCGTCTGTGACCCACGGGGCCTCGAAAGACAACACACCACCAGACTTCCTTGCTGTTGATTGAATGACATGGGTTTATCGGCGCAATTCGCTACGCCTGATTCGATGTCGCATATTACCATGAGCCGTTACGGCTCGGCAAGAGCACCCTACTCCAAAATCTCCAACAAATGCTCGTCCCGGCAGGCGGGAAATCGCCTCAACACGGCTCTCCGGCCCTCGCTGCGGCCCCAAATCATGCCCACGTCGGCGATTCGCCTGTGCCCATTCAGGTGCCCAAGCGAGGTGCCTTCCTCAAGCGGTCGCCATGCAAACCCCCGTGACGCCCCAACCCCACATCTCTGATCTCTGCCTCTGGACTGCGGAAAAACCGACCTTCGCAGCCCTGTTTTCACCCTTCCGGACTCCAAACCGAGGTGCGAGGGCAGCACCGAGATGGCCTCGTGTCGTTTCGAGACCCGTTGGGCAGCGTTCTCGGGAAGCAAACACTGCCAAACGAAGCCATTTATACCCCGAACGAAGCCAAACGAAGCCAAGTGACAAATTGGCTCACTCGACAACGCAACCAACTGCCAATCAATCTCTTCGGCGACTGGTAACCCCCAAAAACAACTGGCTTCGTTTCGCAGATATAGGGGGGTGGGGGGTACCCCCTTGGTAACCTCGAGGCCGCGAACAGGATTCCCCTCGCCCCCACGGGGAGTCGAAGGCGGCGCTAGGCGCCGAGACGCTCCGAATCTCCGGACCGGAGTTTGGAGCAAAGGGCTTGCCCGCCTCAGGCGGGTCAGGGTGAGGGGGCGCTCTCCTCTGCCGTTCCCATCCTGTCAAAGCCGAGCCGCGACCACGCTGTGCCGATGTCGCAAACAGCCCACCAATATTTCAAAGAACCGTTCCATCATATCCCCATCCGATACGAATGTCAAATCTAATTCCGGTACCACGGTTACCACCCGCCCCGCCCGCTGCCGTTGCCACCGCGGGCACCG
>DATJWQ010000051.1:0-7467 GCA_035501175.1 Verrucomicrobiia bacterium | reverse complement strand
ATCCGTGCCTTGCCCGGAAAGGTCGCGGAACGGCAGCACTGCCAGCGTTCGCACCGAAGACTGCGCTGGCGATGCGGCAGTAGCCGGCGGAGTGGGAGGAGGTTGCGGAGAACGACTGCGTACAAAGACACCGGCCACGATAGCAATCACTACCACCGCCACAGCTAACCCCGTAATTGTTGGCCATCTCTTTGCTGGGGGAGCCTTTTCTGCATGCACTCCGTGCGCGGATTCAGTTTCCCGTTTCAGTCTCTTAAGGTCAGCGCGGATATCCCCAGCGTGCTGATAACGTAACTCCCGATCTTTTTCGAGTGCCTTGTTGATGATGGCTTCTAGCTGGACAGGAATATCGGGATTCACCCGCACTGGCGGAACTGGCGCGCGTTCCAGAATCGCATTGAAGATGACTCCGGAGGTGTCGCCGCGAAAGGGCAACAGTCCGGTCGCCATTTCGTACAGCACGACTCCGAATGAAAACAGGTCGCTGCGCGCATCCAGTTCTTCGCCGCGGACCTGCTCCGGAGACATGTACGCTACCGTTCCGAGCGTGCTGCCCGGGCTGGTCAGATGCTCATCGCTCAACGCGGTCGGAGCCGCCGCTGCCACCGATGCTCTGTCCGGTACACCGGGAATCACCTTCGCCAATCCAAAATCGAGGATCTTTGCCTGACTGCGCTCGCTCACGAAGATATTGGCCGGCTTTATGTCGCGGTGCACAATGCCTTTGACATGGGCGGCATCGAGCCCGTCGGTAATCTGAGCTGCCAGGTCGAGCAGCAACTCGACGCCCATGGGTCGGCCCATAATGCGGTGTTTGAGGGTTGCACCGTCGAGGAACTCCATGGCGATGAACGGTCGCCCTTGGTGCTGGCCGATCTCGTGTATCGTGCAGATATTGGGATGGTTCAAGCCGGAAGCGGCGCGCGCCTCCCGTCGAAAACGCTCGAGGATCTGGGGATTCGCGGCCACGTCGTCAGGGAGAAACTTCAATGCGACAAAGCGGCCGAGCTCTGTGTCTTCCGCCTTGTACACCACGCCCATTCCGCCGCCCCCGAGCTTCTCAACGATGCGGTAGTGGGAAACAATTTGGCCGATCATAGGTGGCCTATCGACTCATTGATGACGCTGATGGCAGGTCCACGGACGCGCTCGGGAACCCATGTTAGGAAGGGGCGGGGTGCAAAGTCAACGAACAACTGACAAATACAAAGGGCGCAGAGTTCACGGAATTTCGTGATCTCTGCGCTCTTGAGGTGAATCCTGGGCGCAACTCCAGAAGAACTGCGCCCAGGAAAGCTTCGTCAAGCTACTCGACGGACGCTTACAGTGACAGAGGGAGCAGTGGCAAGTTACGGCAGTGACAGAGAATCGGTGACCGGCAAGCGAATCAAGGAGGCGTGAACTAGTGGTGAACCTTTGGTAATTAGCCCGGTGAAGTAAGCCCTTCAGATTGGTAACGTTACAGTTCCTCATCGAAAAACGGCTGTCTTCGCAAACGAGGTCCTCGAACTGCTTTCCTCGTTCCGGAATCGCTCCGCAGACGCGGCAAGAGCAACCATTCTCGTGGCAGAGTTGTGCCCCGGTTCCGAGGAGAGGAACCGGGGCCTTCGTACTTCTTCGGGGAGCTAGTTCGTCCGAGCCACCATGTTCTGGCGGTAGGTCAGGTTATCTACGTTGCGGAACATGGGCGTTCCGGGCGGCAGATTCTGGGGCAGCGAGAACAGGTTATCAAACGTATATTGCCGGTTCGGAGGACTGTACACGAGGTTGCAGCACTTGAAGGGTCCGGTTGCGTAGTCACTCCAGTAAAGACTCACGATGGATCCCTTGTAATAGAGGTTCTCCCTGTTCCCGCCGCCGCTGCCGCCGTAAGCCGTGGGGAGTCCTCCCCAATCCTCGATGAAGCGCAGGAAGTTGTGAACGCCGCCGTCCATGCCATAAGAAAACTCAGGATTCTGTGCTGTGTTGTTAAAGGCGATGTTCTTGCCCCCCGCAATGGCGACGCGGTAATAGGTGGTTAAGGCGATACGGTCAGGGGTGGTCGCAGGAGTCTGCTCCCCCTCCGGGGTCATAACGGGATTCATCAGACTGCCGGTACTTTGATTGATAGCAGCAGTGCAGGCTCCGCCGGAGGGTGTGCAACCCGCGTCTTGCCAGTTGTTGGAAAGCAGAGTCACGGAATCAGCGATTACCGACGCGGCTGAGTGTATGGGTTCAGAGCCGCCGGTCCAGGTGGCATCGTATTTGGTGTTGTTGGGAGTGCAGGTGTTTCCAGCCGCCGTGCAATTCGAATTGTAGTTGCCTTGGATGTAGACCGGATTTTCCGAAGCGACCGTAAAGCCGCCGCAACCCGTGGGGTTGGCGGTGCTCTGACTGCAATTGTTGACGGCATTGCCCGGCGGCATCGTGGGCAGGTTGCCGAGAGAGCCGTCGACCAGTTTCAAAACGTGCCGCGCGCCAGTGACGCGGTTGGCGCGCCCGATCGTGAAGGTGCCGATTCGGTGACCAAGCGCGAAGGGTGAGGGGGTAGCGGCGGTGTCAGTGTCGGCCGTAGTTGCCGGGCCAAAGGCGTCGCCGACATACTTTACGCCATAGTTGTCCAGCAGCAAGTTGCCATTGACGTCTTCGGCCGAGACGCCGTTATAGTTGACCGGATCCAACGCGCCATCCGGAGCGAAATTACTGCCAGCGTTGTGGTAGTTGACGGTATCTTCGTATCCGTACTCGCCCCACTCACTCTGATAGTTCGGTCCTTGTGCCCCCGTGGCGAACCGCATTCCGCGACGATCAGAGAAATAGAGGACATAGCCATTCTGAGTCGCATAATCCACCTTGGTGCCGTTGGAGCCGGTTGTGCCCAGCAGCCAGTTGCGCAGGTTGCCTACGTCGAGCTCCACGGCATTCAGAATGCCGTTGGGGGTGCCTGAGACAGTCGTGCTGGCCGGCTGTGTGCAACTGGTCGAGCTGCAACCGGTAATCGTGTACGGGAACGTGCCACTGCGCGTGTCATTATTCTCGCCTTCGCGGGCGTCGTACAGGTTGATGGGGTACCAATTATATTGCGATCCTGCCCCGTAATAGTTGGCGGTGAGGGGCAGGTCCGTTCCCGCGCCGGTGCCCGTGATTGTATTATTTCCCCCGCGGTCGGCCGTCTGCTGGAAGTAAAGGATTGCGTCCTTGTGATCCTGGATAAAGTTGCTGCCATATACACCCTGGGCGTTGGAAGTGGGCGCTTTGTAAGGAGTGCCGGGCTGAGTCGGCACCTGAAGTCCGCGCGCAAAACCCAGCTGCAGCCATTCCTTCGTTACTCCGTGCCATTTTTGATCGCTGGAATACTTGACCTCGACGAGCAACCAGCCGTTAACGAGAGGCCACTCCAGGCCATTGGCGCCATTGTTAGGGGTGGTGAAGGCCGCGGGAGCCGGGAAAGCGGTCGGCGTCAGCGCCGCGCCGCCGGGGCCGTTGGACTGGGGGCCGTAGTATTGCGGGATGACAAACTGAGGGTCGGTATAGGTGCCGAGAGTGCCCGCCATGGTGCCGCTACCGGTAAGGGCGGGACAGGTGCGGGCTGTGGTTCCGTTATAGGTTGAAGTTACTTTATTGCCGCCGGACCCTGCAATGGTGACGCCGGCGTCGACCGCCGTATAGGCGGCACCAATCGTGGTCGAAGCCGTGTAGGTGTTGCCGGTGCAATAGCTTTCCGCGAAATAGTAAGTGTTCGCGCCGGTAGAGGGAACGACGATTCCGGCCTGGGGTTGCGTGCCGCCGGAGCTGCCCTGCGGAAGCGCCGAGAGGGCGGTGGGAAGCATGCTCACGAGCTGATAGTCTTGGGTGAGGTCTCCATTCCAGTCGTTGAGATGTAGCTGCGCTTCGTTATCCGCCAACAGGATTCGGATCTGTGCCAGGTTGGCCTCGCGGTTCTGGCCCAGGACGGACTGGATATTTTCACTCCCCGGAGGAAGACGAATCACCTGCACTGCGTTGGTCGTGCCATTGACGAATGGCAGGGACATATCGGTCGCGCCGGTGGAGTTGGGGCCATCATTGCCATTGGGCTGTCCGTTGCCGTCGATCAGATATCCCTGGTAGGTGCCAGTGGAAACGCTTTTCCACGAAGCCGTGTTCTGGGTCGAGCCGTGGCCTGCCGTCACGCTGCCTAGAGAACTACCAAGTGCGGTGGTGGAGATGTCAACGCAAGTGGCGCTAGGCGTCGCGCTGCCGACGTTGGCCATCTGGGCGGAGCATCCCCCGGCCTGAGTAGGAATCATCACGGTTCCGCCATCGTTGTTGCCGGCCGCGACCACGCCGTTATCCATCTGCTGCCGAATGACGTTGCCGAACGCGCTCATCTTGTCTCCGAACACCAGGTTGGAGCCGTTGGAGACCCCGAGGTAGAGATCGCCGTTGGTGTGAATGCGTCCAGCGAAGCCCAGGTCGGGGCTGCGGCCGAAAAACAGGTCGGAGTCAGAAAAAACGCCAAATTGAAACACAGGAATCAACGCGACTTCAGCGGTACGAGTCATGCTGACCGTTTCGCCGGAGCCGCGTTGGGCTATGACGTTCATGGTGATTGGAATAATCTGAGCATAGAGGCCGGCATTTGGACCGGACTGAATCGGTCCCCAGGCGGTAGTCGGGTTCGGATTGGCAGCCAGAGCAGCTGCCGAGCATGGGTTCACGCCGAACGCTGTGGGCACAGGAGCGATATTGTAGGTCGTGTAGGTAACCGACGAGTCCCAAGTGGGAACGTTATTGGAGAGTGCGCAGATCTGGGCCGCTTGTGGCGCCTGAATGCTCTTGAACGTGGCCGCGACGTCGGAGGTCATCTTCTCGATGGCCCCTTCGGCCGCATGATAGGTATACGTGTTGTTCAGGTCGAAGCCGCCGACCCGCTGCTCGGTATTCACCATCATCATCAGGCCGAGGGCCAGCCCCGACACCATCAGTAGCAGGAGCAGCGATGCGATCAGCGTAAAGCCAGCGGAATTCAACTTTGCGTCAACCATCGAATTTGTCCTCATCGATTCATCTCCACATCTCTTGCCGTGCGGGTGACCTTCAGTAGCTGCTGCCGGAAATCGGATATTCCTGCCCCATGGTCAAATTGCGGGCGCCGATCGACGTCTGCAGATCCAGCCCCTGATAGCCGCCGCCCTGCAACTGGCTGCGAATACTCATATGCAGAATGTTGACCTTCGTAATCATGTTGGGCGTCGTGCCCGCGGGCAGCGAGGCCTGGTTGGTATTAATGGTTCCGCCGTTGTCGACGTCGTAGCTGAACTTTAAATAAGTGACATTTTCCGCCACCGGCACGGGCGCCTTCCCGCTTTGAATGCGCATCAGGCGTGGGGTCACGCCGTCAACCGGGGAAATGTCTAAGTAATAGGTGATCATCATCACGCGGACAGCGGACAGGGTTGCACTCAATCCCAACGGCAGTTGCTTCATAGTGCCCGATGCGACGGTAGGCTGGTTGATGTGGCCAGGGTCACCGGAATTGAATGTAACGGTGAATGCCGAGCTGTTGCCGGTCGTGGGGGTGGCGGTCGTGATGTTGCTCACGATCCCGGCCGCGGTTTGGCCAAACAGAATCATGTCTCCCGCCTGCAGGCCAATGCCCGCAGCATTCAGCAGCGGAATCGTCGAAACTCCGGTTGGCAGAACGCATGTGGGCAGCGGCGAGCTGGGAGCCTGGAACAGCACCTGCGTCGCCGATTGAACCGTGATGTTATAGCAATTCAGAGCCAGGCTCGTGTCGGCGTAGGCTACGGTAATGATGTCGGTCGGGCCCTCCGTCGCATTCACAGTGATGCCAAGGTTATAACCAGGAATAATGGAGTAGAGATATGGGGCTCCCGCCACGGTCGGAAAAGCGACTGGCGCGCCCTTAATGTAGTTGCACGTCGTCGCGCTGCACGGATAGACCGGTATGATGCTGCCAGCGCCGGTGGGCAACCCGGTACTGTTGGCGGCGAGCCCCTGTTGGCCGAGGCCACCGGAGCCTGCCAAACTGATGTCCCGTTGCAGAAGGTTGGCGGCGGCGCGAAAGTCTTGCTGCATTTCGGCTTTCTGCGATGTGACCCAGGTTGCATTCACCGCCTGCCTGTACATCATCACCGCGCTACCCAGGAGCAGTGTGCCAATGGCCAGCGACACCATCAGTTCGACTAGCGTGAAACCGTCCGTATTGTGGCCTTTGCGCCGCATGGGCGTTCTCCTAGTGATATTCCGAGACGTACTCGTTCAGCACGTAGCTCTTCGGCAGCCAATTGGCGGTGGTGAACTGGATCGTGATCGTAACCTGGTTCAGCGTCTGAATAGGATTTCCGTTGCCATCTAGCAATGGGGTGATCAGAATCTGCCGCTTGTAGTTACTCAGGGACACGATAACGTCATCGGCCGTGCCCATGATCCCATCCGGCCCGGCCTCGGTCAGGCATTGCACTCCGCCGTTGGGGCAGGTCGTGCCGGACGCCGTGAGGCAGGGGGCGTCATCGGCCGTGCCGAGAATTCCATCCGGTCCAGCACACAGCAGCGAGTTCAACCCGTTGGCAAAAATGCCGCCGTTGGCCGCGTTCTGAATCTGCGCCCAGCTGATCTCCGAACTGTTGCGCGCGGTGTAAATGCTCTCCATGGTCTCGGCCGCTAGTTGTCGAGCAATCATGTCCTCCTGCGAAGTCTGGTTCGCCCTCACGGCGACACCGAACAACCCGAGCAGCCCGAGCGCGCCAATCGTCAGGATCACCATCGAGATCATGGTCTCGATCAGTGTGAAGCCGCCTTGAAGTGTCTGCGACGAGGCAGTCCGTTGCATCACTGTGCCCTCCACGTTTTAACGCCAGACACGTTATACAATCGCCATCCGCGAATGCGCCCGGTGGCTCCTTCAAGAGAGATGGCGCGAGCGCTATAAACATCGTTGGTTCGGCCCATGTAAACCACTCCGCTATTGATATTGCCGAGCTGGTCCGTTGCAGTCCCGTCAGGATTAAAACAAATCGCATTCGAGCCGGGCGTATAAGGCTCGTCAAAATCAATCGCGAACGCGGCATTTCCCAGCGCGTCAGGGGTGGTGGGCGCGACCGTATTGGAAGTAGGCAGCCCGGCTTCCAACTGGAATGACACGTCGGGCGGCAGCACCGTCGTAAGCAGCACGGCGCCTGTCGGGGGGATTTGGCAGGTTGTGCTGGCTGGTCCGGCTTGCTGAACTGTGATTGTTTGTGGAGCGGTGAATGTGACTACATAAATACGCATGTCACCGGCAGCTTGATCGTGCGCGCGCCGTAATGTCGTCAGCGTTGAATTGTAGGCGGCAGTGACGCGCTGCTGTTTTTGCACGGGCCCCCATGCAACCGCCGTGATCCCCGCCACGATCATGGTGATCGCACACACGATCATCATTTCCAGCATGGAGAATCCGGCCGTTGCCTGCTTTCCGTTACCCGCAAAGGGACTATTTTCGTGCGC
>DATJWQ010000050.1:0-21340 GCA_035501175.1 Verrucomicrobiia bacterium | reverse complement strand
TGAGCACAATCCCATTTTGACGCCCGAGCAGATGCCGTTTCGCTGCTATGCGGTGTTCAACGCCGGGGCGACGATGTTCAACGAGGGAGTGCTGCTGATGCTGCGCGTGGAAGGGTGCGACCGGACGACGTCGTTCTACATCGCGACGAGCGAAGACGGCGTGGATTTTGATGTAAATCCGAAACCGATTGATTACCCGCTGTGCACGACGGAGAAGCGGTATGGACCGGCGCATCGATTTGATGCGCGGATCACGTTGTTGGATGGGAAATACTACATTTTTCACGCGGCGTGGCTGGAGCCGTGGGGGTGCATGATTGGCGCGGCGACCACGAAGGATTTTGTGCATTTTGAGCCGCTGCCGCATTTGTCCGAACCCTCGAATCGCAATGCGGTGTTGTTTCCGGAGAAGATCAACGGATTGTATGCGCGCCTGGACCGGCCGCAGAACGTGCCCAATTACGGATCGATTTGGGTGAGTTACTCGCCGGACCTTGAGTTCTGGGGTCGCTCGATGCCGTTGAATCTGCCGCAGGCCGGCTGGATTCGCAACAAGGCCGGTGCGGGGATCACGCCGATCAGGACGCCGCAAGGCTGGCTGGAAATCTACCACGCGACCGCTCCAACGTGCTCGTCGGAGAATTATTACCTTGGAGCGATGCTGATGGATTTGAAGGATCCGTCGAAGGTGATCGCCGCGCCGAAGGATTTTATTCTCGCGGCAGAGAAAGACTACGAATGCGTCGGGCAAACGCCGAATGTGATATTCACGGCCGGGGCGGTGGAGATGTCGGATGGGACGCTGAATGTGTATTATGGGGGCGCGGATACGCGCATGTGTCTGGCCCAAACGACCGTGCAGACGCTGGTTGACTATTGCTTGCAGGCGCGGGCCTGAGAACCGCTGCATCGGCGGCCGCGCAACGTGCGTGTGTCTTAGCGAATTGTCACCCGGTGTTGCAGTCGGTAGACGCGTGGTGTCATGCCGAATTGCTGGCGGAACATCTCGTAGAAATGTCCGAGATTCTCACAGCCGCAGGTGAGTGCCACATCCAGAATCTTCTGATCAGTGGTCGCCAGTTGACGCGCGGCGAAATCGAGGCGGGCACGGTTTACGAGGTCGGTGGCGGTGATGCCGAGGTGCTGACGCAGGAGGCGGTTGACGTGTTCGGGCGAACGGGCGGCGAGGCGAGCGAGGCCGCGGGTGCCACGGCGGAAATGTTGGGGCTGGCGGACGGCCTCCAGTGCGCGGGCCAGCCATTCTGGCAGGAGTGACACCGGCTGTGCGGCTTCCTGAACGGACACCTCCGGCAGCAAATTCAACAGGAATCGTTCAATCTCCAGCAAGCGGCGGGGCGCATTTGCCAGCAAGTTGAACCATTCGGTTGCCCGGGCGCGTCGGGGCGCGTCGAGAACGACCTGGAAGGGCAGCGAACCGCGGGACCAGAAGAGGCTTTTCTCGCGCGGGAAGTAGCGGCGATGCAACCACACGAGGGTGGACTGCCGAAAGGCGACATTGACCAGCGTGAAGCCGTTGGCATCGGTGGCGCGAAAGCCGTGCACGTCCGCGGCACGGATCAACACCAATGAACCCGGGACAAGCGGCAATCGTCGACCGTTGACGAGGTGCAACCCCTGGCCCGTTTTCACGAAGAACACCTCGGGGAAGTCGTGCGTATGAATGCGGCAGGGACAGCGGCCTTTCATCTGGGCCTGGGCGAAGTGAAAGGCCTCATCGCTCGCCACAATCTTCCGCCATCGCAAGCGCTGCATGAAAACCGGGTAGCACATGCTGGCGATATGGGCAAGACACGAATATCATTTAAACGTAAGTTTTTGCCTGTACAGCGGAGGACGAAAGGAGACAGCCGAGGTAGGTTACTGACGAACGCATGATGAGCAAAGGAGTTGAATGAAGCGATGACGACAGCGCTGAAGACGGCACGGCTGGGTGCGGGGCATGTGATGGAGTACCGTCGGGATGGCTACCTGATTTTCCGTGAGCCGGTGTTTTCCGGACAGAAGTTTCGCGCCTTGCAGGAGCATTTTGAGGAGAAGCTGGCGGTGCTGCCGGCGGACGTGCGTCCGGAATCGATGGATGCGCCGCACTTCACGGACACGAAGTTGTTCGAGTGGCTGTTCAGCAATGAGGTCTTGGACCTCGTCGAGCCGATCATCGGGCCCGATATTGCGTTGTGGTCGAGCCATTTCATTTGCAAGCCGCGGGGGACGGGAAAACGGGTGCCGTGGCACGAGGATTCGGCGTATTGGCGGGGCCAACTCGAGCCAATGGAGGTGGTGACCGTTTGGCTGGCGATCGACCCATCGACGAGACAGAACGGCGGCATGTGTGTGATCCCGCGCACGCATCGGACGGGCAAGCAGGGGCAGTCGGATTATGAAGCAGTGGCGGATCAGGAGAAGAGTGTATTCACGCACGAGATTGTCAAACCGCAGCGGGACGAGTCGAGAGCGGAAGCGATCGAGCTGCAGCCCAATCAATGCAGCCTGCACGATGGGCGGCTGATTCATGGGAGTCCGGCGAACACGAGCAGTCTCCGTCGTTGCGGCTACACGATGCGGTACATGCCGACGGCGGTGAAGTTCCACGCGGAGGGTTGTCGGAGCTATCACCAGATTTACCTCGCTCGCGGTTGCGACCGGGCGGGCAACGAATACGCGGATTCCACGAGAACGTACCCCGAAATGGCTCGCTACCGGGAGGTCAACAAGAAGACGGGGCATTGAGCATGGTCGCCACACTCCAATCCGTGATCAGGCTGGCCAATACACGACCAGACGATCCGTTGGCACAGGAACTCACCTTTACGGCCACATACCGTCGGCTCCGTGACGCTGATCCTGTTGAGCGTGAACTCTCCTGCCTTCGGGTTCAGTTTCCGGCCATTTTGCAGCCGATCACAGCAGGGGATCTGTTTGCCGGTCGCATTCGTTATCCGCTGGTCGGATTCAGTCCCGAGCCGGGTGGATTGGGGTACTACTGCTCCGATTCCGCGATTCGGGCCATGCTCGAGCCGTTATCAATTCCGCCCGCGCGACAGGACCCGGTGCGCGAGATGTTGGATTTTTGGCGGACTGAAACGACCACGTACCGGACACGAGCAGCTTGTCCGGATTGGGTCAACCGGGTGCTGCCCGAAGATGACTGGCAGGCGCAGAGCGGGATGGCGTTTCCCGTGTATCGGATGGGCGGTACGCAACTGAATTATGCGACATTGTTGCGCCTGGGCGTGCCGGGGTTACGGGAGGAAATCCAGCAGCGGCAGGCCAAGGCTCCCGCGCTCTTTCGAGGAATGCTGGGTGCGCTCGATCTGCTGAGCGGTTGCTGCCGGCATTATGCCGCGCAGGCGCGTACGCTGGCAGACGGTTGCCCGGATTGTGTGCGGGCTGCGGAACTGACGGCGATTGCATCGACGCTCGAGCCATTGTCCGAGCGCGCGCCGGCCACGTTCCGCGAGGCAATCCAGTTGATGTGGTTGTACGCGCTGCTGTCCGGCACTTGGAATTATGGGCGGATGGACGTGTATCTGGGGCCGTTTCTAGCGCGCGATTTGGATAGCAGTGCACTGACAGAGGCCGAAGCGCTGGGGCTGATACGATCCCTGTGGCGACTGATCCGGGCGTACGATAACCAATACAACAATCGCGTGTTCATCGGCGGAAAAGGGCGTCCCAACGAAGTGGCGGCCGACCGATTTGCGCGGCTGGCAATGAAAGCGACGCTGGCGGAGCGCCTGACGCAGCCGCAGCTGTCGCTGCGATTCTATCGCGGGCAGGATCCGTCGCTGATGCAGCAGGCGCTGACGTTGCTTGGGGAAGGGTGCACCTTTCCGATTCTGTACAACGACGACGTGAACATCCCGGCGGTAGCGGCGGCGTTCAACGTGACCGAGGCGGAAGCGACGGAGTATTTGCCGTTCGGTTGCGGCGAGCACATTTTGAACCATCGGAGTGTCGGGACACCGAGCGGGGTGATCAATCTGCTCACCTGCCTGGAGGTTGCGCTTCATAACGGGCGCGATCCGGTGAGTGGACGGCAAGCCGGTCCAGCAACGGGCGAACTCAGAAAGTTCGAGAAATTCGAGCAGGTGTGGGACGCATATCGCGCGCAAGTGGAGCGGTGTGTCACCGCGCTGGCCGTCCAGGAGAAGGTTGAGTACGAGGTGGCCGGAGTGACGGCGCCGTTTCTGTTCCTCAGCATGTTGTACGACGATTGCCTGGACCGGGGTCGGAGCATATTTGCCGGTGGAGCGCGGTACCTGGGCGGCACGTTGGAAGCCTATGGCAACACCAACACGGCGGACAGTCTGACCGCGATCGACGAGCTGGTGTTTCGCCAGAAGAAGCTGGGCTTGACGGAACTGGTGGCCGCGCTGGATGCCGATTTCAACGGATGCGAATCATTGCGCCGACAACTGCTGGCGGCCCCGAAATACGGCAATGACCATCCCGTGGCCGATGTGATGGCACAGCGAGTGCACGAGCACGTTTGCCGAGTGACACGGGAGCAAGCGGCAAACGTTGGTCTGGATTCGTATCTGATTGTGATCATCAACAACTCGGCAAACGTGATTCTCGGTAAGAACACGGCGGCGTCACCCGATGGACGTCGTGCGACCGAGGCGATGGCCAATGGCAACAATCCCGCGCCCGGCCTGGATCGTCACGGCGTTACGGCGTTTCTGAACTCACTGGTCAAACTCGATCCGAACGTGCACGCCGGTGCGGTGCAAAACATGAAATTCTCGCGGTCGATGTTCACCGTGCATCGCGAGAAAGCGGAGGCGCTGTTGGCGACGTATTTCGCACAGGGCGGCACGCAGGCGATGATCACAGTGGTCAGCCGCGATGACCTGGAGGCGGCGATGCGCGAGCCGGAAAAGTGGGGACACCTGATGGTGCGGGTGGGCGGCTTCAGCGCGCGGTTCGTGGAGCTGCCACGGGATGTGCAATTGGAGGTTTTGCAGCGGACGCTGTATGAGTGAGATTGGCGAACCAACCGGAATCGTGTTTGATATCCAACGCGCGGCGTTTCAGGACGGGCCGGGGATTCGCACGACGGTCTTCCTCAAGGGCTGCCCGTTGCGTTGCGCGTGGTGTCACAATCCCGAATCGTGGAGACTCGAGCCACAACGGGTTGTGGCGGGCGACGCAGAGAAGGTGTATGGCCGGGAGATGACACTCGCGGAAGTGATGGCCGAAGTGCGGCGAGACCATAACTACTATGTCGCGTCCGGTGGGGGGGTGACAATATCTGGTGGCGAGCCGACCGTGCAGATTGAATTTTGTCGGGCGTTGTTGCGCGCGGCGAAGGCGGAGGGGATTCACACCTGTCTCGACACCTGTGGCTACGGACGCACGGAGGTTTTCCTTGGTCTGTTACCTGATGTGGATCTGTTTCTTTGGGATTACAAAGCGACTGGTGATGAGCTGCACTGTACGCTGACCGGCGTCCCTGCCCGCGGGATTCTTCGCAACCTCCGCGCATTGCACCGGCACGGCGCGCGTATTTTACTGCGGTGTCCGCTGGTGCCGGGCGTGAACGACATGCCGGAGCATTTCCGCGCGGTGGGAACACTGATGCGCGACCTTCCGGGTTTGCAGGGAATCGAGTTCTTACCCTACCACGAAACTGGCCGCGGGAAGTACGAGCCACTGGGTCTTGCGGCACCGAAATTGCGTAGCCACCCGCCGGGATTGGCGGAGAAGACGGCCTGGCGAGAAGCGGCGGCGGCGGCCGGTCTGAGCCGGGCGAGCGTCTTGTAAGCGTCTGGGTTTCGGGCTGGGGCGGCGGGGTGTGTGTGAAACAAAATCAAACTTTGGCATTGACATTATCATACCGGTCCTGTTAATCTAACATCCTCGAAGCTTCTGGGATGAGGAAAGAACCATGAGCGTAACACTACGCCACATTGCCAAAGAGGTTGGTCTGAGTCAAATGACGGTTTCTCGGGCTCTGCGTGGTGTCAGTTGCATCAACGCCCAAACTCGCCAGCGCGTACGCCAGGCGGCTGTGCGCCTGGGCTATAAACCCATCAGCGGAATCATGTTTGCGCCTTCGGTGCGCAACGGTCGCGGTGACCACAGCCTGCGCATCCTCATGCCCACCGTAGCCCGACGCATTGGCCTGGAAGGCGGGGCTTGGTGGCTGGAACGCATGGCAGCCGCGATGCGAGACCGCCTCAAGCTGTCCAACGGTCGGCTGGTCGAGCAGCACTTTCAGGATATCGAGAACCTCCTGACAGAGTGCGATCGGGGCCGCTACCACGGCGTGGTGCTGCGCCAGCCGCTGCCGCATCGGTGGGTGGAGCAGCTGGTGAAAACCACTGCGGTGGTCTACGCGGTGGAATTCGACCATCAGCTCGGGGTCGATAGCGTCTACTCCAACGAACATCGCTCGGCGGCGATGATTCTTGATTACCTCGCGGAGCGTCAGCACGCGCAGATTGTATGGTTTGGCATCCTCGACCGTCATTCGCCCTACCAGGTGATCTTCGATGCGCTGGACGAGGCGAGTCTGTCGGACCGGCAGGCATTTACCGTGCATGGGGCCCGGCATGCGGCGTGGGCCAATATCGTTTACTGTCAACTGGCGGGGGATCAGCAGCGGTTGGTGTTGGTGGAACGGGACTGGTGGCACCAGGATCTCGACAGCACCGTCGAGCAGGGCCTGGAGCAGGTGCTGGCGATGCGGCCGCGGCCCACGGCGATTGTCTGTTCGTGCGACCCGATTGCCACCTCCATGCTCAAGCTGCTGAAGAACCGCCATTGGGAGGTACCCGACGACATCAGTCTGCTCAGTTATGGCGGATCGGATGAGGTCAAGATTTCCTGCCCGTCGATTACGGCCATCGAGATGCCGATGGAGACCATTGGTCGGGTGATTCCCGAGTTGATCGAGCGGCGTTTGGCCGATCCCACAGCGACGCCGGTCAGCGTGCAGTTGGAGACGACGCTGACGGAGGGAAACAGTGTGGGCGCGCCGTTTTGCGGGCGGGACAACGCGGGTGTGAAAAAACGGCCGGAGGAAAGAAGGGCTGGGATAATGGCGAGAAACCGACCTTCTGCAGGAGGGGCAGCCGACTAATTGCCGAGGAATGAACATGAAACTGAATCGCCGATCAATGCCTTGTGTACTCAACGCCCCGAACGCCCGCAGGACGTTCAGAGGGAGCGGACACCCGCGGGGCTTTACGTTAATCGAATTGTTGGTCGTCATTGCCATCATCGGCATCTTGGCGTCGATGCTCCTGCCCGTGCTGGGACGAGCCCGTGAGACAGGCAAAAAGGCGCAATGCGTATCCAACCTGCATCAAATTGCGCTGGCGTGGACGATGTACATGGATGACAATAACGGCCAACAGGTGGCGGCCGTCGATTCCATCGGGGGCAAGACGGTCTACTGGTTCGACAAGTTGTTGGGAGCCTATGTCAACAGCGCCGGCAGGCTAGTGGCCAGCCCGAATAGCAACCTGGGCAGCCCGGCCACGCTCCGGGACCTCACGTACTCGTACCCCAGCAGCCTTGTTTGCTGGAGCTCGGGCAGCGGGGCGAGCGCGTTGCAGTATCAAAATGCGCCGGCCCAGTGCAGCTACGCGTATATCGATTTTGCGCTGTATGGCCACGGGTTCGCCTGGGGACCCAATGATCGCAGCATCGAGACGTACAAGTTCTATCGCAATCACGTCGTCGGCCCTGGCGATTTCCCGGTGTTCGTGGATGCCTTCTGCCCGGTCATCAACCAGTGCTTCTACAGCTCGCCCCCTGCGGGATCGCCTCCGAACCCCTCCAGTGACCCCGATGATCTGAATCGTGCCGAGCGGGCGTGGCATGTGGGCACGGCCAACTTCGCGTTCGTCGACGGGCACGTGGAGTCGCTCACGGATTTTGAGGTCTGGCGACGCTACTCCAGCGCCGCCATCCAAGGCTACTGGAACCCGCTGTACTCGGCATGGCAGTAATGGACATTGCCAGAGAGCATTTTCATTTTGTGAAGGACTCATGGTTGCTCTGATTCTGCCAGGCTTGAAATCAGTCAGGAGGGTTTTCATCGTTTGCATGTGCCTGGCAGCACTGCTCGGTACGTCCGTCCCCCGGCCGTGCCCGGCAGCACAGTCCGAATCGGACAATCTCATCGTCAATGGCGACTTCAAGCTGGGTTTCGACGGCTGGGGTTACGAACAATGGATCGGCAAGGCGGTTCCGGGTTTCATCGACAAGAAGGATCATTTCGAGGGAGAAGCGTCCCTCAAGATGACCGATACGAATCGTTACATTGCTCAAGAGATCAAGATTGATGATCCCGAGAGCGATTACATGCTGAGCTTTGCACTCAAGGCTGAACACCTGCCTCCCTCCAGCGGCTATGCTCGTTTGGGAATCGAAGGCCGGGGTTGGTTGGGTTCCGGTGTTGGCCAGTCCGACCTGGTGAGGGTTGGTGGGACACAGGACTGGAAACGATACGAGTTCCTCGTGCGAGCCGGAGATCTGCAGGGCGCGAAGAAGGCCACGGTATTTTTCTACACCGATCAAATTGGCAACGGCGCGCTTGGAGTGGATGCGGTACGGTTCCAGCGGAGATCGAGTGGAGAATCCGGGTGCACGTTGACTGGTGACACCTCGGAGCCGACGCTGAGCACATTTGCCCAGGGACTGCCGGTCAGATTGACGTTTCATGTCCACGGGCTCAAGGATGGCGGCCAGCCATTACGGTTGACCATCTCTGTGGTGGACGAGCACGAGAAACAACTCACGGCGAAGGAACTGGGGATCACCGCCGACGCGGATGGCAACTGGACCGGGAGCAGTACAGCGCCGAGCGAACGTCTGGGCTTTTATCGAGTGTATGCCTCTCTTTCGAATGGGACGAAACTCAAGGCCCTCGGAAGCCGGCGTGAAGGATTTTTGACGTATGCCGTAATTCCCGATCCCTCCTTGCGCAAGAATTACGGCGAGAAGGACTCCTATTTTGGGATGCAAGGCGGCTTCGGCCCCTGGGGCGGCGAAGCGATGGCCAACCTGGGGGCGCGCTGGCTCTTGGACTCGCGTTTTGACTGGCGGGCGTTGGAGCCCGACCATGCCGGCCAGTTCACGGACGAGAAGGCGAAGACGCTGAAAGACTCGCCGCCATTTGAGAATTGGACGACGTTTTCATTCCCGACCCTGTTCATGGCGCCGCAATGGTCGATGGTGCCGGGAACTTACGCCTATAACACCGGCCGGCTCACACCCGAAGGCGAGAAGGCCTGGGCGGCTTATTGCCGTCATGTGGCCATGGTCTATGCCGCCATTACGCCCGAACGGGAAGAACACATTTACCAGATCACGTGGGAACCGATCCAACCGTGGGGATTCAAGGGAACGGATCAGGATCTTGTGCGCATTTATGAGATCGCCTATCCCGCCCTGCACGCGGTCGATCCCAACGCGGTGGTGGCAGGCCCGTGCCGCGGTGTCGACAAGAATGAGTTGGAGCGAACGACCACGCTGCTGAAATTCGGGCTCGGGAAATACGTCGATGCGTACAGCGTGCATCCGTACTTTTCGATCACCCCGGAGCGCGACGGCATGATGCAGATCATGCGCGGCATGAAAGCCGTCCTGCGCGAATACACCGGCCGGGACCTGCCGATGTTCGGCACCGAGCAGGGCTGGTCAACCAAGGAAGATCCCGCCAACGATTTGCAGCACGCACAGGGGTTGATCCGGCAGAATCTCATCACTTTTGGTGAAGGCTACCGCTTCAACATGGCGTTTTACATTGTGGATTATCGCATGTCGGGCCAGAGCGGCTACGGTTATTATTACAACCTGGTTGATGGCGTGCCGTGGGGACCCGCCAAGGCCGGTCCCCGGCCGATCGTGCCGGCGTATGCGGCCCTGAGCTTTTTGCTGGATGGCTACAAATCGGTCGGCGCGATCGAATCACTCGGCCAAACCGCTTGGGGCTATGCTTTTCAGCGTGGCGATGATGTCCGATTGGCGCTGTGGGACTATGGTGATCAACCGAGCGAGGTGGCGGTTCCGGTCGGCGTCCAAAGTGTCCGGGTATACGATTGGATGGGCAATGGCCGTACGACCGATACCCCCGACGGCATGCTCAAGCTCACGCTGGGACCGGAACCGGTGTATGTCGTTGCCGTCTCGCCTCAACTGTGGGGCAAAAACGCCGAGCACCTGATCAACGTCGATCAACGACCGGTGGTGCTTGTAGATGGCGCGAGTATTACGGTGGAGGGAACCGTCTCGGCCCCCAGCAACCGTCCGCTGAGCGGGACCCTGACACTTGAGCCTGACTCGCGTTTGGGCCTTAAACCGATGGATCAGCCGGTAAATCTGGCCAAGGGTCAGGCAAAACACTTCGCTTTTGTCTTGGAGGTTCCGGGCACGACCGGCTCCGGTACATACCCGTTGAAACTGGCCGTGAGAGAATCGGGTACGGTTGCCGGTCTGGCCGGAATGAAATTGCAATTGGCGCCCGCTGTGAATGTGGTGGCGGTCAAGCCCGCGCTCAACAAAGGCTCGACGATTGTCTTGAAAAGCCAGAGCGCGGCGAAGCAGTCCGGCAAACTGGAAGTGAAATTGCAGCGGGTCATTCACGGGGCGCCCCGTCCCGATCTGACGATGATCGATCTGCCCGAAGGCAAGGTGCAATTGGAAGACGTGCCGGGTGGACAATCCGAAGTGACGTTTACTCTGTCCGCCAACGGCGAGCAGCCGGTCACGATGGCTTTTCCGAAAGCCGATATCAATCCATTGGCATCCTATCGACTCTTGGTGCAAGTGGCGCCCGACAGTGGCCGTTCGTCTTCGACCAACGCGCCGATCGATTTTCTAACTGCGACTCGACGATCGCAGGCCCCGCGCGTCGACGGCAACCTCGACGATTGGGCCAGCATTCCCGCGCTCCCGTTGCGCGGGAAGGAAGCGGTGATCCGCTCGCCAGAGGAATACAAAGGTGATGCAGATTTGTCAGCACAGTTGCGTTTTGCCTGGGATTCCAAGGCGCTGTATATCGCTGCGGATGTGACCGACGACGTTTATCTCCAGCCCGAGACCGGGGACATGATCTGGCGCGGGGATTGCCTGCAGATGGCGTTTGACGTTGCACCGCACAAGAGCGCCAACACGGAGATGACCGTCGCTCTCACCCAAAAGGGATTGGAAGCCGTTCGGGCTCTTTCATTCGACCCGGTGCATGTGCCTCTGGGTCCCGTGAAGGACAATGGATTTGAATTAGCCGTTCGCAAGACCAGCACCGGACTGGTTTATGAAATCGCGGTCCCTTGGTCGTCATTGGGCATGAGCCAAGCTCCCGAGGCCGGTCAGGCCATCGGGATTTCATTGGCCGTCAACGATCTTGACTCAACCGGTCAGAAGGACCCAAAGGCCCTGGGAGTGTTTGGGGGGATTTATCCGGTGAAGGACCCCGATCAATTTGGCGTATTGCTGCTTGGCGCCGATGATAGCTCCGCGAAAGACGGCGGGGCAGAGAAAGGGACAACGAAGTGAAAACGATATATACGCGGGCCAGGGAGAACATGCTGCTGCTGGGGGCGTTTGGCGCCATGATGGCAGCGATGATGGTTGCCAGAAACGCGGCGGCCCAGAATCTTGGGTTGTATGACTTCAGTTCTACCGATCAATACTCGAACAATTTCACCGGCACCTATCAAGGACAGCAAGTCTCATGCAGTGACTTCTTGCGCGCCGTGGAATCTTATAATACCAGCAATATCCGTTTCGATGGCGGCACCACCAGCTTCACGGCCAATAATACGTTCCTGACGAACCCGGTTTCCTACGATTTCCGTTGCTCGGGCATCAGCGGCACCGGTCCCTATTTCGGCACGTTCGTTCGAGTTCAGCCCAATAACATGGGGATTCTTCTCGTCGCCGAGGTTGTGAACTCGACGACTCTCGAGATCACCTTCCGCGACGGCGCTTATATCAACAACACGGCAAAGAATTCTCCCTTCTGGGATGCCAGCTTCAATCTCAGCTCCCATACCATCACCGACAAAACGGGCACGGGCGGAACCATCGGGTCCTCGGTTTCCTCGCTTGCGGTGGGCAACTGGTATCACTGCGCGGTCACCCAAAGTTATAATGGCACCAACTCGATTTACAGCCTCACGGTAAGCACGCAGAACGGCACGCTGATTGCCTCGAGTGGCAACATCGCCTACACGGCGGGCACGAATTACGACGCCGCGGGAAAGGTCGGTCTGTCCCTCTCAACGCCGGATTCCGGCACCTACAATCTTGACGTCGATAATTTCTCATTTATCCCCGTCACGGCCACGCTGAACGCCACCATGTTGCCGGCGTCGCGGTCCAACATGTGCTTGTATCGGCCCGATGAGATCATTACGAATCAGTTTACGGCGACGGGCGTTGCGAATGGTTGGAATTTGCAGCTGATCATCCGGGACGCCGACGACAACGTGGTCTCCAGCAACGCCTACCCCATTACGACGAGCAATGGGAGCTGGACGGGTAACATTGTCATGCCGGGGACGAGGCTGGGGTTTTATCGCGTCTATGCCGAATTGCTGAACGGTTCCAACGTCCAGGCGACGCTGGCTCCAATGTCCGCCCGGCCCTCGAGTTTCATAACCTACTGCGTTGTTCCCGATCCGCGCCAGCGGGTGGTCTATCGGGACACCCAATCCCATTTTGGCATGCAGGGTGGTTTCAATGGCAATGTAAGTTCGGACGTGTTGGCGTTCTTGGGCGTGCGCTGGACCAATAATGGCGGCTGGGATTGGGCCGCCCTGTCCCCAAGTTACAGCTCCCCATTTAACGCGGCATCCAGTGCGAAACCCGGGATGGTCGGCAGCGGATGGACCGATGGCAATGGTCATCAGTGGTGGATGTATGATATTCCGAATCTGACTGTCAACGGTCGGCCGTATGGCGGCAATCCCGATGTATATATCGCGGGCACATTTGCCTACAACACGGGTGCGCTTCAGACTCAGTACTATGGAGATTGGTCGAATTTCTGCTATCAGGTGGCCACCGCCTTCCCGACAGTTCAAACCAATCAGTCGCAGCCGGTCTATGAGGTGACTTGGGAACCCGAGCCAACGTGGGGCTACGGTGGCACCTGGCCGGAATTGGTCACCTTGTACCAATTGGCCTATGGAGGGATCAAGGCGCGCTCGACCAACGCGTGGGTCATGGGGCCGTGCCTGTTTATCGACGACGAAAGCGAGATTAGCAACAACATCGCCTTGTTCAACCAAAACCCCGGCCTGTTGAACTACATTGATGCGTTCTCCTGTCATGCCTATATGCAATTTGACAATGGATACGGCCCCAATATGGATCCCGAAAATGCCGGCCAGCCGGGGTTGATCTCGGAGATGAAACAGCGGATCTATCAGCACGCCGGCCGCTATCTTCCCATGTACGGCACCGAGCAGGGCTATGCGATGTATGATCTTCATAGCGAGGTGCTCAATCAGGCCCGCCGCCTGATTCGCAGCAACCTGCTGACAATCGGGGAAGGCTGGAACGTCAACCTCGGTTTCTATTTCGCGGATTATTGGAGCAGTCCTTATTGGGAGTACGGTTTTTTCTACAACTGCTCCACGAATGATTACTCCGGCTATGGTCCCGGCAAGGTCAACCCCAAACCGATCGTGGCTGCCTATGCGGCAATGACGTTCCTGCTCGATGGCCACAAGTCCGACGGCCCGGTCAACTGGCTCGGTGATTTCGTCCGCGGCTACGCCTTCGAAGATTACGCGACCGGCAATGATGTGATTCTGGCGTTGTGGGACTTCAGCGCGACCGGCAGCACCGTTACCATCAACACCGGTGAGCCGACGGTGATTGTCTATGATTGGATGGGCAACGCCACCACCAACACAACAGCCAACGGCCAGCTCACGCTGAATCTCACCAAGGAACCGACGTATGTCCGCGGCGTGGCGCCCAGTCTCTGGGGCTCTCAAGCGCCCAATTTGAATGTGGCACAGAGCAAGAGCGTCACCGTTTCTTCCACCGATCCAGTTCATTACTCCGAGCAAACCGGCGCCATGGCGGTGGATGGTGATACCGAATCGACGTTCAGTCGGTGGGTATCGACCAACAATTCATCCGTAGCCAAATGGATTATCGTCAACCTCGGCCAGCAGTACACGATCGATACGGTCCGATTCTGGACCGGCCAATACATCACCGGGGCGAACACGAACTACTATCGAAATCCGCTGAGTTCTTATCAGATCCAGTACTGGAATAGTGCGACATCAAATTGGGTGACTCAGGTCAGCCGTACCGGCAATACCAAGTCGGTGGTGGTGGAAACGTTTTCCCCGCCCATCACCACGAGCCAGGTCCAGTTGTATGTCCCGGCGGGAGCATCCCCCGCCCAGGTGCAACTCTATGAATTGCAGGTGCTGCGCACATTGACGACGCAGGCCGGTTTCACCGCGAGCCCGACGAACGGGCCCGCGCCGCTACCGGTGACGTTCTCCGACACCTCCGTAGGGACGATTAGCAATCGCTTCTGGGATTTCGGCGACGGGACTACCACTAATGTCACGAACACCACCGTAACGCACACCTACGGCGTCGGCACCTACTCGGTAACGCTGATTGCCAGTGGTTCGTCAGGCACCAGCACGGATGTTCAGCCAGCTTACATTACCGCGCTTCCAGCCGAAGCCACTTTCACGGGCCAGCCAAGGAGCGGAACAGCGCCACTGCAAGTGTCTTTCACTGATAACTCAATCGGGGCGATTACGAATCGCTTCTGGGATTTCGGCGACGGGACTACCACTAACATCACGACCACCACTGTGACGCACACCTACGACACCGGCACTTACTCCGTTACGCTCATTGTCAGCGGCTCGACGGGCATCAGCACCGATGCTCAACCGGCTTACATTGCTGCGGTGGCACCATCCTCGACCATCACGGTGAGTGCCGGCAATCTGTACGGCGGCACCACGAATAATCTGGCATCCAGCAACAGTGTGGCAGTGCTCGTGGTTGATATCGGAACCAATGGCTTCAGCACGCCGCAGCCGAGTTTCCCCCTGAGCCTTGGGGCTACCTGGGGAACCGAGAATATGGTCATCGGTCTCTGGAACCTGAGCGCTGACGCCGCTCAGTACGGGAACGGCACGCTGCTGGACAGCGCCGTTGTGACCTATACCAATGGGATTGCTCCGGGCCAGCAGTTGATGCTGTATTGGTTTCCGTCGCTGACCCTCGCATCCAATATCCTGGGTGTAACCTCCTACGGGCAGTATACCGATACCAACAGCCCACCGTTGGATAATAGTGCACCGTGGCAGATACCCGCCGCGGAAACCAGTGTCACCCTGAACTTCCTGACGGCATTCTGGGACGGCTCGAACCCGGAGACGGCCGGGCTGGCAACCCTCTCGACTGCCTCTGCCCAAACGCCGCTTCAGAACTGGCAGACGCAATACTTCAATTGTACAGGCTGCCCGCAGGCCGATCCCAACGCCGATCCGTACGGCAAAGGAATGAGCAACACCAACCAATTCCAGGCGGGGTTCAATCCGACCAATTCAGCAGCCTATCTGCATATTATCAGTATTGCGCCCGTGAACAACAATACGGATATTCAGGTGACCTATCTGGGCGCCAACGGCGACACTACCTACACGGGCGGCCCGGCGATACGCACCAACATCCTGGAGTACACGACGGGAGCCATCGACGGCAGCTACAGCAACGGGTTCGTAAGCACCGGGCAAACCAATATTCTCAGCGGCGGCACCGGTCTGGGTGTCGTAACCAATATGGTGGACAACGGCGGGGCAACCAATGGGCTCTCACGCTATTATCGGGTGCGCGTGCTCTTGCCCTAGACGATTAGTGAGGTGGTAACATGAAAAAATCGACATTGATTTTCGCGGCAGTCCTGGCGATTTCGTTCTGTGCAATGGTGATGAACCAACTGCGCCACGGCGGTAGCGCTGACAGCGGCGACTCCTTTGCCACCATGGGGCGGATGGCGGCGGAACAGACGGCGCTCTTATTGAACAATCACGGTCGGATCGCCATTCTGACGGGCAGCGGCAAGAGGCCGGGCGATCCGCTGAAGGGACCGGTACTGAGTTCGTTTCGCAGCGCGTTACCCCATGGCATCAGTGTCATCTCCGCGGACGCCGACCAGCCCGCAATCGGTTTGATGGGCGCTTCGTTCGAGCAGTTGCTGGACTTCATCAACAAATATCCCAACGCGGATGCCATCGTGGCATTTGTTGGGCTCCCCGCGGTGAGCGATGCGGAACTTCAGCGATTGCCGGCCCAACGACCTAAAATCGCCTGCTATTACGCCTCGGTTCCGGCAAAGAGCCTTTTTGTAAACAATATCGTCCAGGTGGCCATCGGCCCCAGTTCGAGCACCCGCTCCGAGGATGCTCAGCGCCTGACCGGCAGGGCATGGTTTAACACCCAATTCGTCGTTGTTACTGCCAAGAGCGCCGATAGCCTTCCAGGTTCCTCCGCACCCAAATCGCCCCCGGTCGAGTGACCCGCAACTTTGGACGGTGGGAGCTTAAGATTTGCAACTGCGCCAGCCGCCGGAGCGTTTTGCTTCTGGTCAGGGCAGGGGCGTGGCGACATCTCGACTATGATTGACCGAAGGGAATCCCGGGAAAAGACAAAGACGAAAAGATGACACATCGAGAACGCGTTGCGCTGGCGCTGGATCACGAACTGACGGACCGCTGTCCGATGCAGATCAGCTTTACGCCGGAATTTGCCGGGCGATTACGCCGGGACATGCGCCTGGAGAATTCTGCCCAGCACAACCCGCACGGCGGCGGCAATACGTATCAATTGGAACGGGCGTTGGACGAGGACATGTTACTGACTTCCGTCGGGTGGGCCAACTCGTATTACGCCGGCTCCAGCCGTTACACGGACGAATGGGGAATTGAGTGGGCGCCCCAGGCGTACGAGACGAAATTTGGCAAAGGCTACTACACGGAGATCGTTCGCCATCCACTGGCGGATACCACAGCCCTCGATCACTATCAGCCTCCCGACCCGACCCGGCCCGGGTTGTACCACGAATCCGAACGAGTGCTCCGTGACCTCGGAAGCGAGTATTGGATCGTCGGCGTGACGGTCACGACCATCTGGGAAACTGCGTGGGCGCTCCGCGGCCTGGAGCAGATGTTGATGGATCTCGTGGAGGATCCCGATCTGGCCGACCGCATCCTGGATATTCCCTATCACTACCATCTCGCTGCGGCCCGAAAGCTGACGCAGATGGGCGTGGATATGATCTGGATTGGCGACGACATCGGCGCGCAACACGGCATGTTGATGGCGCCGGAATTGTGGCGGCGATTTTTGAAGCCGCGCCTGGCAAACTTCATTCAGACAGTGAAGCAGATCAACCCACGGGCAAAGGTTGCCTACCATTCGGACGGCAACATTTATGCGATTATTCCGGACCTGATTGAGATTGGTTTGGATGTGTTGAACCCCGTTCAACCGGCGAGCATGGATCCGTCGCAACTGAAGAAGGATTTCGGCGACAAGCTGTGTTTCTGGGGAACGATCGACGAACAGCACACCCTCCCGTTTGGCACACCCACGGAGGTCGCGCAGGAAGTCCGGCATCGTCTGGAAACTGTGGGCCGCGATGGCGGACTGATCATCGGGCCAACGCACCACGTGCAATTGGATACACCGCTGGAGAATTTCTGGGCGATGGTCAAGGCCATCCAGGAGACGCCTGCCAGAAGTATCAGTTCTGGCCGCAGCCGGCAGTAGGATTATGCCATGAGGGCGGCCCGCTTTTCTGAGATGGCCGACTTCAGTGGCTGGCCGGACACGAACCGCCGCAATTCGTGTACCATATAACGGCCCATCCGCCGATATTCGCCGCCCATTGAGCCTGCGATATGCGGACTGAGTACCACGTTCGGAAGCGTGTACAACCGTGACCCGTCCACGGGCGGCTCGGGATGGGTCACGTCGAGAACAGCCGTGAGGTCGGGCCGTCTCTGGAGCACCTCGATCATCTCTGGCTCACGGACGATGGCGCCGCGAGAAGTATTGATGAACGTGGCGCGCGGTTTCATGCTGGCAAAGTGGGCGCCGGTGATCAGGTCCTCAGTTTCCTTCAACCATGGCGTGTGCAGCGAGACCACCTCGGCTTCCTGAAAAATGCGTTCCAGCGGGATCAGTTCCACCTCGAGCTTCGCCGCCTCGGTCGCCGAAAGAAAGGGATCGTAGGCGAGGACGCGGAGGTCAAACGGCCTCAATCGTCTTCGCACCAGCCGTCCGATCATGCCCAGCGAAATCAGGCCGACCGTGCTGTGATAGGCCCCGGGGGGCTGGTGAAGCATTGGGAATTTGCCTTCGCGGCGGACGTCATTGGTGTAACTCCAGAAATGCTTCAAACTCAGCAGAATTACCGCCAGCGTATATTCGGAAACCGGAATCGCGTTTGCGGCCGCGCTGCTCGTGACGACGATCTCCCGAGTCCAGAAAGCTTGGGTCACAAAACCGCGAATCGTGCCTCCGCCGTAAAAGACAGCGCGCAGCCGCGGGCAGGCAGCGAGAAAGGCTTCATCCATCAGCGGCGCGCCCCAGCCGGAGATGATCACGTCAGCCTGCGCCAGCAACGATGACGAAGCCTTGATCGAATCGCGAGTCTGTGGCGGAGCATAGATATCCACCAAGCTGGCGATGTCTCGCTGTTCGTCGGGGCCATAAAGCCACTCAAACGGCTTCGGATCCAGAATGTACAACCCCTTCAGCACTGTCGGTCTCCTATGGTATCTTGTGCACGATTATTCAAACCAGTTCGGTTTTGGTGGCAAGCCGTTTTTTGCGCGCACCACCCACCGCGTGGGGCTCAACTCCTCATCGAGCGACAACGGCATGGCCTCACCGTGCAGCACGGCTCGCAGAAAGAGCAGGAAATAATCGACGGACGGTTGGGGCAAGTCGATCAGGCGCGGCGGTTGACCATCCAGTAACAACCCTGGACGTTGATTGCTGGCATCAGATTCCAACATGCCCTTGGTTCCAAAGATGCGCAGCATATCGTACCCCCGGCACGTTTTGCCGATCGGGTTGAGGTAGTTGAAAACCCCGCAGGCGACACCGCCGTTGGCCAGGCGCATTTGCAGACTCACAGCCATGCCACATTCGCAGGCGGGGGATGGATTCCCAAGTTTCGTTTCGGCGATTTCTAGCGCGACAATTTTCTGACACGCCACGTGCTCGACAAATCGCGTCACATACACGCCGGCTTGCAGGGCCAAACCGCCATCGATAGCCTCGTGGGCCGGGCGCCAAGCCGCCCACGGATAGGATTTTTGCGCCAGCACTTGCACCACCTCGCCAATGGCTCCTTCGCGGATCAGCCGCCGCATCTCCCGGTACGGCTGCTGCACGACGGTGCCAGCCATTTCATGAAACGGTCGGTTGCTTTGCTTCGCCATCGCGATAATCTCGTTCAAGTCACGCTCGGTCAACGCGCACGGTTTCTCGGCGTACACGTGCTTGCCCGCCTTCAAGCACTTGATGGCGTCTGCGGCCTGGTCATGGCGTCGCGGCGAACAAAGCGAAACCAAGTCAAGTCTCCCGTCGGCCAGAAGCTGGTCAAGGGTCTCATATCGACCGGGCGCTGCACATGACGCGGCAGGAAAACCCGCAATGGCGATCAGTTCTGCCTCCGGATATTGCGGCAGCACGTCCTGAATTTGGTGGCCGTTGGTACCGTACAACCCGATCCGCACCCGTTTCATTGGAGTCCTTACTCCTCCTTTGTCGCGGCCACTGGTGACATGACCACGGCAGGTTCCGGACAAGATGACGACATGTGCGTCCCCGGGACCGGTGCGATGTACGTTTCATCGCCCCCATAACGCTGCCAGCTCCGAAAGAGTTTGACCATGAAAAACAGCATGAGCGCGGCACCCGGCAGGTACCAGAGAGGCAGCAGACAATAGGCAACGCGCGAGCCCCAATGGGCGGTCAACACGTCCAGATACACTCCAATGAGCAGGCCAGCAAGAATACCTGACACGGAACGGAAAATAGCCGCCGCCGAGCAGAACTGCCCGTAGCGTTCGCGCGGCAGGATCCGCATCAACAGCGGTGATTCCACGAGCTGAATCAGCGCCCCCCCGGGGAGGCCAATGCCGGTCCACCCAATCGCGGTGGCAATTGCAGCGCGCACCCAGAACACCGTCATCGTCGGCGGCTGCCAGAACACCCAGATCAGGTCCAGCGGCATAAGCACGATGCTGAGGATCAGACCGACAATGAGGACGCGGAGTGGATGGTATTTGTCCGCCAGCCAACCGGAGATCGGGACGGAAATCAGAGTCGAGGCGGTGCTGATTGCGCCCAGTTTGCCGATCAAATCCAATGTGAGCCCGGTCGACAAGTTGTAATACAAGGTGAACGTGTAGCCCACGTAGAGCGTAGCCATCCCCATGGCGATAATGAACACATACCAGTAATGCGCCAGACCCATGCATTCCCGCGCGTACGTCTTGATATTGGCCACGAAACCCGGTCGTCGTTCGGCCTCATCCGGGGGCGGATACGTCCCCTCTTTGACCTTCAGACACATGAGACCGAATCCGAAAAAGTACAGCACGGCGGCGCCAAGCAGGATTTCCCTGGCGTGCGAGTCGGCGTGCTTCAGCAGAAACACACCATAGAGCGAGCCGGCACCCATGCCGACCAGGCGGAACCATGAAATGAAGCGCGCCAGCAGATGTTCCGGCACCACGTCGTTGAACAAATACCAGTACACCGAGTTGACAAAGGTATTGAAGAAGGCGAATAGCGTCATCAACGTGGCCAGCACAATCAGGGCGACCATCGGTGGCGAGAGGTGGCGGAGAGCCGGTCCCAATAGCCTCTGTAACCAGGCCGCGAGCTGCGGGCTGTAGGCCAGTCCGATCAGACAGGCCACGAGAAAGGGCAGCGTGAAGAGGATGAACGGAATCCGTCGTCCCCACCGGCTGCGGCAGCGGTCGCTTTTGACGCTGATCACGGGATTGAGCGTCATGTTGAACAGCCCGGGGATTGTTCCCATGACAATCCCGATCACCGTGTTGGGAATCTGCAGCGCCCGGAATTTGAGCAACATGATGCTCGGCACGGTGCTCTCCATCAACTGAAAGCAGAAGTTGCCCCACAGCAGCCAGAAAAACAACATTGCGAGCGCGCCGGTGGTGTAGGTCAGCGTTCCGACCCGATAGGTTTTTGGTTCCTTGGCCACGATTGCCTTGTGCGGGCTGGTTCCGTTCGCAGGAGAACGGGCTTCAATCCGTCCGTCGCC
>DATJWQ010000049.1:0-18204 GCA_035501175.1 Verrucomicrobiia bacterium | reverse complement strand
GGTACACGCGGTATCGGCTCGATGGGCCAAGCTCGCAGCTCTGCGTGAGGAAGAGGGCCTTCATACAGTCGAGTTCCTGGCTCGAATCAGTTCATCGTACAGGGCGATCAACTGTTGACTAATCGTGTCGATGGAGAAATGCGTCTCGATATGTTGGCGCATCCGGGCGCCGAGAGCAAGCCCGGCTTCGAATAGCCCGGGTAACGCAGCGGCCAGGGCGTCCGCATCCCCCGGCGGGACCATCTGACTGGCAAACCCGTCTGCCAGGACATCGCGAATCCCTCCCGTGTTCGCGGCGATGCAGGGCAAACCACAGGCCATGGCTTCCAATAGGGCGTTCGGCAACCCTTCCTGCCGCGAGGGCAAAACGAACGCATCCGCGGCTTGAAAATACCGCTCGGGCTCGGCGTGCGTCGGGGCAAACAAAACCGCTGGTCCGATTTTTAAGTCTGCGGCAAGACGTTTCCATGTCTCGGTCTCTTCGCCCTCTCCGAGAAGGACGAGACCGGTATCCGCGGGAAGAGATGCACGGGCTCGGGCGAACGCCCGGATAAGAACGTCGCCTCCCTTGAGAGAGACATGGCGTCCAACGTGCAGGATGACGTGGGCGAAGCGAATCCCGAGCGTGGCGCGTTGACGGTCTCGTTGCTCGCTCGTAGCGGGCAAGAATCGCCGGGTGTCGACACCGTTTGGAAGATAGGTGGCGGCTGCGGGTCGTTGGAGAAACGGCCGCAGCTCGTCGGCAACTGCCCTGCTGGGACAGAGAAATCGGTCGACTCGTTGCAGCGTGGGCTGAAACAGCCGGAGTGAAAGGCGGGGCGACTGAAAGAGAACCTGCACATCGGTACTGGACGGCAGCTTCAGAAGAGTGGGCAGTTTCAGTCGTGTCGCCGTCCACAGGCCGACCGCGGAGAATCGGTACAAGGCATGTACGTGAACGACCACAGGCCCTGTTGCGCGCGCAGTGGCGAACTCACGACGAAACGCGGCCCGTGCGGCAAGGATGGAGTGGGTGGGCAACATTCGACAATTGGCGAGAGGCACGGTCGGTTGGAAATCCGTCAGCACCTTGAGCCTTGCTCCGTGATTGGGCAAGGCCTGCGCCAAGGTGATTGCCTGCCGTTCATACCCACCCACGCGATGGATGCGGGGCACGATAAAATAGACGGTGCAGGGAGTCATGCGGCCTTTGCCGCGCGCCGCGCGACGCACACGATGGCTGGGGCAAACTGCCTCGTCGCCGGCAAGGGAGCGGTGGCGTTTTCCAACGCCCAGATCAAGACCGAGGATTTCTTCATCAAGGACAGCACGGCGCGTTTGACACGGGTGGATATTCTCCCCTGATCGAGGCCATGGAGGGACACCACCCCAAAGCCGGTACTGAGAAAGTAATCGCAGTGAACAATGTGCAACCCGGCGCGTTCATGAGCAGTCCGCAGTTGCTCGCGTGTCAGGGGCACATGAACCGCATAAGTGGCCGGATTCATCAACTTCTGGAGCCGTCCAATTAGGCCGGTCATGTTGGGTATCTGGGTGATAAGGATTCCACCTGGTTTGACAAGTGTAGTCAGCGCGCGAAGGCAATTGGTTGTCTCGCGAAAATGCTCGATGACACCGAACGAAACTGCCACGTCGAACGCCTCAGCCCATGGGGCGGGCGGCGCCAACATATCAGCGCAGACGATCTCGCCCTCGACGCCAGAACGGGACAGTATCTGGCGTTCCTGCTCACACCCCAGTTCCGAGTAGTCCAGCCCAGAAACACGAAAGCCGAATTCGCGCCCGAAGTAGGGTAGCCACGCTGAGCGGGCACAGCCGATCTCCACCAGACTCTTACCCCTGGTCTCCATGGAGGCAAAGGCTTGGCGGAACATGGCGTCCACACGGCGATTGTAGAGATGACGAAACCCGCGAGCGCGAGGATTGACCGGCATCGGCAACTGGCCGTCGGCCCAAACGGCGTCCCAGTATCTTCGCCCGGCCTGGTCGTTTTCGTCGACGGAGTGATTGAGCTTTGTTTCAGTCGTATACTGAGGATTTGTCACAAGTACACGGATGTTCGTATTGCTCCCCATAGTAGCATCGCTGGGTTGCTGGTCTCCAGAATTTTGAATCCGAATACACCGATTCAGGAGGTCAACAGATTGGTTGACCTGCCAAGCGGTCGTTTTGTATGCTTGTGACAGTTAACTCTCATGACTAGGCGAATCCTGTTTTTGTATTTGACGAAGCATTCTGGGCATTATTCAGCCGCCATGGCGATCGAGACCGCCATGCGCCGGCTGGATTCGCACGTGGAAACAATGCTGTTGGATTCCTTCAGCCACGCCAATCCGATTCTGTCGAAAGTGACGCTGAAGGCTTATCTGGCGGCCCTGAAGACGGCTCCCGAAATCTGGGAATGGATGTATGACAATCCGGGCTTCAAGGAGCGCACGGCGCTGATCCGCGAGGTGCTGAACCGTGGAAACTCGCGCAAGCTCGAGCGCGTCCTGGATGAATTTGATCCCTCGGCGATCGTTTGCACACAGGCATTTGCCTGCGGCGTGATGGCTTCGTGGAAGCGGGCGACGGGACGAAGAACACCGATCCTGGTGGGTGTTCTCACCGATTTTGTTGCCCATCGATATTGGGCCGATCCGAACGTCGACCTGTACATTGCTCCCACCGAAGACACGCGGCAAAACCTGGTGTCGCAGGGCGTGTCGCTCGAACGGGTGGCGGCATTTGGGATTCCCACCAACGAATGTTTTCAGCGGCCGGTGGACAAGGCGGCGGTGGTCAAGAGACTTGGGCTGACCCCCGATCTTCCGAAGATCCTCGTCATGGGCGGCAGCCTCGGACTCGGCCCCATGAAATCGGTGATTCGGAAGCTGAACAAGTTGCCCCAACCATTCGACGTCGTCGTTGTGACGGGCAAGAATCACGAGCTGCAGGAGCAACTGGCGCGAAAAGGACCGAAGCTGCGCCATGCGACCAGGATTTTCGGCTTTGTCGAGAACGTGGAGGAGTTGATGGAGATCTCCGAGATCATCATCACGAAGCCCGGGGGGATCACCACGGCCGAAGCGCTGGTGAAGAAATTGCCGATGATCATCATCAATCCCATCCCTGGCCAGGAGGCGAAGAACACGGAGTACTTGCTCTCGCAAAACGTGGCCGTCGAGGCCGAGAACGCCGGCGATGTCATGCTATTTGTGGACGAGTTCTTGAGGAATCCGCGCAAGCTGTGGACCATGCGCGAGGCAGCCGCAGCCCTGGGACGGCCCCGTTCCGCCGAGAACGCTGCCCGCGAGATCCTCCGTCTGCTGGTGGCGAATTCAGCGGTTGCTGCATGAAATATTACTGGCTGAAATTCGCCGAGTTCGTGTCGAGGCTGTTTCCGCGCCGTATGAGTTACGGAATCGCGCGCCGACTCGCCGACCTGTACGTCCTGTTCGATAGGCGCGGGCGTGAAAGTGTCATCGCGAATCTCCAGCAGATTCAATTAAGCAGCGGGGTGACGCTGTCACCGCGGGCACTCCATTCGCTGGCCCGCGAGAACTTCCTCAACTTTGCCAAGTATCTGGTCGATTTTTTCAAGTTCTTGCGGATGGATCGCCGACAAATCGAGAAGGTCGTCCATTTCGGGAATGTGCCCGAAATCCTTGAGAACCTGCTGGCCCATGGCAAGGGGGTCATATTCCTCAGCGCGCATCTTGGCAACTGGGAGTTGGGAGCTTCCGCGCTGGCGGCGATGGGTTACAAACTGAACAGCGTCGCTCTTCAGGTGCCCGACAAGAAGCTCGACGAACTCTATCGGCACTACCGTGCGCTTCGCGGTCTCTATCCAATCCCGTTCGGACGGGCGGGTCGTGAATTCATCGCGGCTGTCCGTCGGAATGAAATCGTAGGTCTCCTTGCCGACCGGGATTTCACCGGGTCGAACCAAACGGTTGAATTCTTTGGCCGTCCCGCGCGGCTGCCCGATGGCCCCGCAAAGCTCGCGCTCGCCACGGGCGCGCCGCTGCTTCCGATCTTCATGGTGCGTCTACCGGATGACACGTTTGCCTACATCGTGGAGGAACCGATCTGGGCGGACAAATCACGCCAGAACGTCGATGACATCATGCGTCTGGTTGCGGCGGCGCTTGAGCGCGTAATTCGCCAGCACAGCGAACAGTGGTTCCTGTTTCACAATTTGTGGGACATCGAAGAAGACCGTGCCATGGCGGCGGCGACCGCGTTTGGACCGCCAACGAAAGACCCCGCGGATTCGGAAGCGAAGCGCGCCCACACATGAACAGCCGGTGCATCGCATTGATCCCCGCCTATAATGAAGCGGCGCGGGTCGGCGACGTCGTAACCAAAGCGCGTCCGAGCGTCGACCAGGTCGTTGTCATCGATGATGGTTCCGCAGATGAGACGAGGACAAGTGCGGAACGGGCTGGCGCGATGGTGATTCGTCATCCGCAGAATCGTGGAAAAGGCGCCGCGATCGTCACGGCGCTCGGTTATTTCGAGCATTCCGATGCCGAGATGGCTGTTTTTCTGGACGCCGACGGCCAGCATGATCCGTTGGAGATCCTCAAGTTGATTGAGGCGGCCCAGAGGGAGAAGGCCGATGTTGTGGTGGGGACGCGAATGGGCGATGTAAGACCCATGCCGCGGCTGCGCTTGTGGACAAATCGGTTCACGTCGTGGGTGACCAGCAAGCTGTCAGGGCAACACATCCCCGACAGCCAGTGTGGATTTCGTTTGCTCCGTCGCAACGTCCCGAAGGACCTCAAGTTGTCGACTGCTCGCTTTGAGACGGAAACAGAAATGCTCATCCAGGCCGGTCGCACCGGCCACAAGATCGTCAGTGTTCCCATCCGGACGATCTACGAAACCGGGCGGACCAGCCGTATCCATCCCTTCCGTGACACCATGCGATTCTTTCGCCTGGTGCTGAAATATCGGTAGGTCGCGGTCCGGCGAAAAGTCTTGAGTCGGCGGCCACCAAGCCGTATACAGCCGATTGGTTGCCTGGGTGACTGCAGAAGGTTGGTGACGAAGAAGGCGAGTATCCCGCGACGACCGTGGCGTCTTCTGTCTTCCTTTTGCTGGTTGCTGCAACCGGAACGGCAGCTGGCGAAAGGACGAGCATCGTGAAAGCATTTCGTATTCTTTTGGCGACGATCATGGTACTTCCCACGGGCTTCTTTGATTTTGTTCGCGAGGCGAATGCCGATACCGCCACCATCACAACCCTCTATAGCTTCGGCGTTAACAATGGCCCCGTGGGCCCTTACGATGGCTCGTATCCGGTGCAGCCCCCCATTATCGGGACGGACGGCAATTTGTATGGCACGACGTATTTTGGCGGTACAAACGACGATGGTACTGTCTACAAGATGACACCGCAGGGGACGCTCACCACCCTCTACAGCTTTCAGGGGTATGACGGCATCGGTCCGCGGGGGTTGCTGTTTGAAACCAATAACGTGCTCTACGGTACGACCCAGTCCGGCGGAAATGGAATCATCATCTCCAGCACGGAAACCAGCATCTGCTGCGGCACCATTTTCTCAATCACGTCCCAGGGCGCGTTCGCCAGCCTCTTCAGCTTCGACACTACCAACGGCGATACGTCCGATTCCGGCATTATCCCCAGCGGGGACGGGAACTATATCGGCACAACGTATGGCGGAGGTACCGGGACTGCATACGAAGGCACCAATGCAACCGACGATTTCGGAGACACAGTGCAGAACCCGCCCGGCACCGTCTACAAGATCAATCCGCAATTTACGATCATAACGAGCATCCACAGTTTCAGTGGCGTCGACGGCGCCAATCCGGGCAAGGAAGCCCTCATCGGCACGGATGGGAATATTTACGGAACGACCTTGTTCGGTGGCGCCAACGACGCAGGCGCGGTCTATAAAATCACATCCGACGGTACGTTCACGTTGTTGTATTCGTTTGCGGATGGGACTGATGGCGCGCATCCAAAAGCGGAGCTTGTCGAAGGTCTCGATGGCAATTACTACGGAACAACCCTCGACGGCGGCGGCCGCGTCGGCAAAACGTGGTGCGGCGCGAACGGCTGCGGCACAGCGTTCGTGATTACCCCCGAAGGCACGCTGACGACATTGCACGATTTCAACGGCGACCCGGACCCGGCTCACCCGGGAAGCTTGAAGCTCGGTCCCGACGGCAATTTCTATGGGACGAGTTTTACGGGAGGAACGAACCATCTCGGGACGGTGTTCATGATCACGCCGCAAGGTACCCTCACCACGTTGTATCAGTTTCGCGGGGCTGACGGCTCGGAGCCCATCGCGGGTCTTAGTCTTGCGAGCGACGGGAGCTTTTACGGTGCGACCACGGCCGGCGGGGCCTACAACCAAGGCACGATTTTCCATATGGTTATCAATACCAATACGCCGCCCAACAATTGCAGCTTTACGCTCAGCGCGACCAGCGTCACGCTGCCCGCCAAGGGCGGCTCCAAGAATGTGAGCGTAAAAGCCGTGGGCACCGATTGTTCCTGGTCGGCGACGACGACCGACGCGTTCATCACGATTTCGTCAGGGACCAGCGGAACGGGCAGCGGCAAGGTCGTTTATAGCGTCCCGGGGAACACCAACAGCACGAGCTTGAGCGGCACGATCAACATTGCTGGTCTGACGTTCACCGTCAATCAGGCAGCGGGAGGTTGCACGTACAAGCTGAGTCCCAAAGCAGGCAAACTCAAATCGACCGGCGGCACCGGCACGGTGAAGGTGTCCCCCATTTTCAGCGATTGCACATGGACGGCCACCACGACCAATTCGTTCATCACGATCACCTCCGGTGCCAGCGGCACGGGCAAGGGAACCGTCGCGTATTCGGCGCCAACCAACGCGACTTCCAACGTTCTGACGGGATCGATTACGATCGCCGGGGAGACGTTCCCGGTAATTCAGGCCGGTGTGAAGTAGCGTGGCGAGACATTCGCTCACGCTCGAGGCCGCCATTGTAGCGCCGGATATTCGGGGCTGACAACGGGCGGGGGGTGTGGTACACGTATCGCCCCTTTATGCAAACCTTGCACCAATTGCTCGACCTGTTCCTGCATCTGGACAGACATCTCAATCAGGCGATGCACGATCATGGGACCGTTTGGACCTATGCGCTGTTGTTTGCGATTATTTTCTCCGAAACCGGGTTTGTCGTGACGCCATTTCTGCCGGGCGACTCATTGTTGTTCGCGGCCGGCGCCCTGGCGGCAACTGCGGGCAGTCCGTTGAGTGTCGGTTGGCTGTTCGTGGTACTCTGCCTGGCGGCCATCGGCGGCAACACGGCCAATTATTCGATTGGTCATTTCTTCGGTGAGAAATTGGCGGCGCAATTTCCGCGGATCGTAAAGAAGGAGTACCTGGACAAAACCCACGCCTTTTACGAAAAGTACGGCGGCGAGACGATCATCATCACCCGGTTCGTGCCGATCGTGCGCACGTTTGCGCCTTTCGTGGCGGGGGTGGGGCACATGACCTACCTGCGATTCAGCATCTATAATTTCGTCGGCGGCGCCTTGTGGGTCTGTTTGTTGTTGTTCGGCGGGTACTGGTTCGGTCAACTTGATTTTGTGAAGCAGCACTTCGGCATCGTGGAATTGGCGATTATCTTCATCTCGATATTGCCGATGGTGATTGAGTTCTTGCGTGCACGCAAGAAAGTGTGATTAAGTAGCGGGTGGTTCGGGGGACGGGACGTAGCGCAGTTTGGCTAGCGCGCTTGGTTCGGGACCAAGAGGTCGCGGGTTCAAATCCCGCCGTCCCGACCATCTTTCCTGAGCAATTGAAATATATTTCTTTTTCTCGTGACAAATCCGTGACAACGTTCTACTCTAGGAACATGAAAAGGAACGGTTCCTTTCTTGTCAGTGTAGGATCAGTCAAAGTCCCAATCTACGCACTTGCCGAAGGCCGCTGGTGCCTCAGCTACTACCAAGACGGAAGGCGCAAGCGGGAGACGCGCGCAACGCGCGCGGAAGCCACCAAACGGGCGGAAGAAGTCGCAACCGCCATCCACGGCCAGAAAGCCGCTGGCCTCAACCTGACGGGCGCAGACCGCGACATCTACACGCGGGCGCTGGACACACTCAGACCCTTCGGCGTGCCGCTCCACGATGCAGTCGAAGCCTACGCCCAAGCCAGAAAGAAGCTCCCGGACGTGTCGCTGAGTGCGGCTGTTGATTTTTACCTGCAACACAATCAGAGCAACTTGCCGATAAAGACCGTCAAAGAGGTTGCCGACGAATTGCTGGCTGCCAAGCGGCAAGACCGGTTCAGCGCCGACTATCTCAGAGACCTAAACGCGCGGCTTCCACGTATCGCCGCCGCATTCCCCGTTCCCATCAGGGAGGTGAAGCAGGGACAGATTGAGAGCTGGTTGCGGTCATTGCCGGTCTCCATGCGGACGCGGAACAATTTTCGAGGTCTTGTTGTGTTGCTGTTTCGGTTTGCTCGTCAGCGCGGCTATCTGCTGCGTGACCGCACGACAGAGGCCGACGCGCTGTCCCGCGCCAAAGACATGGGCGGTGAGATCGAAATCTTCCGGCCCCAAGACTTCGCGAAACTCATCGCGGGGGCAAGCGCAGAGGTGGTGCCGTTTCTCGCCCTTGGCGCTTTCACCGGACTTCGCCACGCCGAGCTCTTACGCCTTGAGTGGGAGGATATTCGTTTCGCGCAAGGGTTCGTGGAAGTGAAGGCGAAGAAGGCCAAGACCGCGCAGCGCCGCCTTATCCCGATTCAACCGAACTTGCAGGCATGGCTTGCACCGTATGCCGCGCAAATCGGCCCGGTTTGCCCGTGGATAAGTGTCAGGCGGACGGTGGTAACGCTGGGAAAGACCTTTGGCATTCGCTGGCCGAAGAACGGCTTGAGGCATTCCTACGCGACCTACCGTCTGGCTCAGTGCCAGGACGCCGCGAAAGTCGCGTTGGAAATGGGCAACACGCCGGCGATGATTTTCCGGCACTACCGCGAGTTGGTGACACCGCGTGACGCGTCAGCGTGGTGGAGCATCGCCCCGAAACAAGCCGCGAACGTGGTGCGGGTGCCGAGTCGGCAAGGTGCCACGTAAGCGATTCGACGGAGGTCGGATGGTCTGCGGCCCATGGCTCGCTGCTCGGGTCGAACCGCCTCCTTTGAGCGGACAGGAATCCCGCGACGCCGCAAGCCGCTTCAAGTCTTGGCAAGGAAACGAGAACGTGTAGATTGATGGTGCAATAGCCTGTACACACACCTCATCAAGGGGCGCGAGCGGGCTGAGGATTTGCGGCTTCATGCCGCCGGTGAGGTCACGCCAGAAGAATTGCAGCGGGAGAATGCCATCGTCCAATCCGCTGACGACATTCTCTATGTGGATTTCTACCCGGGGGGAACAGCGAAGTCGCTGGAACAACTCCTGAAGTACTTGAAGGAGACTTACTGAATTTTCAAGTCCATGCGCTCTTGGCGGCGGTATTCATTGCTCCAACCCGAAGCCGTGCGAACTCGCGTGCCAATCCCAAGCGCCAGTCCTCATGGCTGAGCGAACGCGGTCACGATGTGGAGACGCAGGGGACAGGGCGTTCTACATTGACGGCGGGAGCGAAGCCATACAATCGAGGCGCAAGGCACGCGGCCAACTGTGGTGACAGCGAGTAGCGCAATCAAACGGGGCGTGTACTCCCAAACTGATGATTTCGGGTGGGCGGTGTCAAAGGCGGTCGGTGCCGGTGGACGGAGCGACGTGAGGAATGGGCGCATAGCCCTTCCTGCCGAGCGCGATGGGAACCGGCACGGACCGCAGGTGAGCGAACACCGTCGCGGCGCGTCTGGGGGCGGCGAAACGAATTGAGTGGAGCCAGCGACCAACACGGGACAGCGCGGTGGCTGAATGGTCAAGCAGCGATGTTCACATCAATGGCCAAGTTGGTGGATTACGAACGACGGCTATTGGGCGCAAGTGGTCGAAGTTGAATGCGAAACTGACCTGCCGCAGCAACTACGAGTATTTTCGCGGGCGGCGCTTCCGCGCCAGCGCCTTACCGATGCGGGTCATGCGCTTGAGATCGGGCTCGGCCAATCCGTCAAGCAGACGATTGGGGCTGACTTGCAGGTATTGGGTCAACCTGGCGAGAGTCGTGGTCGCAAAGGGAAACTCTCCGCGCTCGATGCGGCCAAGCGTCTTCCAGTGGACACCAACCAGTTCGGCGAGACATTCTTGAGTCATATTCGCTCTCAATCGAGCCCCTCGCACGTTTCGTCCAATGACTCGCAGTATTTGGCGATCTGTCATCGGAACAGAGTTAGAACGCGTTTGTTTTCTTGTTGACACCACCGATATGTCCTGATAACTATCCCGCCAACATTTCTCGGTTACGGCAGGAAGGGCTTCCGTCAGTACCGGGGAAATGTGATGGACAGGGAAGCAGGCTTGTGATAGGCATGCCGACGCTTCCTCAAAGCAGGCTGGCCTTGGAGCAGAAGCGGGTCGCGTCAGTGGGCGAAAGGAGACGACTTGTTACTGCGAGTGAATTGTGGACGAGGCCGGATGCGAAAACGGGACGTTTTTGTCCTGGTCGTTTTGCTTACCCTGATCCTGTGCGTAATTCCCGTAGCCTGGGCTCAGGACATAACGATTACTAATCTCGATCAATTGGCGCAGGTGGCGCTGAGCGCGAATTACAGCATTTATTTGCCATTTGAGCCGTGGGACTGGCGGGCCTACCCAACTGATTGGCCATTATGGTACGACTCTTCGAGTCTGCCTTGCTTGGACTCACTGCCAACGTCGACCAATTTCATGTCCAGCATGGATTGGAGCAATGTGCCTCTCGCGAGCGTGATCTTGACGAAGGATGTGCTCTCCGGTGTTGTGACGGTATCGGCGGACGGGACAAATGTGATTGTCACTATCCCGGCTCCGAGCGGCTACCAGCCCGGCGTAGGGATGGAAGACCACTGGCTGTGGGCGCAGTATGTCTCGGTCACCAACGATCCTGTCTCATGGGGTCTGACGCCGGATCAGATTCTGCCACCGACTGTCACATTGCGGACATACTTGGCCAGCAGCAACGCGTACTATTCAGTCTACCAAAGTAATCTTGAAGCTGAGGCCGAAGCAGCGACAGCAGTCGCCGCAAACACGTCGATTTTTACTGCCCATTTTTTGGCGATGGACGAGGAAGATGATTTCAGCAGTGGTCCCTGCGCCATTACGAATGAGGCGACTCCATTCGGCGCGGTCTCAGTCACAATGAGCACGCAGGGCTGCAGCGTGGCTTGGAGCAGTTGTACCGACCACGTGTATATCGTCCAGTGGGAAAACAATCTGACGCCAACTTCGTCCTGGACGGATGTGGCGTGGATGTTTGGGACGGATCAGGAGACGACATGGACTGACACCAATGCGGTAGGGCAAGTGCAGGGGTTCTATCGTGTGGTTCGCGCCAGCCCGACCAATACGAATAACGGTATCCCCTACGGCTGGGCCGTGTCGAACGGGCTTGACCCTCTCGACCCGAATCTGGCGTGGGAAGACCCGGACGGCGATGGCTTCACCAATTGGCAGGAGTATCAGGCCCACACCGACCCTCGGAACCCGAACTCGCACCCCAATAGCATGCTGATCATTCCCAATGCCTGGGCAGTGTACGCGAGCAGCAACGCCGTCCAAATCACTGCCGACGTGCGTACCACGAATGCTTTGGTGAACGTGAAGGCGGCGGAATATTTCCTTGATGCGGTTAGCGGCACCAATGGCGCGGGAACCGCGATGAGCGCGTCCAATAGCGTGTTTGGCTCCACCAACGTGACCGCTGTTGAGACGTTTACCCCGACCTTTGCCTACGGCACGCGCCATGTGATTTATTTGCACGCCGAGGGTCAAGATGGCCAGTGGACGCCATTTAAGCAAGTCATCCTCAATCCGAACGCGAACGATATTCTCAATAAGATTCAGGCGAACTATTTAGCTTTCCAAGATTTAGAATTTGCCGTGACCAGCACGGAGTACGACGATGGTGTCGCGGTTGTGACTGATACCGCTACTGTGAAGATGAAAGGGCCGTACGAGCAGTTGGTACAATATGACAACGGATTCACGGGAGTCCAGAATGAGAATGAGTTTTGGTGGCACAATGACGCCTTGAACATCGGCGGGGCGATGACCACGGGCATCAACGGTGATTTCTCGGTGCAAGGGAGCCGTGAATCCGATTTCTTCTGGGACGTGCCACTTTGCCAGGCGCGGACAGTGCCGGCCATATCCATCTCATCGAACTCGGCGACGTTCACCTGCCAGCTCGCGCCGCAAGCCGGGATGCTCTGGCCATCGCAGAGTTTCGGCACGGATTTCACCAAGGGCTTCGTTACCGAATTTGACGGCCAATCCGACGATGGGGACGTGTCGATCAAGTCCGAGTATCTCAACCCCGTCGAAGTCGTGCCCGGTCATTGGATGTACACGTTCCACCGCCACACGATGACGTTCGACAGCGGTGACACTGTAGTGGTGGAGTCCGCGATGACCGGCATCACGGCAAATCAGGGGCTTGATGATTCGCTGTTCGATATACCAGAGGAATAGATCATGACAGTTGGCATGGGTGCCATTTCAGTAGTTCCGACTTTGCTGCTCTGCGGGTGCGGAACTTTTATGGCGTACACCAGCGTGCCGAGCAATGGACGCGCCGAGTATTACCCTGCGTCCGAACTTGACGTAACGATGTACCGCTACCTGAATGATCGGAATCCTGGGTTGGGAGGGAAGCTAGCTGACACACCTCGTTATCTTCTTGTCACCGTCGACTTGCCGTTGAGCATCTGTGCGGACATCTTGTGCGTTCCTTGGATGGCCGTGCATAACGCGCACAACCCCGCGCCAGCTCGTCGCATTGCGCAACCGGCTGTATCTGAGAGATGGCTTGAGGATTTTGAGAGTGGCCCCATTCGTCTCTCAGCCATCGGCAAAGAGCAGGAGCATCGTGGCGAGCCATATACGATTGGAATGGGGCTCAGGACAGACGTCACAAAGAGCATTCACTGCACGATGGAAATAAGGAACAAGACGGCCGAGCCACAGACAGGTGTACGCGTCAAGTGGGTGTATTGGGTGATGCCGGACCCAGCTAAACCGGACCGGCAGCTTTTGCTAGGCGAGCATGTTTACGATCTTCAACCACTAGAGAAGATCGTCACCGACACCGAGCCCGCCACCCTCAGAGGCGACATATCAGAAGGATTCTTGATGGGATCCAGCACGATCCCAAAGTTTCTCGGGTGTTATGTCGAGGCCTCCGTCAGCGGCAAAGTTGTCGCCGTGGCCTCGACTCCTCAGAATATTGGAAAACGCATCGAGAGAGCCGTGGAGGGTACAAGATGAGAGGATTATGTTATGCGGTTCAACAATCAGGACTGGTTCTCGTCGGGTTAGCGTTACTTGTTACGACGAGTGTTGCCCAAGAATTTGCGAACGTGGAATATCTCTGTGCGGATTGGGGACCGGCGATGACGCTGCCGGCCAAAACGAACGAAGCCCCGCAATTCAGCGGCACGGACGAAGAGATCTATTTTGTCAAGCAGGTGACGCGATTCACGCGTCGAAAAATGGTCGTCCCCGATCCACTGAGCGACAGCAAGACCGAAGACATCGGCCATGGGGTCAGCATTTATCTCTGCAAGATGAAGCCGGACGGCAGTAACAAGACTGAAATCAGTGAGCTTTGGGCGAACCCACGGTACCCGATTGACACACAAGCGCAGACCACGTGGATGTCGCTCAACCAGAAGACAAGGAAGATCGCGCTCGCTATCGTGATTGGGGGCGAAGACATCACGGGCCTCTGGACGATCAACCTGGACGGCAGCGGACTGACACGGATTCAGAAGCCAAGCATGGAGGAAGGCGGGTGGTCAGGGTTCAATAATCCGAGCTGGACCACGGACGGCCAATGGATCGTGTTCGGCAAGGGTGTGCGCAATCCGCAGGGAGTCACAGGGGGCATCGCCAAATGCGACCCGCAGGGTAGCAATGCCATTTATGTGATCCGCAGTTCTAACGGCGAGACTCCGTGCGTCTCGCCGGATGGGAAAACGATTGTTTATGGGCGCATCGGAGACGCGAAGACCGGGGGGTTATATCTGGTGGACATCGACGGTAAGAACGTCCGGCAATTACTCGACCCGAAAGGCAAGCCGGTTTCGGGCACCTATCCCACTTGGAGCCCGGACGGAAAGAGAATCTTCGCAATCAGTGCGGGAATACGAGATGCCACTAGCGGAGAAAGGCTCGTTGCCCGCCGGCCCCTCGTTCAGGGCCGACAAGGAACTTGCGGTTGGTCTCACTGGGGGAGCCCTGGATTTGTCGGCTTTACTGTCGGCGGTATCCTGTTCACTGATTCCGAACTGCGAGAAGGAAAGTGGATTGGCCCATCCCATCTCGCTGAGTGCCCGAAACCCCAAGAATCCTGTCGATGGTAGCCACCATGAAAACGAAAGCATTTTCCTTGGTTTGCTTGGCACTGTTGACCCCGCTCTTGGCTTGGGCTCAGACGACCCGACTGTTGCCGTGGGAACCGGGGAACGACGACGATGGTGCTCTTGTGTACTGTCCAGAGCCGATTCTATTTGTGCACGGCATCAACGCCAACGACGGCGGATGGGCAGCGGCGATCAGCGCATTGACAAATGGGCTTGCGGGCTATCACCTCTCCGAAGCCGCCAGTGCATTTGTTCTGGCCGATAACGGCAGCAGCCGGTACCGAACGACTCAAGAGCCCTATCTCCACACGTTCAACTACGGCGATCCGACGGGGTCGAGCACCCTGAATAGCAACAGCTTCGATCATATTGAATGGAACGCGTGGGCTTGGGATCGGGACAACCGGTTCTTCACAAACACGTTTACGCAGGCTCTGCAGGCTGCGCCCCACGATCCGAACAAGCGTATCACCTTGGACGAGCGCATCAACGGTCGGCAAGGCGTTGGGGGCTTTTCCGGCATTCGCGGCTCGTACGCGACCAACCCAAACGACACGAACACCTGGCCAAACGTTGTTCTCGTAGCGCACTCGATGGGCGGGTTGCTGTGCCACTACTACCTAATCCAGAGCGCGGCAACCACCGGCAATACGGGTGTTCGCCGGTTGGTGGCGCTGGCGACGCCGCACTTGGGAAGTATGATTGCCAACTGGGCCATGTGGGATCGAAACGCGGGAATTGTTTCGCATCTGTTTGACGGGATGCGGACATTATTCATCGTTCCGTCGTTGCGTTTGACGGCCAATCACATTCCCGTGCCGCCGTTTACGCTTGTGCAGCATATGACAGCCGGCTACTACCGCTACGGTCAAAATGGGGCGGTCGAAGACATTTCCGTGAACAACCCGAACGCGTCCAGCAGGCTCAGGCACCACAATCCTCTCATGGATTATTTCTGGGCCAATCCCGCTCCGCCGATTGAGTATGTGTTCAACGCCTATCATTTGGGTTTGGCGTCATTCTACCAGGGCGAAAAGGCCGTTACCCTGCCCACCCTGGAGACCGAGCAATTCGATGGTGACGGCGTGGTGGCTCCGTGGAGCGCTTCGGGCAAGACCAATGCGGCCGGGCCTTCTGTTTGGAACGGCAGCGCCAACACAAACGGCAATCATGCCATCGACCCGGTCATTTTCGGCGTATGGAATGGGATCGACCACAGCCACGCGGACATGGACACGAACTCACTGCTCGCCTCGCTTGATGGTGTGGCCTATCGGTGGAGCGGAAGCCAGTTCAACGCACAGCCGTCGTATGCCCAGAGATATGGCGAAGATCAGTCGTTCAGCAAGTATTTCATTTATCCAATCGCCTATCCAAACTGGTCTGCGGCCTACAGTGACGAGCCAGGCATTGACTCAGATGACGTGGTGCTATTGTATACCCGGACGGGACAGAACCCGCAGGTGATCCCCACTTGGTCCACATGGACACTGTGGTACAGTAACGGATGGTCGAAGGCATCAGACTTGAGCAGTGACGATTTCTACTGGATGCAATCGATTGGCGGCACCAACGCCGGACTGCGTTGCCTTGGGCGCGTAGGCGCCAAGAACTGGAGCTACGGCGCGGGCTACCAGTACGGCTCGAATTACTCGGATTACGCGGTTTGGTGTGGTAATGAGTACCTGCCGGCCAGCATGTCGGTGCAAGTCACCAATGCCCTCAACTCGATTGTGTGGGCGACGAACGCCGCTGCTCTCGCCAGCGCGACGCAAATTGTCAACCAATGCCTTGTACAGTTCGACACGAATGGCGTGCCGCAGTACAAGTACGGCTACTTCGACATGCCTGTCAGCGGGCCGGTGGTCACAAATACCAATAGTTTTGTGGCGGTGCAGGGCTTCAATAAGGCCGGGTTGGTCACGGAGCAGGCCGAGGTCGCCTACAACGTGCCCATCGATTCGGCAACAGTCGTGGGCATCTTTAGGAAGATCAACCAAGGTGAGGCCTTTTCCAACACCTGTGTCTACCCAAATCCAATCACGCGATGGACATACGAGATAGAATACGAGTGGGTCGATGCCACCAACGCGTCGTTTTCACTAGACTTTTTCCCGACCGACCCGAGAACCATTCAACTATACGATGCGTGGGCGTGGATGCCGTTGTCTCCAGAGTATTTATACACGAACTGGACGTACAACGTTGCGACCAAGACGATTACGTTGACCGATCCTGACAACGCGCCCAGCCAATTCCAAGTCCAGTACCAAGCGTGGGTTGGCTGCGATACGAGCTTCACCACCAACTACAATAACGTCTCCAACATCCCCACAAATTACACCGGAGTGGATTTCACCGTGCCGGCACTGAGCAATGAAACTCTGGCGGGTCTGCAGCTCGACCTTTGGGCCAACGACCTTTTGGGCGAGCTCCGCTCTGGGCTTCAGAACGTGATACCCAAGTATCAGGACACAACTTCGCCCTATTGTGCCCCTTGGTCGGTTTCGAACATTCTCGCTGCGGTTGGCAATCCCACCGGCTGGTGGACGAACGAAAGCTTTGCGGAGGTAGAAGCAGTGGCGAATCTACTCACGAATGAATTCGGCTGCACAACGTCGAACAAGTGCGATCCGTGCACGCTCGGCTGGTGTCATATGAACCCCACGGTTCTGCGTTTTCAAATTCAGGGCGTGGCTCAAAACACTTGTTTTGACATGGGTTATGGAAACTATGGTGAAGCGCTTTTCAACCCGAATGGTGCTTGGACGCCATTGGGGCCAGGCCCGGGTGGAAACGGGAATCTATCGACAAACATTGCATTGACATGGTACACCGGGTATGATTACGGATGCAGTTTTTCGTATACAAATTCCTTTACCTTTAATTTTAACTGGACGCTTGGCTGTGCGAGTACCCCTTCCGGCATGGTCGCTTCAGTTTCGTGCTACTTAGCCCCTCCCTTCGGCGGCGTGTATCCAGACTTCTCTGAGTTTCAGGCAACGGCGCAGTTTCCACAGTGGACGACCGTTAATGGCCACCCCGCAATGCTTCTGACCAATGAGTTGCCGTGTGGAACTTCAGCGGCTTGCGGCGGGACGTGTGAGGTGTGGGTCCAGCCCTGAGGCCGGCCATCTGTCCGGTGCAATGGAATAATAACTCAACGCTGAACTGCTTTTTGAGGTAGGCCGTTTTCGATTGGCTTTCGGTCTTCGTAAGAGAGCAAGTTTAAACTGTTCCAACCCCGTTGTCGTGCCCAGGGGGAAGGCGATGAAGACTGTTCCCTCGGCAGTTATGCTTGATCGGCGAATGCATTGCCACGGTCGATCCGGGGACCACGTAGGCGAAAGGGTGATCAGACCCGTGAATTTTGCAAGAATTTCGCGTAATGCTGGCGTGACACATTCACGGCACACGCCCGACCCGAGACACCTACAGCTCGACCAAACGGCGGTTAATTTTTCAACAGAAGCCGAGCCAACGCTTCAGTCGAAACCAACGCGCCATGATTGGACCGCCAATCTTGGACATTTTGAGAGTACGGTGAGGGTGATTTGCGCCGCCGCAGCTTTCGCAGATCGACATGCGACACGTTGGGCAGTAATAACACGACTCGCCCACCCAGTATCGCCGGCCACAGATAGAGCAGCATCGCGGAGGGTCAATCTGAATCACGTCACCACCGTACCAAACACCTGACGGAAGGAAAGCTTTAGTTGCAGAGCAG